>JBJMJL010000057.1:0-26627 GCA_045806365.1 Gaiellaceae bacterium
GAAGCTGCCGGAAAGCGGTGGGTTCGAGCTGCTCGAGCAGATCAAGAACGACCAGCGTTTTGCCGCCACGCCCGTGATCGTCTACACCGGCAAGGAGCTGACCGAGGACGAGACGAAGACGCTCCGCAGGCTTGCCGACACGATCGTGGTGAAGGACGCGAGCTCGCCCGAGCGGCTGCTCGACGAGACGGCGCTCTTCCTCCACCGAGTCGAGCGCAAGCTCCCGGCGGAGAAGCGGCGACTGCTCGAGCAGCTCCACTCGGCCGAGGAGGTCTTCAAGGACAAGAAGATCCTCATCGTCGACGACGACGTCCGGAACGTCTTCGCCCTCACCAGCGTCCTCGAGGCGCACGGCATGGAGGTGATCTACGCCGAGAACGGGCGCGACGGCGTCGAGGTGCTCCGGCGCAATCCGGACGTCGACCTCGTGCTGATGGACATCATGATGCCGGAGCTCGACGGCTACGAGACCACGCGTGCCATCCGCTCCGACGGGGATTTCGCGCGACTGCCGATCATCTCGCTGACCGCCAAGGCGATGAAGGGAGACCGGGAGAAGGCGATCGCCGCCGGCGCGTCGGACTACATCACCAAGCCCGTGGACACCGATCAGCTGCTGTCCCTGATGCGCGTTTGGCTCTATAAGTAGGTTGATGGCGTCCTCGGTCGAGCAGCCGGCGGCGCGGGACGACGTCGACGAGATCGAGCTGGCACTGCTGCTCGAGGGGGTCTACCGGCGGTACGGGTTCGACTTCCGCGAGTACGCGCCGGCCTCGCTGCGGCGGCGCGTCTGGCGCCGCGTGCACGCGGAGGGCCTGAGCACGTTGTCGTCGCTGCAGGACAAGCTGCTGCACGACCCGGCGTGCATGGAGCGGCTGCTCCTCGACCTCTCCATCAACGTCACCGCCATGTTCCGCGATCCGTCGTTCTACACCGCGTTCCGCCAGAAGGTGGTGCCGCTCCTGCGCACGTATCCGTTCACGCGGATCTGGATCGCCGGGTGCTCGACCGGCGAGGAGGTCTATTCGCTCGCGATCCTCCTGAGCGAAGAGGGCGTCGCCGATCGCACGCGCATCTACGCGACCGACCTGAACGAGTCGGTGCTCGAGCGGGCGCGGACGGGCGTGTTCCCGCTCGAGAAGATGCGCGAGTACACCCAGAACTACATCAAGGCCGGTGGAACCCGCGCATTCTCGGAGTACTACCTCGCCAAGTACGACGGCGCTCAGTTCCAGCGCTCGCTCGTCGAGAACGTCGTCTTCGCCCAGCACAACCTGGTCTCCGACCGGTCGTTCAACGAGTTCAACGCGATCATCTGCCGCAACGTGATGATCTACTTCGACCGCTCCCTACAGGACCACGTGCATCGCCTCTTCTACGAGAGCCTCACGATGTTCGGGGTGCTCGGGCTGGGCGCGAAGGAGTCGATCAGGTTCAGCCCGCACGACGACTGCTACGAGGATCTCGACGCGTCCGAACGCCTCTACAAGAAGGTCGCGTGACGTGTACGAGCTGATCTGCGTCGGCGCTTCGTGGGGCGGACTGGACGCGGTCGGCCGGTTGCTCAGCGAGATCAACGACGACGTGGACGTGCCGATCGTCGTCGCCCAGCATCGCCATCCCGCCGCGGTGCCCGGAGGACTGGCCGAGCTGCTGCGCCTGCGCATCAAGCGACCGGTGTGCGACGCGGAAGACAAGATGGAGATCGAGCCGCGCACGGTGTACATCGCGCCGCCGGACTACCACCTGCTGATCGAGCCGGGCTCGTTTGCACTGTCCGTGGACGAGCGGGTGCACTTCGCGCGCCCGTCGATCGACGTGCTCTTCGAGTCGGCGGCGTATGCCTACGGGCCCGGCGTGATCGGCGTCATCCTGACCGGGGCGAACGAGGACGGCGCGGCCGGCCTGGCAGAGATCAAGCGGCGCGGCGGTGTGGCCGTGATCCAGGATCCCGTCGGCGCCGCACGGCGCACGATGCCCGACGCGGCGATTGCAGCGACAGCAGCGGACGCGATCCTCCCGGTCGAGGAGATGGCGAAGTTCCTCTACGGACTGTGCGTGAGGACGTAATGGCGAACGTGCTGCTCGTCGACGACCGCCGCGAGAACCTCCTCGCCCTGGAGGCGATCCTCGAACCGCTCGGCCAGAATCTGCTGTTCGCGCACTCGGGCGAGGATGCGCTGCGGCAGCTGCTCCGCCACGAGGTTGCGGTGATCCTGCTCGACGTGCAGATGCCGGAGCTCGACGGCTTCGAGACGGCGAGGCTGATCAAGGAGCGCGAGCGCACGAGTCACGTGCCGATCATCTTCGTCACCGCGATCTCGAAGGACGAGGAACAGGTCTTCCGCGGTTACTCCGCCGGCGCCGTCGACTACGTCTTCAAGCCGTTCCGGCCGGAGGTGCTCCGCTCGAAGGTCGCGGTGTTCATCGAGCTGCACGAGAAGAACGACCAGATCCGCCGGCAGGCCGAACGGCTGAAGGAGCAGGAGCTCGCGGAGCTGCGGCGGGAAAGCGAGGAGCGTTACCGGTTCCTGGCGGAGGCGCAGCCGGACCAGATCTGGACCGCCCTCCCGAACGGCGAGCTCGACTACGTGAACCAGCGCGCGCTCGACTACTTCGACGCGCCCTTCGCGGAGCTCGTCGAGTCTGGCTGGACGCACGTCGTCCATCCCGAGGATCTCGGCCGCGTGCTCGAGCGCTGGCAGCGGGCGCTCGCGAGCGGCCAGCCCTACGAGAACGAGCTGCGTCTGCGCCGTGGCGACGGGGAGTACCGCTGGCACCTGACGCGCTCGGTCGCAATGACGAGTCGCGACGGCGAGATCGTCAAGTGGTTCGGCTCGAACACGGACATCCACGACCAGAAACGGGCGGAAGAGGCGCAGCGCTTCCTCCTGGAGGCGGGCGCCGTGCTGGCGAGCTCGCTCGACTACCGCAAGACGCTTTCGGCAGTCGCGAGGCTCGCCGTTCCGCGCATCGCCGACTGGGCGCGCGTCGACGTGATCGAGGACGGCAAGCTGCGGACGGTCGTCGTGGAGCACGTCGATCCGGAGAAGATCGAGCTGGCACTCGAGCTCGCCCACCGCTACCCGGAGCGGCCGGACGCACAGCAAGGACCACCCAACGTGCTGCGCCACGGTGAGAGCGAGCTCGTTCCCGAGATCAGCGAGGAAGCGATCGCCGAGCTCGCCACGGACGATCTGCACCTTGCGATCGTGCGCGAGCTCGGGCTGCACAGCTACATGTGCGTTCCGCTGGCGTCACACGGCCGCACACTTGGCGTCATCTCGTTCGTCTCGGCGGAATCTCGGCGCCGCTACGGCCCGGACGATCTCGCCCTCGCCGAGGAGCTCGCACGCCGCGCCGGGACGGCCGTGGAAAACGCGCAGCTCTACCGCGAAGTCGAGGAGCGCGCGCAGGCCGCACGCGTGCTCGAGACCGTCGGCGACGGCGTCTTCCTCGTCGACCGCGCCGGGATCGTGCGTCTGTGGAACCGAGCCGCCGAGGCGATCACCGGCATCGCGCGCGAGCGGATCGTCGGCAAGCCACTCACGGAGGCGCTGCCGGCGTGGGAGCACGTGCAGGAGCGTGCCGAGACGTTCCCGCTGGAGCGCGACGGCACCGACCGCTGGGTCTCGATCTCCGGCGTCGCCTTCGACGAAGGGATCGTCTACGCGTTCCACGACATCACGGACGAGCGTGCGCTCGAGCAGATTCGACAGGACCTCGTCGCAACGGTGTCGCACGAGCTGCGCACGCCCCTCGCCGCGATCTACGGCTCCGCCGTGACGCTCACCCGTCCCGACCTCGAGCTCCAGCAAGACCTGCACGCGAAGCTGCTCAACATCATCGTCGAAGAGTCGGTCCGGCTCACGACGATCGTCAACGACCTGCTGCTCGCGAGCCAGCTCGATGCGGGACGGCTCGATGCGCGCATCGAGAGCTGCGATGCGCGGGCGCTCGCCGAGAGCGTGGTCGAGGCGGCCCGGACACACCTTCCAGCCGGTGTCCGGCTGTCGCTGGAGGCAACTTCCGGCGACGTCCCGCACGTCGCCGCGGACGAGCCGCAGCTCCGCCAGGTGCTCGACAATCTGCTCGACAACGCCGTCAAGTACTCGCCCGACGGCGGCGACGTCCGCGTCAGGGTCGAGGCCGGCGACGCCGTCGTCCGCTTCGCGGTTGCCGACAGCGGCCTCGGCGTTCCCTCGAACGAGCGCGGCCGGATCTTCGAGAAGTTCTACCGCCTCGATCCGGACATGGCCCACGGGATCGGCGGCACCGGGCTCGGCCTCTACATCGCCCGGGAGCTCGTCCGGCGCGTGAACGGCCGGATCTGGGTGGAGCCGAATAACGGCCGGGGCTCGGTCTTCTTGGTGGAGATCCCGGCGGCGGCCCAGCCGGAGCTGACCCAAACGGGTGAACAGGTGACTGTGCGTTAGAAAGAGTGTGGGTAACCGTATTCGGAGGGGCTGGAAAGAGGGCGACACTGTGGCTGTGACAGTTCTGATCGTCGACGACCATCCCAGCTTTCGGGCCAGCGCGAGGACACTCCTCGAGGCCGAGGGATACGACGTCGTCGGCGAGGCCGAGAACGGGAAGGACGCAGTCGCCGCGGTACAGGCCCTGCATCCGGACCTCGTTCTGCTCGACGTGCAGCTCCCGGACATCGACGGCTTCCACGTCGCTGCCGCGCTCGGGAAGCTGAAGGATCCGCCCGCCGTGATCCTCACCTCGAGTCGCGACGGCGCCGACTATGGGCCCTGCATCGGTGATTGCGGCGCCCGCGGCTTCGTCCCGAAGGCAGATCTGTCCGGCGCCGCGATCGCGGCGCTCTTTGTGACGTGACGATCTCGCAGCGCCCCTGGCTCTACTTCGGGCCCGCTGCGCTGATCGCCGGAGCCGTGGTCGTCCTGCTGTCGTTGACGAGCGACCACGAGGAGCACCCGGGCTACACCCTCGCGCTGCTGCTGTTCGTGAGCCTGTCCTTCATCGGCGCCGGGCTGATCGGCTGGACGCGACGGCCGGGGAACCGCACGGGGATGCTGATGGTCGCCGTGGGTTTCGGCGTCCTCGCCGACGGGCTGTACGAAGCAAACGCCGCGCTGCCCTACACGCTCGGCAACCTCGTCGGCAGTCTCTTCATCGCGGCGTTCGTGCACCTGCTGCTCGCGTACCCGACGGGGCGGCTGATCAGCCGCCAGGCGCGCGCGATCGTCGTCTCCGCGTACTGCGCCGCATTCCTCGCGCCGCTGTTCGACTCGATGTTCCCGGTGCGGCACACGTGCAAGCCGGACGACTGCCCGGACAACCTCGCCTTCGTGTCCTACGACCACACGGCGCACGTCGTGCAAACGGCCGTGTGGACGGGAGTCGCCATTCTGCTGTTCGCGCTGTCGGTCAGGTTGCTGATCGGACGCTGGCGCCGCGCGACGCCGGCGATGCGCCGTCAGTTGCGTCCGGTCTACCTCGCCGGCGGCCTCAGCGTCGTCCTGCTCGCAATCGGCTTCATAGTCACGCCCTTCTCGGGCGTCGGCGACCGCATCGTCAGCGTCGCGCTGATCGTGACCTTCACCGCCGTGCCGTTCCTCTTCCTCGCCGGTCTGCTCGGCTCGACGCTGGCTCGCAGCGCAGGGGTCGGGACGATCTTCAGCACAGTTCCGGAGCGCGCGAGCCCCGGCGAGGTGCAGGAAGGGCTGCGTGCCGCCCTGCGCGACCCGACGGCCGAGGTGGCGTACTGGTACGAGGAAGGTGGCCACTACGTCGACGTCGACGGCAATCACTTCGACCTGCCGCCCGACACGCGTACGCGCGTCGTCACCCGGCTGGAGTACAGGGACACGCCGGTCGCCGCGATCGTCCACGACGCCGCGCTCCGCGAGGAGCCGGAGCTGCTCGACGCGATCACCGGCGCCGCGCGCATCGCACTCGAGCGCGACAAGCTGTTGGTCGAGGTAAAGGCGCGCGCCCAGCGCTACCGAGCGGTGCTACAGGCGCTGCCCGACCTCATGTTCCGCGTTGCGCGGGACGGCACGTACCGCGGCTACAACGCGCCCGACTCGCGCGACCTGATCAGCGAGCAGGTCGTCGGCCGGAAACTCCAGGACCGCCTGCCGCAGGAGCTCGCCGACCGCGTGCTCGAGGCCGGACAGGCGGCCGTCGACCGCGGCACGCCGCAGATGATCGAGTACGAGCTCGACTTCTCCGGCGAGACACGAAATTACGAGGCGCGCTTCGCCGCGAGCGGCGAGGACGAGTTCCTCATGATCGTCCGCGAGATCACGGAGCGGAAGCGGCAGCAGGAAGAGCTCGAAGCGTCGCGCGCGCGCATCGTCGCGGCCGGCGACGAGGAACGCCGCAAGCTGGAACGCAACCTGCACGACGGCGCGCAGCAGCGCCTCGTCTCCCTCTCACTCTCGCTGCGGCTGGCCCAGGTTCGCATCCGCCACGACCCGGAGGGCGCGGAGCAGCTGTTGGACGCATCGCGCGAGGAGCTCGCGCAGGCGCTCGAAGAGCTACGCGAGCTGGCGCGCGGCATCCATCCGGCAGTGCTCACGGACCGCGGCCTCGACGCGGCGCTCGAGGCGCTCGCCGCTCGCTCGCCGCTGCCGGTCGACATCGACGGTCCCTCCGGCGCGCTGCCGGCGCAGGTCGAGGCCGCCGCGTACTACGTCGTGTCGGAGGCGCTTGCAAATGTGAGCAAGTACGCCCAGGCTTCTGCAGTCGAGGTGAAGGTCGCGCGTCAGAACGGGATCGCCGTCGTCGAGGTCGCGGACGACGGCGTCGGCGGTGCCGATCCGCTGCGCGGATCGGGGCTGCGCGGCCTCGCCGACCGCATCGCGTCGCTCAGCGGCAAGCTCCACGTGGAGAGCCCCCCTGGCGCAGGAACGCGCATTCGTGCTGAGATCCCGCTGGAGTAGGCTGGCATGTCGAATCTTCCCCATGGAACAGTCACGCTCGTCTTCACGGACGTGGAAGGGTCGACGCAGCTGGTGCAGCGCCTCGGTGACGAATACGCGCACCTGCTCGACGACCACAGGCGCTTGCTCTGCCAGGCGGTCGCGCGCGGCGAGGGCGTCGTCGTCGACCACCGCGGCGACGAGTTTTTCCTCGTCTTCTCCGACGCGCGCAAGGCGGCCGAGGCAGTGGTATCCGCCCAGCAGGCGTTCGCGTCGCACGACTGGCCGCGCGACGCGCAACTGCGCGTCCGCATGGGGATGCACACCGGCGAGCCGAACGTCCGCGAGGGCACGTATTTTGGGCTCGATGTCCATCGAGCCGCGCGTATCTGCCAGGCCGGGAGCGGCGGCCAGATCCTGCTCTCGGAGCGCACGCGCGACGCGCTCGACTCGCGGCATGGGTTGGAGGATCTCGGTGAGCACGAATTGCCGGGCATCGACGAGCCCGAGCGGCTCTTCCAACTCAACGCGCCCGGGCTGCCGTCGAAGTTTCCGTCGCTCAGCACTGCGCGGAGGGGGTTTCGCGGCGTGCGCGTAGTCCTCGCCGACGACTCCGTGCTGCTGCGCGAGGGGATCGCGCGGCTACTCGAGGACGCCGGCTTCGAGGTCGTCGCGCAGAGCGGGACGGCCGATGATCTGCTCCGTCACGTCGGGATGCACAAGCCGGACGTCGCGCTCATCGACATCCGCATGCCGCCGACGCAGACGGACGAAGGGCTGCGCGCCGCGCAGCAGATCCGCGAGCGCTGGCCGGACACGGGCGTGCTCGTGTTGTCGCAGTACGTCGAGCCCGCCTACGCGATGGAGTTGTTGGGCGAGAACGCCGAGGGCGTCGGCTACCTGCTGAAGGACCGCGTATCGGACGTGGACGAGTTCGCGGCGGCGGTACGGCGCGTCGCCGAGGGAGGCTCTGCGCTCGATCCGGCCGTCGTGTCGCAGCTCGTGGGCCGGCGCCGGCGCGACGATCCGCTGGAAGAGCTGACGCCGCGAGAGCGCGAGGTGCTCGCGCTGATGGCGGAAGGGAAGTCCAACCAGGCGATCGCGGAGCGACTCGTGATCACGCTTCGCGCCGTCGAGAAGCACGTCACGAGCATCTTCGCGAAGCTCCGGCTGTCCGCCACGCCCGAGGATCATCGCCGTGTCCTCGCCGTTCTGACGTACCTCCGCACTTAAAGCCGACCGCACGCTTCCGCTTTCCAGGAGCCGGAGGCGGGACTCGAACCCACGACCTACGCATTACAAGTGCGTTGCTCTACCAGCTGAGCTACTCCGGCCTGCGAGCGGAGAGTAGCGCCACTCCCTGAAAGTGACATGTCCCGGGAGTGCCCCGGGACATGTCTCAACTAGCTGCTAGGCCGCGTGGACGAGGTCGTCGCCCGAGATCGCAACGACGTCGGCGAGCTGGTGCTCCAGCGCGGCGAGCGCATCGCGCTCGACCTGCCGCACCCGCTCTCGGCTGATCTTCAGCTCACGGCCGATCTGTTCCAGCGAGGTCGGCTCGCCGTCGAAGCCGAAACGGAGCTCCAGCACGCGGCGCTCACGCTCCGGCAGCCGGCGAAGCGCGTCGCGCACCGACCGCGCGCGCAGCGCGTCGGCGGCCTCCGCCTCCGGATCGACCGAGTTCGGGTCGGCGAACAGGTCGCCGAGCTCGCCCTCGCCGTCGGAGCCGACAGCCTGGTTCAGCGAGACCGACGCCTCGACCGCGCCGAGCGCCTCCTCGACGTAGCGCAGCTCGAGTCCGGTCGCCTTCGCGAGATCCTCCCGCGTCGGCTCGTCGCCGGTCGCAGCCTGGAGTCGCTGGCGCGCGCGATTGAGCTTGACGCGCCGCTCGTGCACGTGCGTCGGGACGCGGATCGTCGCGGACTGGTTCGAGACCGCGCGCTGGCAGGCCTGGCGAATCCACCAGGTGGCGTAGGTCGAGAACTTGAAGCCCTTGCGCCAGTCGAACTTCTCGACGGCGCGGTTCAGTCCGATCACGCCCTCCTGGATCAGGTCGCCGAGCTGCAGCCCGTGGCCCTGATAGCGCTTGGCGATCGAGACCACCAGGCGCAGGTTCGAGTTGATCATCCGCTCCTTCGCCGCGGCGTCACCACGCTCGACGCGCTTCGCGAGCGCGACCTCCTCCGCCGCCGTGAGCAGCGGATGGCGGCCGGCCGCGTTCATGAACAGCGTCAGGCTGTCCGTCGCGCCGGAGACGGTCTCGGCCGGCGGCGCCGGCTCGGCGCGCGGAGCCGCGATCAGGTCGACGCCGCGCTCTTCGAGCTCGGCTCGGAGGGCGGAGAGCTCCTCTTCCTCCAGCTCGTGCTCGTGCGCGTACGCCTCGAGGATCTCCTCCTCGAGCTCTCCAAGCTCTTCCGCCTCCTCGACGAAAGCACGCGGTTCAAGTTCAGCAAGCTTGGTCAATCGTTCACTACTCCTTCTATCCAAAGAACGGGCGCCTGGATGGCACCACACCCTCTAAAACGGCTCCGGCTGGCCCTATATTCCTACAGGAGAACCTGACGGGACTTCTGGTGCGTCAGGATCTTTCGCTTTACCCGTTGGAGCGCGTTATCGATCGTCTTCGTGTCGCAGCCCAGCTCCTCTGCCATTTGCTCGTACGACGAGCCCTCCAGATAGAGACGTAGAGCATCGGCCTCTAGTTGGGAGAGCCCGCTTCCGAGGGTGAACACTAGGCTCTGGAGCTCCTCCGTGGATATGACGCAAACGGAGGGATCGTCGACGCCCGGGCCCGGCAGCGCGTCCCCGAGGGTGACCTCGCTGTCGGAATCCTGGCCCGCCGGCGTGTGGCTGAACGAGACGTAGGTGTTGAGCGGGGCGTGTTTGAACCTCGTGGCCGTCTTGATGGCCGTGATGATCTGCCGCGTGACGCACAGCTCGGCAAAGCTGCGGAAAGACGTCTCCTTGTCCGCCCGAAAGTCCCGGACGGCCTTGTACAAGCCGATCAGGCCCTCCTGCACGAGATCCTCCGAGTCGCCGCCGGCGAGGAAGTACGAGCTCGCCTTGAGGCGGACGAAACCGGTGTAGCGGCGGATCAGGACGTCGAGGGCGGTGCCGTCGCCGTTGCGGGCGCGCAGCACGAGCTGAAGGTCCTCGAGCTCTCTTTGGGCCTTCTGCGCGGCGGTTGCGGCGGGTCGTGCGGCCACCTGGCCTCCCCCGGGGTCAGGGGCGAGAAGTAACTCTCACCCTTAGGTTGAGGGAGAACATAGCAAGGTCCGCCGCTCTTTACAAGACGTTTGCAGTGGACCCAGGATGTTACGAACGTATGTTCGTCTCGCCCAGCACCTCGTCGATCAGGTGGCGGGCGACGGCGGCGAAGCCCGGATTCGTGTCCTTGTAGTACGGCAGTGCGACGAGCCCGATCGTCAGCGCCCAGCCGCGTCCCCGCGACCAGGTCGCATCGTCGACCCCGGCCTCGAGCCGGAACCGGTGCCTCGCCGGACCCTGCAGCAACGCCCACGCCGGCAGGAGGTCGCACGCCGGATCGCCGACCCCGACGAGCGCGAAGTCGATGACCGCTACGAGCCGTCCGCCCCGCGCGAGCAGGTTGCCCGGCAGCAAATCGCCGTGCAGCCAGACCGGCGCGTCGGACCAGACGGGCGTCGCGAGAGCCTCGTCCCAGACGGCCGCGGCCGCGTCGGTGTCGATCATGCCGTCGAGCTCGCCGAGCGCCTTGCGAGTTGCGGCGTCCTGCGTGACGAGTGCCTTCCCGCGCCTCGTTCGCTTTCCACCGGGTAGCTCGAGCTCGCGAAAGGCCCGAACGAGACGGGCCAGCTCGCGCTCGTCGACCGCGCCGGGAACGGGGTTCTCGCCCTCCAGCCAGCGGTAGATCGCCCACGGCCATGGATAGCCGTCTGCCGGCTCGCCCTTCGCGACCAGCTCCGGCACGGCCACCGGAAGGAGCGGCGCCAGGCGCGGCGTCCACTCCAGCTCGTGCTCGAGGCCGCCGACGGCCCAGTGGATCCGCGGCAGGCGCGCGACGAGCTCGTTCCCGAGGCGGTAAAGCGCGTTGTCCGTCCCCGAGGACGGCACCCGCTCGATCGGCAGTCCCGCCCACTCGGGAAACTGCACACGCAGCAGGCGCCGCACGACTGCGGCGTCGGTCTCGAGCTCGTCGGCGTGCATCCGCACGCCGAACAGGATGCAGGTCAGGCGACCGCTGCGACGAGGCGAACCGGCAGCTCGGCGAGGAGCGTGTCGACCGCCTCCGCGAGCTGCTCGCGGAGCTCCTCGTCCACGAGCTCGCCGTCCTCGGCGAACCGCGTCGGTGCGTGACCCACGGCGACCTCGGCCTCGGCGACGCGCGCGCCGGTCGCGCCGAGCACCTTCCGCAGCTCGGCCTGCGCCCAGACCGCGCCGAAGGCACCGGTGCTGGCCCCTACGACCACGACCGGCTTGTTACGCAACGGGTTCGTCGTCAGCGGCCGCGACAGCCAGTCCAGTGCGTTCTTCAGCTGCCCCGGAATCGACGAGTTGTACTCCGGCGTCGCGAAGATGACGGCGTCGGCATCGCCGACCGCGGCTCGCATCGCTGCGACCGCGGGCGGCGCGGGCTCGACGTCGTCGTCCTGGTCGTACGGCGGGATCTCCTTCAGCCCGTTCCACTCCACGAGCTCGACGACGGAAGGCAGGAGCTCCCCCGCGGCGCGAAGGAGCTTCGTGTTGTACGAGTCGGTGCGCAGGCTTCCGGAGATCCCGAGGATCCGCACGTTGGTTACGCCTCCCTCACGAAATAGAGCTCGGCGACGAGCTTGACGTCGTTCGGGAGCGACGGCTCACCACTCGGAAGCGGCATGTTCCAGTTGATGCCGAACTCGGTGCGGTCGACGGTCGTCTCGAGCCGGATGCCGACTCGGTCACGGCCGTAGGCGTCCGTCAGCGGCTCGGAGAGCGTCCCGCTGAGCTCGAGCGGCTTGGTGATGCCGCGGATCGTGATGTCGCCGCGAGCGATCAGCCGGCCGTTCTCCGACTCGAGGTCGCGCGACTCGAAGCTGAGCTCCGGATAGCGCTCGGCGTCGAAGAAATCCGGCGACTGGAGGTGCGCCGCGAGGTTCTCGTCCTTCACGTCGATGCTCGCAACGCGAGCCGACCCCGTGAGGCTCTCGGTCGTCAGCTTCGCCTCGACGTCGGTGAACTGGCCGCGGAACGTGCCGGCCAGGTACGGAAGCTCGAAGCCGATGGTCGAATGAACCGGGTCGAGCGCCCAGGTGCCGGTCGGCAGCGCCGTCCGGCTCTCCGTCAAAATTGCCATTTCCACTCCTCCTTGAGTGCGCTATAGTTGATCACGCAAGCAATAGTAGCGAGGGAAGGTTGTCTAGTCAAGTATTGAGAGAGCAAGCACCTGCCGTCGAGGCGTGGATCCACCTGATCCGCGGCCAGTCGGCCGCGACCAGGGCCGTCAACGCCCAGCTGGTCGCCGACCACGGGCTCACCATCAACGACTTCGAGTGCATGCTCCTGCTCGCCCGGGCGGACGGCCGGCGCATGCGGCGGGTCGACCTGGCCGAGCAGCTGGTCCTCACCGCGTCGGGGGTGACCCGCCTCCTCGATGGGCTCGAGCAGGAGGGCTGGGTCGACCGCGCGGCGTGCGCGAGCGACCGGCGTGTCACCTACGCCGTGCTGACCGACGACGGCTACCGGAAGCTGCGAGAAGCCTCGAAGTCACATGTCGCGGATGTTCGGGCCTTCTTCGAGGCGCGCTACAACGACGAGGAGCTCGCGCAGCTCGCATCGCTGCTGGGCCGCCTGCCCTCCGACGCTGCAGAAGGCGACTGCTCGGTCGACTAGCCGCCGCGGCGCATCCGCTCGAGCTTCGCAAGCGTCTCGGGATCGAGCGTGTCGCGAAGATGGTGCGGCCGATCCTCGCGATGGGCGGCTGCTTCCATGTCGCCGAGGAACGTCGCGGACGAGCGCTTCTGTACCGCCTGCCCTGATGTGCCTCGGACGGCGATGTCCGAGGAGACGAGGCACACGACCTGGGTCGTGCGGTTCTCAACCGCGAGCTGCTCGAGCAGCGAGTCGGCGTTCGGCGCGTAGCGCACCTCGAGTGGGCCGTACGCCTCGTCTGCGCCGGCGCCGTCGAACACGAGCACGCCCCGGGCTCCTTTCAGCGCGACGAAGCTCGCCAGCTCGTCGCGCAGCTGGCGGAGGTCCTCGTAGTCGCCCGCGTGGAAGAGGTTGTGACCGTCGAAGAGATAGAGGGTCGGCTCAGCCATCTCGCTGTCTCCGGGCTTCGTAGAGCAAGACGGCGGCGGCGACGCTGACGTTCAGCGACTCGACCGCTCCGCCCATCGGGATGGATACGACGTCGTCGCAGGTGCGCCGCACGAGCGGCCGCAGCCCTTTCCCCTCCGCACCGAAGACGAGCGCGACGCCGCCGCTGAGGTCCGTCTGCCACATCGGTTTCGCACCGTCGCCGGCCGCGGCGTAGATCCACAGGTCGCCGCGCTTCACCTCGCCGAGGTACCGCGCCAGGTTCGGGACAACGGCCACGGACACGTGCTCGACGGCGCCGGCCGAGGCGCGGCAGACCGCGGGCGTCACGGTTGCGGCGCCGTGCGCGGGAACGACGACGCCGGTCGCGCCTGCGCCGTCGGCGCTGCGAATCACGGCGCCGAGGTTGCGCGGATCGGTCACCTGGTCGAGACACGCGAGCAGCGGGCGCTCGGCGCCGGCGAGCTCCCACCCGTCGGCATAGCGGTACGGCTCGCACCACGCGACCACGCCCTGGTGGTCCCGCGTCCCCGCCGCCTCGCTGAGCTCGCGCTCGAGCTTCGTCTGCACGCGGGGCCGGTCTACCTGGCGCAGCCACGCCTCCGCCTTCTGCGCGCGGTCCGTCGACCACAGCTCCAGCACCTCCCGGCGGCCGCGTAGCGCCTCGCGCACGGGACGCCGGCCGTAGACCTGTTCCCGCGTCACTTCGGGACGAGTTGAAAGCCGTCGGCGCCGTCGCGCGCCTCCCATCCGGCTGCCTCTATCTCCTCTCGCAACCGGTCGGCCTCGTCGAAGTCGCGCGCGGCTCGCGCCTGCCGGCGTCGCTCGGCGAGCTGTACGACGTCGGGCGGCGCATCCTCCTCCTGCGCCAGGGAGGCGAGACCGAAAACGTCGAGCGCGCGGCCAAGCAGCTCGTGATCGCGCCAGCCGTGCATCACGGCGAGCGCTTCGGCCGTGTTGAAATCGTCCTCGAGGGCTGCGGCGAACTCGTCCCAGTCGCCGCCGGGCTGCGATGGGTTGCGGAACACCTCTCGCAGACTGTTCGCCGTTGCGGCAGCTTGCCGAAGGGTCTGCTCGTTGTAGTCGAGCGGCTTGCGCCAGTGGCCGCGCAGATAGAAGACGAGCATCGTCGCGCGACCCCACTGGTCGAGCGCCGTCTTGAGCGAGATGTCGTTGCCGAGAGACTTGTGCATCTCCTCGCCTTTGAAGCGAAGCATTCCGTTGTGCATCCAGAGCTTCGCGAACCGGTGGCCGAGCGCACGCGACTGCGCGATCTCGTTCTCGTGATGCGGGAAGACGAGGTCGAGCCCGCCGCCGTGGATCTCGAACTCGGTCCCGAGGTACTTCTCGGACATCGCCGAGCATTCGATGTGCCAGCCGGGACGGCCGCGCCCCCACGGCGAGTCCCACCAGGTGTCCTCGCCCTCCTTGTTCGCCTTCCACAGTGCGAAGTCCCGCTGGTCTTCCTTGCGCGGGTTCGGCTCCTGCTCGGCGACCTGGTCCATGCGCTGGCCGCTGAGCTTTCCGTACTCCGAAAAGCGGGCGACGCGGTAGTAGACGTCGCCGTCTGCCTGATACGCGAACCCGCGCTCGATCAGTTGCTCGATCAGCGCGATCTGGTCGGCGACGGTCTCGGCGGCGGTCGGCTGCACGTCGGGTTCCCCCAGCTCGAGGCGGCGGATGTCCTCGAGGTACCACCGCGTGGCGTCGGCCGCCAGCTGTGCGCTGGCGCCGGGCGCGGCGTCGTAGATCTTGTCGTTGATGTCGGTGATGTTGATGACGAGCTTCGTCTCGTATCCCTGCAGCTCGAGCCAGCGCTTCAGCCAACGCGACAACACCTCGGGCACGGCGTTGCCGACGTGGATACGCGTGTAGACAGTCGGGCCGCAGAAGTACATACGGATCGGGCCGGGCGGCGGCGGGAGCTCGACCTTGGCGCGATGCCAGGTGCTATAGAGCCGCATCGATCCTGCGCAAGGTCTCCTCGCGGGGCAGCGCCGCGATCACCGTCCAGAGCTCAGGCCCTCGCTCCTGACCCGTGAGCGCGACACGCAGCGCGCGCAGGTTCCCGCCGACAGCCTTCAGCTCGCGCACCAGCGCGCGGGCGTCCACGCTGCCGTTCGCGCGCTCCACGAGCTCGCGGCAGCGCTCGAGCGTCTCGGGCGCGTCTACCTTCGCGGGAGGCGGTGGCGTCAGGATCGCGCGAGCGTAGTCGCGCGCCTCGTTGAGGTCGCGCGCGCCGCGGAGCGCCGGGACGACCTCGAGCGGCGCGTCTGCCGCGGCGGCGAGCTCCGCGTCGCGCATCGACTCGATCGCCTCGATCGCGAGCCGGCGGATGCGCGGCAGGTCGTAGTGCACGTCGTGCTGCGGCACGCCGAGCTCCTCCAGGTAGCGGCGCACTGCCGAGCCGGGAATGCCCGCGTCGCGTAACGAGGCGACGGTCGCGCCGGGTGCGCGCTTCGCCAGCTTCTTGCCGTCCTCGCCGAGGATGAGCCCGTGATGGAGGAACTCGGGCGGCGTCCCGCCGAGCGCCGCGAACAGCCGCCGGTGCAGCGCCTCGTTGGGGCGGTGGTCGAAGCCGCGAACGATGTGCGTGATGCCGAAGTCGACGTCGTCGACGACACTCGCGAGGTGGTACGTCGCGCTGCCGTCTTCGCGGAGCAGCGTGATGCCGTCGAAGCGCACGCCGAGCGCGGCGCCCGCCTCGGCGTAACGCGCCTGTCGCTCGCTCTGACGTACCGGTCCCTCGTCCCACTCCAGTCCGAGCCAGCTGAGGTCCTCGACGATCGCCTCCTCGCCGCCGGGCAGATTTCGCGCAGGATCCGTGTCGTCGATGCGGAGCAGCATCCAGTCGCCGAGCGAGCGGTTGGCAACCGCGCTGAGGGCATTGCCGACGTGCAGCGAACCGGTCGGGCTGGGCGCAAAACGGACTCGCTTCATCTGCGGTCCAGTCTAGAGTCCGGGCCCGTGGAGGCTGCCCTGCTCGAGTGGTTCGCTGCGCACGGGCGCGACCTGCCCTGGCGGCGGACGCGCGACCCGTACGCGATCCTCGTTTCGGAGGTGATGCTGCAGCAGACGCAGGTCGACCGCGTCGTTCCGCGCTACGTCGAGTGGCTCGAACGCTGGCCGACGGTCGAGTCACTGGCGGCGGCGACGCCGGCGGACGTAATCCGCATGTGGCAGGGGCTCGGATACAACCGCCGCGGGCTCAACCTTCACCGCGCAGCCGTGCAGATTGCAGACGAAGGGTGGCCGGAGGATCTGGCGGAGCTGCCCGGCGTGGGCCCGTACACTGCCGCGGCGGTCTCGAGCTTCGCGCTGGGACGCGACGTCCTACCTGTCGACACGAACGTGCGCCGCGTGCAGGAGCGCACCGGTCACGCGTTCTCCCCGCGCACCGGTCAGGCGCTGATGGACCTCGGCGCGACGGTGTGCCTCGCGCGCATTCCGCGCTGCGCGATCTGCCCGCTTGCGCACGCCTGTCCGTCGCGCGGCCGCCGCTACGAGCCGTTGCGCAAACAGTCGCGCTTCGAGGGATCCTTCCGGCAGCGGCGCGCCCGAACGCTACGCCTCGTCGCGGCCGCCGAACGCGCGGTGCACGAGCTCGACCCCGACGCCGTCGAGTCGCTCGCACGCGACGGGCTCGTGACGGTCCAGGCCGACCTCGTGTCGCTACCATCCCGCGCGTGACCGCCGACCTCTGGTTCTACTTCTTCCCGCTGTACATCCTCGGTGCGCTGCTCCTGATCTTCGGCGCCTTCGCGCTGCTCGGTCGCATCAAGGGCGGCCGCTATCTGAAGCCGATCGTCGCGACGCTGATGCGCCTACCGCTGATCGGCAGGCTGATGCGGAGGGCGTCGCAGGCCGCGCTCGAGCGCCAGAATCCCGAGCTCGCGAGCGCCGTCAAGAAGATGGAGCGCGCAGGCGTCGCCCGTGACCCGCAACGCGCAGCCCAGGCGCTCTCGCGCCTCTCCCGTGAGGAGCGAGCCGCGTATCTCGACGCGACGACGCAGCAGACGGACGCCATGCCGATGAATCGCCAGATGAAGCGCCAGATGGAACGCGCCAAGAAGGGCCGGCGGCGCTAAATCCGGTGCGCTAGCCAGACGTTCATCACGCGCGCTGCAGCAGCGCGACGGCCTGTGCGGCGAGACCCTCCCCCCGGCCCGTGAACCCGAGCTTGTCCGTCGTCGTCGCGCGGACGCTGATCGGCGCGCCGACCACGTCGGTCAGCGCTTTCTCCAACTCGCCGCGTCGGTCGCCGATGCGCGGCTGCTCGCCGATCAGCACACAATCGGCGTTCACGACCTCGTAGCCGCCGTCGTGCACGCGCTCGAGCGCGTCGCGCAGCAGGTCGAGCGACGAGATGCCTTTCGGCGTCGACGCGTCCGACGGGAAGAGCGAGCCGATGTCGCCGAGCCCGGCCGCGCCGAGCACTGCGTCGATGAGCGCGTGCGTGACCACGTCGCCGTCGGAGTGCCCGGCCAGGCCGCGGGAGGAAGCGAACTCCACGCCGGCGAGGACGAGCGGCACACCGTCTGCGAACGCGTGCGCGTCGACGCCGATCCCGACGCGGAAGCTCACCCGAGCGGCTCCTGGCGCGCACTGCGCTCCTCGAAGACGGTGACGGTGTCGTAGCCGGCCGAGCGGAGCAGCTCGCGCGCGCGGTCGAAGTCGCGGCCGACGACGGCCGGCGAGTGCGCATCCGACCCCGTCGTGACCGGGACTCCGCGCTCGCGGCACGCCGTGAGCAACGCCGGATGCGGATAGAGCTCTCGCACGGGCTTGCGCAGCCCGGCGGTCGACACCTCGATCGCGACCCCCGACCCGGCGATCGCCTCGGCGATCTCCGTGTAATCGAACTCCGCCGCGCGCTCGCCGAAGATCTTGACCAGGTCCGGGTGCGAGAGCGAGTCGAACAGCCCGCTCGCGGCTGCGCGGCCGAGCATCTCGAAGTACCGGCGCCACGTCTCCTCGACACCGACCTCGTCGAGCAGGCGGGGCTCGCCGTCCACGCCAAAACCGTCGATGAAGTGCACCGACCCGAGCAGGTAGTCCCAGGGATACGGCGCCAGGAGCGCGCGCGTCTCCTCCTCGCGACCGGGGACGTAGTCGACCTCCAATCCCAGCTTCACCGGGAGCCCGCGCCCCTTGGCGGCGACGATCGCGTCGACATACAGGTCCAGGTCGTAGACGCAGCGCTCGGTCTGGTACGGCACCGTCCACAGCGTGCGCGTCTGCTCGAAGTAGTAGACGTGCTCGCTGAAGCCGATCTCGTCGACGCCCGAGGCGCGAGCCGCATCGACGAAGGGCTCGACCGACCAGGTGTCGTGGGCAATCTCCTCGCGGCCGTTGCGCAGGTGCATGTGGTAGTCGACGATCACAGCAGCGCTGCCGCACGATCGAGGTCGGCGTCGTCCGTGACCTTGAGCAGGCGCGGATCGCCGTCGACCACCTTCACGCGGCCGCCCGCCGCCTCGACCGCGGCCGAGCAGTCCGTCCAGTCCGAGCCCGCCGTGAGCGCGCCCCGCAGCACTTCCGCCAGGAAAGCCTGTGGCGTCTGCACGGCGCGCAGCTGCTCGCGCGGCAGCGTCTCGACGACCTGCTCGGCCTCGACCCGCTTGACCGTGTCCGACAAGGGCAAGGCTGGGACGGCGCCGTCCCACCCCTCGTTGAGGGCGGAGAGAACGCGCTCGACCACTGCGTCGTCGAGGAGCGGGCGCGCCGCATCGTGCACGACGATGGCCGCCGCCTCGGCCGGGACCTCGGCGACGCCGAGCCTCACGGACGCCGTACGGGTCGGGCCGCCGGCGACACACGCGCTCACCTTCCCGCAGCCGAGCTCCTCGGCGAGCAGGATCGCCGGCTCCTCCCAGCCGGGCGGCGCCACCACGACGATTGCGTCGATCCAGCCGGACGCGTCGAGCCGCCCGAGGCTCTCGGCGAGCAGCGGCTGCTCGCCCAGGCGAACGAACGCCTTGGGCCGATCGGCGCCGAGCCTCTCCCCGCTACCCGCTGCAGCGAGGACGGCCCATACGCTCACCTCGAGCCGGCGCGCGCCTTCGTCTTGGGCTTGGCCTTCGCCGCGGGCGTCTTGCGAGCTGCGGGCTTCGCCGCCGGCTTCCGCGTCGTCGTGGTCTTCGACGCGACCTTGGCCGGCTTCGCCGCGGTCGTCTTGGTGCGCCCGCTGCTGCCGTTGGCCGAGCCGACGAGAACGCCGTCGAGCCATTCGGCGGCCTCCTCTTCGTCCATGTCCTTCGCGTACATCAACTCGCTGGCGAGGATCTTCTTCGCCTTCACGAACATCTGTTTCTCACCGGTCGAGAGCCCCTTCTCGACGTCGCGGAGCGACAGGTTCCGCACGACTTCCGCGAGCTCGAGGATGTCGCCGGTCTTCATCTTGTCGCGGTTGTGCTTGAAGCGACGGTTCCAGTTCTTCGGCATCTGTGTCCCGCCGCCCGTCAAAGCCTTGACGACGACCTTGACCATGTCCTCGCCGATGACCTTCCGGAGACCCACCTTCTCGGCGTTCTCCGACGGCACGTTGACGGTCATGTCGTTGTGCAGGATCTTGATCGTGAGGTACTCGCGTTTCTCGCCGAGCACGTCGCGCTTTTCCTTCTTTACGACCGTTCCTGCCCCGTGGTGTGGATACACCACCTTGTCGCCGACTCTGTACAAGCCCGCCCCTTTCCGTCCTTATTTGACCGCGAAGCCGGCGGGGTACTTCCGCCGGCCGAGGCCGATCAGTCTACCAAAAGCCGCTGGAAATGGCCACTTTTTCGTGAAAATCCCTGCTAACCGCGGGATTCACGGAGGAACAGGGCCGAGCCGGCCAGGAGCACCGCCACGACGCAGAGGAAGATGAATCCGCCGCGCAAACTGGATGCGCCCGAGACCGCACCGATCAGCGGCGGTCCGACGAGGAATCCCAGGTAGCCGAGGATCGCGACGGTCGACAGCGCCGCGCCGCGTCCGCCCTCCCCGCCGAGGCGGCCGGCGACGCCGAAGAGCGTCGGCGCCGAGAGCGCCAGCCCCCCGCCGGCGATCACGAAGCCGGCGAGCGCGACGATTGCATGCTGCGCGGTCGCCGCGACGGCGAGCCCGGTCGCCGCGGCAACGCCTGCGAACGCCATGCGGCCGACCACCGACGGACGCTCCAGCTTCTGCGCGAGCAGTCGTCCGGTTGCCATCGCCGCTGCGAACAGCCCTGGGCCGAGGCCGCTGATCGCCGGACCAGAGTCGAGAGTGCGCTCCAGAAAGAGCGCGCTCCACGATTCGAGCCCGCTCTCGACGATGAAGGCGAGCGCGAGCACGCCGCCGACGACCAGCAGCGGGCGCGCGACGCGCGCCCGGCGACGTGCGCGCTCCGGCGGCTCGGCCGGCGCGAGGTTGACGAGCGCCGTAACCGCGATCAGGACGGCGACCCCGCCGAGGATCCACGAGGGATGGGCGCCGGCGCGGCGCAGCAGGCCGGCGCCGATGCCACCGGCGACGACGCCGAGGGAGAACCCGGCGTGCAGTCCGTCCATCACCCGCACCCGGAACCTGCCCTCGATCGCCGAGGCCTGGGCGTTGATCGCCACGTCGAGGCCGCCCGTGCCGATGCCGACGAACGCAAGGGCCGCATACAACGCCGGCACCGACTGCGTCAGGCCCGGAAACACCGTGGCGACTGCGAAGACAGCGAGCGTCGCCGGCACGAGGCGCCCACCCAGCGCGTCCGCGAGGCGGCCGGCCGCGAGCATCGTCGGCAGAGCCGCGAGCGCAACGCAGAGCAGTCCCAGCCCGAGCTGCGCGTCGCTCGCGCCGGTCGCCTTCTGGATCGCCGGCAGGCACGCCGCCCACGCGCCCCAGTACATCCCGAAGACCGCGAAGGCCGCGGCGAGCGGTCGAGCGCGCCTCAGAGCTGGAGATACCGATCGACGAGGTTGTGCTCTTGCAGGCGCCGCAAGCCCTCGCGAATCTCCCGCGCGCGGACGGTACCGACACCGCCGATGGCCTCGAGGTCCCGCTGCGATGCGCGCACGATGGACTCGAGATCGCCGAGGTCGGCAACGACCTTCTTCACGACGTTGTCGGGCAGGCGCGGGATGCGGGCCAGGATCCGGAAGCCGCGCGGCGCGACCGAATGGTCGAGCGGATTGATCTCGCGGGGATAGCCGAGCAGCTCGGAGATCCGCTCCGACTCGAGCAGCTGACGGTACGGAAGCGCGTGCAGCCCCTCGAGCGCGAGCGCCGCGCGCGGACCGGCGCCATCGGCGTGGTAGTCGCGCACGACGGCCGAGCGCTCCGCAGGGACCTCCCCGACGAGCTCGTGCAACTGCATGCGGATCAGCCGCGCCTCGGCGCCCAGCTCGACGCAGTCACGTTCGATCTCGGCTGCCATCCGCGTCGTCATCTCCGCACGCTGCAGCACGATGATCACGTCGTCGAGGACGACCGCGTTTTGGAACTCGAGCGCGGTCAGCCGTGTCAGCACCTGGTCGAGCCGCATGCGATACGTCTCGAGCGTGGCGAGCGCCTGGTTCGTCTTCGCGAGCACCTCTGCGATCGGGTCGAGCTGGTACCGAGCCTGCCCGACGTACACGGAGATCGTCGAGCGTTGCTGCGAGATGGAGATGACGAGCGCGCCCGTCTGCTTCGCGACGCGCTCCGCCGTGCGATGGCGTGTGCCGGTCTCGTTCGAGGGGATCGTCGGGTCGGGCATCAATTGGACGTTCGCGTACGCGATTTTCGTCAGCGTCGGGTTGACGATGATCGCGCCGTCCATCTTCGCGAGCTCGTACAGGAACTGCGGCGTGAAGGGCTGCTCGAGCCGCATCCCGCCGGAGAAGAGGAACGAGAGCTCGTTCGGCTCGCCGACGACGATCAGGGCGCCCTCGCGCGATCGGATCACGTCGTCGATCGCCTGGCGCAGCTCGGTCCCGGGCGCGATGCGCTCGAGCGCTCCGAGCAACTGAGGATCGCGACGAGGATCGTCCTCCGACGGCGTACGTGTGAAACCGAGCGCGGCGGCGTGTGACTCGGGCATGGAGCGTCAGTGTGCCATGTCAGCCCGCGAGCTCTGGTTCCGGCGCTGGAGCTTCCCGCCGGGCAACGGTCGCGGTGACGAGGCCAACGAGGATGCAGCCGGCGCCCGCCAACTGCAGAGTCGACGGAGACTCGTCGACGATCAGCGCCGCGAAGACGACCGAGCACACCGGCTGGAGGGTCAACAGGATCGAGGTGGTGACGGCGGGCAGCCGCGGCAGCGACATCGCGATCAACAACCAGCCGACGACCTGCGAGGAGAGCGCGAGCAGGATGAGCCAGCCGATCGCCGGCCACGACGGCGTCAAGTCGAGGTCGCCGACGACCACGCCGATGGCGGCACAACCGAACGCGGAGGCAAGCGTCGCCGTGAAGAGCGGCCCGACGGGACGGCGCAGGTCGCGGCCGCCCTCGCGCAGCGCGAGCAGGAAGCCGGAGTACGCGATGGCGGTGAGCACGCCGTAGGTAGCGCCGAGCGCCGGGTTCGACCCGTACGCGTCCTGCTCCAGCACGCCCGAGATCAGCAGAACCCCGACGCCGACGACGGGGATCGCGATCAACGACGAACGGTGTGGACGCTCGTGCAACAGCGCCCACGCAAGGAGCCCGACGAGCACGACCTGCGTATTGCCGAGCACGGTCGCGAGGCCCGCACCGACCTGCTCGATCGCGTTGTGCCACAGCACGAGGTCGGCAGCGAAGAACGCTCCCGCCAGCCAGGCGAGCCAGACCGCGCGGCGCTGCGGCCGAACTTCCCCGCGCGCAAGCAACCAGAGGGGCGGCAGCGCGAAAACGCATCGGTAGAAAGCGCCTGTCGAGGGAGACACGTGCGAGAGCCGAAAGAGGATGCCGGAGAATGCGATTGCGACCGCGCCGACGAGCACGGCCGGGACGGGCCTCTGGCCGACGCCGCGCAGCACGCTGTGAAACTAGCCGAGCGCTGTCTTGACAGCCTCCGCGAGCGTCTCGGCCTCGAGCACCTGCAGGCCGCGGCGGGCGCATTCTTCGACACGCCGGTCGCGCTGGGCGGCCGGCCGCAGCCGTCCGGTCAGGCCGATCTCGCCGAACGCCGCGACGCCGTCGCGGAGCGGCGCGCCCTTCGCGGCGGAGGCAATCGCGAGCGCAATCGCGAGGTCCGCCCCAGGCTCGTCGATGCGGAGACCGCCTGCGACGTTGACGAAGACGTCGGCTGTGCCGAGCGCGATGCGCGCGTGACGGCCGAGCACCGCGACGATCATCGCCAGACGCTTCGGATCGACGCCGGTTGCGACGCGCCGCGGCATCGCCAGGTCGGTCGGCGAGACGAGCGCCTGGATCTCGAGCAGGATCGGCCTCGTACCCTCGAGCGCGCACGCGACGGCGGACCCGACCTCGTTACCGGCGACACGGCCGAACACCTCCGACGGATCGGGCACGCCGACGAGCCCCGAGCCCGTCATCTCGAACACGCCGAGCTCGTTCGTGGAGCCGAAGCGGTTCTTCGTCGCGCGCAGCACGCGGTGCGCGTGGTACCGGTCGCCTTCGAACTGCAGCACGCAGTCGACGAGGTGCTCGAGCACGCGCGGCCCCGCCACCGAGCCGTCCTTCGTCACATGCCCGACCAGGATCGTTGCGACGCCGAGCTCCTTCGCGGCGCGCAGCAAGCGCCCGGCCGCCTCGCGCACCTGCGCGACGGATCCGGGAGCGGACCCGACCTCGCCTGAATACATCGTCTGCACCGAGTCGATCACGCAGACATCCGGGCGTTCCGCCTCGAGGGTCGCGCAGACCGTCTCGAGCTCGGTCTCGGCGAGGATCTCGACTCGCTCGGCGCCGCCGAGCCGCTCGGCGCGCAGCTTCACCTGGGCGGCGGACTCCTCGCCCGTCACGAGTAGCGCACGCCGTTCTTTCGACACCGACGCGAGTGCCGTCAGCAGCAACGTCGACTTGCCGACACCCGGCTCGCCGCCGACGAGGACCAGCGACGCCGGGACGAGGCCGCCCCCCAGCACGCGATCGAGCTCTGCGACACCGGTGGGAATGCGCTCTGTCTCCGCCGCCGAGACGTCGACGAGCCGCAGCACCGGTTGCGGCGGCGCCTTCGCGCCGGGGCGGCCGACCACGTCCTCGACGAGCGTCCCGAACGCGTTGCACCCGGGACACTTGCCGAACCAGCGGCCGGCCGAATAGCCACAGTCGGTGCACGCGTAGTTGACGGCGGGCTTGGCCACTCGGCCAGTCTAGGACTCGTTCCTGATGACGGACCGTGCCGAAACTGTGCCGTCAGTGCATCCGGCGGACGCGGCGCGGCACGCAGATGATCCGCTCGATGCGGCGCAGCGCGAAAGGAGGCTCCTTCTCGACGATCAACCAGGGCCTCCCGTCGATCTCGACGACATCTCCGACCTCCGCCTCGGGCGTGTTTCGATACTGAATCCTGTCCGGACGATTTGACCGCCGCAGGACAAACTCGAAAGCGGGCACCTGGCGTCCCTTCTGCGTTCCTATGACCGCGAGGTCCAGGCGGGCTGCGAGCATATCCTGACCGCCATGCCGCTGCGTGATCGCCTCTTCGCGGCGTTGTACGACCCACTGGGCGCCGGCTGGGAGGAGAAGCACGGCGCGGCGTTGCGCCGGCAGCTGCTGGCCGACGCGCGCGGGCGCGTGCTCGAGCTCGGCGTCGGCACCGGCCTGACCTTCCCGCACTACCCGGAGATCGACGAGCTCGTCGGCGTCGACCCGTCGGAGCCGATGCTGAGGCGCGCACGGGCGCGTGCCGCGGAGCTCGGGCGCGAGGTCAAGCTCCTGCAGGCGCCGGCCGAGGAGCTTCCGTTCGAAGACGCCTCGTTCGACACGGTGATCGCGATGGCGGTGCTGTGCACCGTGCGCGACCCGGACCGTGCGCTCGCCGAGGTGCGGCGGGTGCTGCGCCCCGGCGGACAGTTCATCTTCGCCGAGCACGTACGCGCGGCTGATCCAAAGCTCGCACGCTGGCAGGACCGGCTCGAGCGGCCGTGGGGATTCTTCGCCGGCGGCTGCCATCCGAACCGGCGCACGCTCGAGACGATCGAGTCGGCCGGATTCGAGGTGCGCGACCTGGAGCATGGTCAGCTGCCTGGGCTGCCGAAGCTCGTTCGACCGAGCGTCAGAGGCACAGCCGTCGCCGACTGAAATGCGAGAGGCCCGCCCGGGGCGGGCCTCTCGCTCGAGCGGACGAAAGCCGCGACTACTCCAAGCCGCACTCGCCGAGCGCGCCGATGAACGCCGCGCCGACAGGGCTGTCCTCCAGGTGGTCGATGCCCTTCAGATTCGAGAGCACCTTGTCGTTCTTGTTGTGTCCTGCGAGCACGCCGTTCGGCCCGGCGACGCCGATGCCGAGGGCGAAGTACGGCGACAGCCCCGACTCGGCGTACGCGTCCGCGACGCACGCCGCCTGCTGCGCCGTGACCTCCTCACCCGCCCTCGCAGCCGTCTCCTGCACGGCGGACGCACTGCTGAGGTCGAAGAGCAGCCAGTTCCCGGAGCGGGTCGACTGCTGCAGACCCTGCAGCGACGACGACACCCGGATGCAGTCGAAAGCGAGCGCCGAGCCGGTGAGCGCCAGAGCGGCGATCATCAGCGCGAGCAGCGCGAATACACGATGTTTCATCTCTCCCCTTCGTTCGGTGTACGGCAGCAGCCCACAGATACCGGCGAGCGGCGAGGCGAACCTAACCCAGATGGACTATTCGGCGGTGAGCTCTTCCGTCTCGTCGGACGGCGCGTCCGGCGGGACGGTGATCTTCTCCGGCGTGACCTCGCCGGGAATGACGGTCATGTCGACCTCTTCGGTCTCGCCCTTTCGGGCCACCAAGATGGTCGAGCCGGGCTCGAGCGAGCGGCCGAGGACGAAGTCGGCGAGCGGATCCTCGATCACGCGCTGGATCGCGCGGCGTAGCGGCCGGGCGCCCATCGCCGGGTCGTAGCCCTTCTCGACGAGCAGCTCCTTCGCCTCGTCCGTCAGCTCGATGACGACGTCGTGCGTGGCCATCTGCTCGCGCACGCGCTTCATCTGGATGTCGACGATGGTGAGGATCTCTTCCTTCGTCAGCTTGTGGAAGACGATCACCTCGTCGATGCGGTTCAAGAGCTCGGGCCGGAAGACCTTCTTCAGCTCGCCCATGACCTTGTTCTTCATGTCGTCGTACGACATGCCGGTGTCGTCGCCCATCGTGAACCCGAGGGACTGATTCTTCGAGATCTGGCCGGCGCCGATGTTCGAGGTCATGACGATGATCGTGTTGCGGAAGTCGACGCGGCGACCCTGCGCGTCGGTCAGCTTCCCCTCCTCCAGGATCTGGAGCAGGATGTTGAAGACGTCGGGATGCGCCTTCTCGATCTCGTCGAGCAGGAGCACCGAGTACGGCTTGCGACGCACGGCCTCGGTGAGCTGGCCGCCCTCGTCGTAGC
>JBJMJL010000058.1:0-6635 GCA_045806365.1 Gaiellaceae bacterium
AGCGGGAACAGGGTGTCGGTGTCGAGAAACGCGTTGAACCCGACGATCCGGCCGCCTGACAGCTCGAGCACCTGCAGCGCCCACGGCTCGTACGCCCCGCCCGGTCCGCTCGGGCGGTACTGGGCGAACGCCGGCAGGCCGTTCGCGACGGTCGGGATCAGCAGCGAGCCCCGACACGGCGCGCCGGGGCCCTGCCAGAAGCGCAGGATCTCGTCGCGGCCCTGCAGCCAGAGCTCGTACGGCGGCATCGTCTGCTTCGCGTCCTCGTGCAGCAGCGACGTGAGCGCCTGCATGTCATACCGCTGGAACGCGTCCATGTAGCGCTGCAGCAACTCGTGCTGCTCCTGGTCGAGCGGCTCGAGCGGCTCGCTCGGCGTGATCTCGGTCGCATCCAGCGACGCGCGCGCACGCTGCAGCGCGCTGTTGACGGATGCGACGCTCGTCTCCAGCAGCTCCGCGACCTCGTCCGCGTGCCAGCGCAGGACCTCGCGCAGGATCAGCACGGCGCGCTGGCGGGGCGGCAGGTGGTGCAGCGCGGCGACGAACGCGAGCCTCAACGTCTCGCGCTCCTCGGCGACCTGCGCGGGATCGCCGTCGGCCGGCAGCACGCGGCCGTCGGGGATCGGCTCGAGCCAGGTCGCCTCGGGCAGCTTCGTCAGGGGCGAGTCGACCGTCCCGGGCGCGCCGAGGTCGAGCGGGCGGATCCGGCGCTCCTTCCCCTTCAGCATGTCCAGGCAGACGTTCGTCGCGATCCGGTAGAGCCACGACTTCAGCGCCGCGCGGCCCTCGAAGCGGTCGAGGCCGCGCCAGGCCCGCAGCATCGTCTCCTGCACGGCGTCCTCGGCCTCGAAGGCCGAGCCCAGCATGCGGTAGCAGTAGCCCGTGAGCTCGCGACGATGCTCCTCGAGCTGTCGCTCGAGCTCGGGTGACGAGGCGGCGGTGGTCACCATGCTCAGCCTACCGATGAGTTTTCCCGCAGGGCTCGGTCTAAGGGACATGACCGCGATTTCCCAAGGAGGCAAACAAATGGCCGAGCTCACCACCCGCCGGCGCTGGCTGGCGCTCTACGTCCTTTGCCTGGCAAGCCTGATGATCGTGCTCGACGTGACGATCGTCGGCGTCGCGCTCCCGTCGATCCGCGAGGATCTCGGCTTCTCGGAGACATCGCTCGCGTGGGTCGTGAACGCCTACCTGCTGACCTACGGCGGCTTCCTCCTGCTGGGCGGGCGCCTCGGCGACCTGTTCGGCCATCGCCGCCTGTTCATCGCGGGCATCGGCACGTTCACGCTCGCGTCGCTGGCGTGTGGTCTCGCGACGACGCAGTGGTTCCTGGTCGCGGCGCGCTCGGTGCAGGGCGTCGGCGGCGCCGTCGCGTCGGCGGTCGCGCTGTCGCTGATGATGGGCCTCTTCACCGAGCCCGCGGAGCGCGCGAAGGCGATGGGAATCTTCGGCTTCGTCGCCTCCGGCGGCGGCAGCATCGGCGTGCTGCTCGGCGGCATCCTCACCGACGCCCTCAACTGGCACTGGATCTTCCTCGTCAACTTCCCGATCGGCGTGCTCGTCGTGCTGCTGACGCTGCGGCTCGTGCCCTCCGCACAGGCTGCCGGCAGCGGGCGGCTCGACGTCGCCGGGGCGATCACGGTGACGACCTCGTTGATGCTCGCCGTCTACGCGATCGTGAACGCGAACGAGAACGGCTGGACGTCCTCCCGGACGCTGGGCATCCTCGGTGCGGCCGCCGTGCTCTTCGCGACGTTCCTGGTGATCGAGTCGCGCGTGCGGACACCGCTGGTGCCGCTGCGCCTGTTCAAGCTGCGCAACCTCTCCACGGCGAACGTCGTCGGCGTGCTGTGGGCGGCTGCGATGTTCGCCTGGTTCTTCATGGCGGCGCTGTACCTCCAGCTCGTGCTCGGCTACAGCCCGCTGCAGATCGGCCTCGCCTTCCTGCCCGGGAACCTGATCATGGGCGCGCTGTCGATCGGTCTCTCGGCGAAGCTGGTCATGCGCTACGGGATCAAGAAGCCGCTGACCGTCGGCCTCCTGCTCGCCTCGGCCGGTCTCGCGCTGCTCGTCCGCGCGCCTGTTGACGGGACGTTCGTCGTCGACGTCCTTCCGAGCATGATCCTGCTGGGGATCGGCGCGGGGACGGCGTTCAACCCGGTGCTGCTCGTTGCGATGGGCGACGTCGATCCGGCCGAGTCGGGCCTGGCGTCCGGCGTCGTGAACACGTCGTTCATGATGGGCGGCGCCGTCGGTCTCGCCGTGCTCGCGAGCGTCGCCGCCTCCCGGACGACCGCGCTCGTCGATGCGGGCGAGTCGCACGTCGTCGCACTCACCGGCGGGTATCACCTGGCCTTCCTGCTCGGCGCGATCTTCGCGGCGGCCGCGGCCGTCGTCGGTGCGCTGCTGCTGCGCACGAGTGACGCGCCCGCGCCGGCTCACGCCGGCGAGCCGGTGCCTGAAGGCTGCTAGGCCCGCGCGCCATCTGGACATGTCCCGGGAGCAGTCCCGGGACATGTCCAGCACCTACGTCGTCACTGCGGCTGCGGGACGACCCTGATGTACGGCCTCGGCTCTTCCCACTCGCCGAATAGCTCCTTCGCCTCGTCGTTCGAGACGGAGCCTGCGATGATCACCTGGTCGCCCTGCTGCCAGTTGACCGGCGTCGCGACCTTGTGCTTCGCCGTCAGCTGCAGCGAATCGATCACGCGCAGGACCTCGTCGAAGTTGCGTCCGGTCGTCATCGGATAGACGAGGATCAGCTTGACCTTCTTGTCGGGCCCGATGACGAAGACGTTGCGGACAGTCTGGTTGTCCGCGGGCGTGCGCGCGGTCGCGTCGCCGGAGGTGTCGGCGGCCAGCATCCCGTACTGCTTCGACACGTTGAAGTCGGCGTCGCCGATGATCGGATAGTTGGGCGCCGCACCCTGCGTCTCCTCGATGTCCTGCGCCCACTTCGCGTGGTTGTCGATCGGATCGACCGACATTCCGATGATCTTCACGCCGCGCTTGTCGAACTCGGGCTTGATCTTCGCCATGTAGCCGAGCTCCGTCGTGCACACCGGCGTGAAGTCGCGCGGGTGCGAGAACAGCACCGCCCACGAATCGCCGATCCAGTCGTGGAAGCGGATCTTGCCTTCGGTGCTCTCCGCCTCGAAGTCCGGAGCCGTGTCCCCAATCTGCAAAGCCATCGGTGCCCTCCCTTTCGTCCGTCCCAGGTGCGTTATCTAACAGACGAACGGGGCCCCGTCTCTATTCCAACCGGATCCTGGGGTCGAAGACCCGTACCGCACGTCCTCGAGCCGGAAGCCGGCCGACCCGGCGACGCACGTCTTGGTGAGCATGGTTGGAATGTAGCTTCCCTCTATGGAGAGAGCAGAGGCGTTCCGCGCGCTGCACCAGGGCGAGCCGTTCGTGATCCCGAACCCCTGGGACGCCGGCTCCGCTCGTGTGCTCGAGGGCCTCGGGTTCAAGGCGCTCGCGACGACGAGCTCCGGCTTCGCGTTCACGCTCGGCCGGCGGGACGGGAATGTCACACTCGACGAGGTGCTTGCACACACGAGAGCACTGGTCGCGGCGACAGAGCTGCCGGTGTCGGTCGATCTCGAGCACGGCTACTCCGCGGAGCCCGAGGACGCGGCGCGCGCGATCGCCGCAGCGGCCGAGGCCGGTGCCGCCGGCGGCTCGATCGAGGACTACGACCCGAGCGGGCGAATCTACGACATCGATCACGCGGCCGAGCGCGTCGCGGCCGCTGCCGAGGCGGCCGGCCCATTCGTGCTCACGGCGCGCGCCGAGAATCACATCCGCGGCAATCCCGACCTCGACGACACGATCGGGCGCCTGCAGGCGTTCGAGCGCGCAGGCGCCGACGTGCTCTACGCGCCGGGGCTCGCAAGTGTCGACGAGATCCGCACGGTCTGTGACGCCGTGTCCAGGCCGGTCAACGTGCTCGCCGGGCCGCACCTGACCTTCCGCGAGATCGTGGACTCGGGCGCGCAGCGCGTCAGCGTCGGCGGCGCGCTCACGTGGGTCGCCGTTGGCGCGCTTGTCTCTGCGGCGAGAACGATTCGCGACGACGGCGATTTCTCGGTGCTCGCGGGGCCGAATGTCAAGGAGTGGCTGTGACCTACGCGCCGGCCGGCGATCGCTACGACCGCATCCCGTACCGTCGCTGCGGTCGCAGCGGGCTCTTGCTGCCCGCGGTCTCGTTCGGCCTGTGGCAGAACTTCGGACACGACCGTGGCATCGAGGACAGCCGCGCGATCCTGCGCCGGGCCTTCGACCTCGGGATCACCCACTTCGACCTCGCGAACAACTACGGGCCGCCGTACGGCTCCGCCGAGGAGAACTTCGGCCGCATTCTCCGCGAGGACCTGCGGCCGTTCCGGGACGAGCTCGTCATCTCTACAAAGGCCGGCTACGACATGTGGCCGGGCCCGTACGGGGAGTGGGGCTCGCGGAAGTACCTGCTCGCGAGCCTCGACCAGAGCCTCGGACGCATGGGTCTCGAGTACGTCGACATCTTTTACTCCCACCGCTTCGATCCGGACACGCCGCTCGAGGAGACGATGGGCGCGCTCGACAGCGCCGTCCGTCAAGGCAAGGCGCTGTACGTGGGCATCTCGTCTTACTCGGCCGAGCAAACGACCGAAGCCGCGCGGATCCTGCGCGAGCTCGGCACGCCGCTCCTGATCCACCAGCCGTCGTATTCGATGCTCAACCGCTGGATCGAGCCGGAGCTGCTCGACGTGCTCGCGGACGAAGCCGTCGGCTGCATTGTCTTCTCCCCGCTCGCGCAGGGAATGTTGAGCGACAAGTACCTCGACGGCGTTCCCGCCGGCTCGCGAGCGAGCCGCGACGGCTCGCTCTCGCCGAAGCTGCTGACGGACGACGCGCTGGACAAGATCCGCGCACTGAACGGGATCGCGCAGCGGCGCGGCCAGTCGCTCGCCCAGATGGCGCTCGCCTGGACGCTGCGCGACCCGCGGATCACGTCGACGCTCGTCGGCGTCAGCAGCCTCGAGCAGCTCGAGGCGAACGTGGCCGCTCTCGACCGCCTCGAGTTCGCCGACGACGACCTCGAGGCGATCGATCGTTACGCAACGGAGAGCGGCATCAACATCTGGGCTCAGCGCGAACGGACGAAGTAGATGTCGCGCTGTAGCGTCGTCCCGACGGTCAGGACGCGGCGGGTCCAGATGACGTTGAGCGTGCCGTCTGGATTGAAGTAGCTACCCATGTAGTCACCCGGCGGCTCCGAGGCCGACGCCGGCGCGACGGGATGCTCCTGATCGAGCGAGACGAGCGCAGGCTTCTGCCAGGGCTTGAAGATCGCGCCGTAAACGCGCCAGTCGGCGGTCAGGTTCGGACGGTAGTAGACACCGACGCCGAGGTTGCCTCCGTCCGGCGAGAGCGAAAGCCACGCGTACTGGTAGCGACCGCGGCCCGGCGTGATGTCCTTGGACGCCCACGTTCGGCCGTGATCGGTCGAGTGATAGAGCAGCAGGCGATTCGTCACCGGATCGCACTGCGTGAAGCCGAATGCGTCGGCTCCGCAGTCGGTCACCTGCTTCGCATCCACGTAGAGCGCCCAGATCGAGCCGTCGGGAGCGACCGACACCGTCGGCCAGCTGAACGTTGCGTCCGTCGAGTTGTAGCTCCCGACGACATAGCGCTCGAAGGATTGTCCGTCGTTCGCCGAGACGTAGGCATAGAGCGTTCCTTTTGGATTGTTCGGCGTGTAAACACCGTTGGCGCCGCCGTCGTTTCCGCACACGACGTACACGTACTGAGAACTCGGTGCGGCCGCGGGCCGGCACCACCCCGAGTCCTTGAGCGTGTAGCCGAGCGTGTCGAACGTCAGGCCGCCGTCGGTCGAGCGATAGACGGTGTAGCGGCCAGGCCCGAACCCACTGCCCGTGCCTTGACCGAGCGGATACGTGACCTTGTCCCCCTCGTTCCCGAGATAAAAGACGTGGCCGTCGAGATGCGCGGTCACCCACGGACGGTCGTCGACGAGCTCCGCCGACGGGATCAACGGCCGAGTGTGGTCGAGCGTCATGTTGCCGAGGCCCGGCCCGGTCACGCTCCAGCGCGTGATCGTGTCGTCGGCGACGTTCGTGTCGACGAAGTAGAGGTGGTGCGCGTCGTCGAACGCCATGTCTCCTTCGTCGCCGAACTGGTGCTGCTCGAGCGAAAGGCTCGTCAAGCCGGGGATGTCGACGAACGTCTTGCCGCCATCGACGGACGTCCACGCCCACGACATGCTGCGCGTGTACGTCGGCGAGTTCGCGTCGGGACCGAGAACGAGCTGCCAGTTCTCCTTGTGCGCCGTCGCGAAGATGTTCCCGTACGGATCGACCACCAGGCTCGGCTCGTAGCCGAAGCCGAGATCGGGGGTCACCTTTACGGGCGGCCCGAACGCCGTCGTCGCCGCCTGCGACGACGCGGAGACGGCGAGGGCGAACGTGAGCAGCGTCACCAGCGCCGCGAGCTTGTGCTTCATGTGAGTCTCCCTGTCTGGACGACCGGCGCGATCTTCCACAGACCGCCGACTCACAAACGGATTGACCAGTCAATCAACCCTTAACAACAGCTGGCAGCGCGTCGGGATGACCTCGCCGAAGGACATG
>JBJMJL010000059.1:0-18510 GCA_045806365.1 Gaiellaceae bacterium
GACGCCTGACATGCCGTGCACTGCGACGGCGCCGATCGGATCGTCGATGCCGATGCGCTCGACCCACAACACCCCGACCACAGCGATGAAGCCGGAGACCAGACCGATCACGACGGCCGCCCACGGCGCGACGAAGCCCGACGCGGCGGTGATCGCGACGAGCGCCGCGAGCACGCCGTTCAGCATCATGGAGACGTCGGGCTTGCGCAGGATCGCCCAGGCGCTGACGATTCCGCCGAGCGCGCCGGCGGCTGCCGCGAGATTCGTCGTCAACGCGACGTAGCCGAAGTAGCCGACCTTGTCGCCGGTGACGACGCCGAGCGTCGAGCCGGGGTTGAAGCCGAACCAGCCGAACCAGAGGATGATCGTCCCGAGCACGGCGTACGGCATGTTGTGGCCGGGAATCGGGTTGGCGCGCCCATCCTTGCCGAACTTGCCGATGCGCGGACCGAGCAGCAACGCACCGGCCAGCGCCGCGAGCGCTCCCTGGTAGTGCACGACAGTCGAGCCGGCGAAGTCCTGCATGCCGAGACCGAACAGCCAGCCGCCGGCGTGCCAGACCCAGTGCGACGTGACGGAGTAGATCAGCGTGAAGCAGACCCCGAAGGCGAAGTAGACCCAGAGCTTCGCGCGCTCGGCCATCGCGCCCCACACGATCGCGAGCGAGACACCGGCGAACACGACCTCGAAGAGGTACGCGCTTGCGCCGGGGATCGTGGAGAAGAACGAGAACGGCGCCGCGCCCACCGACAGCAGGGCATCGACGGAGGGGAAGAAACCGTGCGTCCCGATCACCGCGTTGCCGTCACCGAATGCGATCGCGAATCCCACCGCCCAGTACACGAGCGAGGTGATCCCGAAGATGAGGACGTTCTTGCCGGCGATGTGCGCGGCGTTCTTCATGCGCGTCAAACCGGCCTCGAGGAACGCAAATCCGGCCTGCATGAACATCACCAGGACGGCGGCGACGACGACCCAGACGGTGTTCGCCGCGATCAGCAGGTCGGTTGTCTTCATCGAACGTCCAACTCCTCGAGGCGGATGCCTGTGCGGTTGTGCGTGACGTTGTCGACGCGGCTCGTCCACACGAGCCCGTCGCCGGACTCGTTTCCGCTGCGCGCCGCGTCGGCGATCGCAGCGACAACCGCCGGCGCGATGCCGTCCTCGACGACGAACGTCAGCAGCGCCTTGGGGAGGAAGCGCGACTCGAAGACGCGTCCGCGATATTCATGCGTGACCCCGCGCTGGCGTCCGTGACCGATCGCCTCGACGACCGTGACGCCGACGTGGCCGGTCTCGTGCTCGACCGCGTCGATGACGGTCTCGACGCGCTCGCGCAGGACGACCGCTTCGACCTTGATCACAAGCGGTTCTCCAGCAGAACCGTGTCCCGCCAGATCCCGTCCCGCTTCGCGATCCGATCGCGGATGCCGACGATCTTGAAGCCGCACCGCTCGTGCAACGCGATCGACGCGCGGTTCTCCGGAAAGATGGATGTCTGGATCGTCCAGATCCCAGCGCGGCGCGCGCCGACGATCAGCTGCTCGAGCAGCGCGCGACCGATGCCGCGGCCCTGGGCCTCGCGGGCGACGTACACGCTGTTTTCGGAGACACCGGCGTAGCAACGCCGGCTGGAGGCGGGCGACAACGCGGCCCAGCCGACCACCTCGCCGAATTGCTCAGCGACGACGCGATGGCCCGGAAGGTGCGCCGCGTCCCACTCCTCCCACGACGGCACCTCGGTCTCGAAGGTCGCGAGCCCGCCGCGCAACCCGTCCCAGTAGATGTCCGCGACCGCCGCCCAATCGTCCGGCGTGAGCTCACGCAATTCGACGGACGGCGGCGCGGAGATCAGCATCGGCTCGTAGCTCAGTCGCCCGACCGCTAGCAGTCGTAGTAGAGGGCGAACTCCGCCGGGTGCGGCCGCAGCCGCACGACGTCGGTCTCGTTCTCCCGCTTGTAGGCGATCCAGGTACGGATCAGCTCCTCGCTGAACACGCCTCCGGCCGTGAGGAACTCGTGATCCGACTCGAGCGCGTCGAGCGCCTCGTCGAGCGAGCCCGGCACCTGCGCGACGCCGCGATCCTCCTCGAAGAGATCCCAGTCCGCCGGCTCGCCGGCATCGAGCCCCTTCTGGATCCCGTCGATGCCCGCCATCAGCATCGCCGCGAACGCAAGGTACGGATTCGCCGACGCGTCCGGGCAGCGGAACTCGATCCGCTTCGCCTTCGGCGAGTCGGAGTACATCGGGATGCGGATGCAAGCGCTGCGGTTGCGCTGCGAGTAGACGAGGTTGACCGGAGCCTCGTAGCCCGGCACGAGCCGCCGGTACGAGTTGGTCGTCGGAGCGCAGAAGGCCAGCAGCGCCGGCGCGTGCGAGAGCAAACCGCCGACGTACGCACGGGCAAGCTGTGACAAGCCGGCGTATCCCGACTTGTCCGCCATCAGCGGCGTGCCCTCCTTCCAGAGCGACTGGTGCGTGTGCATGCCCGAGCCGTTGTCGCCGAAGATCGGCTTCGGCATGAACGTCACGCTCTTGCCGGCAGCGCGCGCGGCGTTCTTGACGACGTACTTGTAGGTCATCACCTGATCGGCCATCCGCGTCAGGGTCTGGTACCGAAGGTCGATCTCGCACTGTCCGCCGGAGGCGACCTCGTGGTGGTGGAACTCACACGCAATGCCGAGCCGCTCGAGCGTCAGCACCATCTGCGTGCGCAGGTCGTTGAGCGTGTCGTGCGGCGCCGGCGGGAAGTAGCCCTCCTTCTCGCGCACGGTGTAGCCGAGCCCGGGCTTGCCGGAGTTCCAGTGGCCTTCCCCGGAGTCGACGAGATAGTGCGCGCGGTTCGGGCCGAGCTCGAACGAGACCTCGTCGAAGACGAAGAACTCGCACTCCGGGCCCATGTACGCCGTGTCCGCGATGGCCGTCGAGCGAAGGTATTCCTCGGCCCGCCTCGCCACGCGGCGGGGGTCCTTGCCGTAGCCGTTACGCGTGATCGGGTCGGCGATCTCGCAGATCAGGGAGAGGGTCGGCGCCTCGGTGAAAGGATCGAGGATCGCGGACGACGCGTCAGGCATCAGCAGCATGTCCGACTCGGAGATGCCCTGCCAGCCGCGGATCGACGAGCCGTCGAAGCCGAGGCCCGCGTCGAAGGCAGACTCGTCGAACGCGGAGATCGGCAGCGTCACGTGCTGCCACGTCCCGAGCAGGTCGCAGAACTTGAGGTCGACCATCTTCGCCGTCGTCTCGCGCGCCCACTCGATGGCCTCGCGAGCGTCGGGAGCGGTCGCCGCTCCGTTCGTCAGGTAGTGCTTCGTTTCCTCCGCTGCCATGCCGCTCCTTCCGACTCGGGACCACAAAAAAAGAGCCCAGGACTTCGAAAGTCCTGAGGCTCCATTGCCTCGGCGCCCGCCTTCGCCGGCGGACACCTGGCCTGACCTTAGCGCATCGCGCGGACGGCGTACAGCTCGGCGACCTCGCCCGCTGTTGCGGCGATGCGCGCGCGCAGCTCCGGCGGCTCGAGCACCTCGGCGTCGGGGCCGAACTTCAGCACCTCGCGAAACGCGTTCTCCAGGCTCTCGAAGCCGACCGTGTACACGCCGTCCTCGCGCTGGAGGTCACGAGGTAGATGTCGGAGCGCGAGCTCGCCGGCGCGGAGCTTGACCTCGACGCGCGGCCGCGACGCCTCGAAGCTGCGCGACCACTCGTGCCAGTACCCGGCGAGGTCGAAATCGTCGGGGCGTTCGAAGCCATCGTCGCGGACGCGCACGGAGACGAAGCGCGACACGCGGTAGACGCGCATGCCGGCAGATCGCCGGGCGACGAGATACCACGCGCCGCCCTTGAGGACGAGCCCGAGCGGGTCGAGCGTGCGGCGCACGACACGTCGTCCCTCCCGGTAGCGAGCGTTCAGGCGCAGCTCGCGCCAGGTCGCCGACGCGATCGTCGGAAGATGCGGGACCGTGTCCTCGGCGCGGAACCACCCGCGCGCGTCGAGATGGAAGTAGCGCTCGGCGCGGCTCGCCCGCTCCTGCAGCTCGGCGGGCAGCGCGGCGAGCACCTTGAGGCGCGCATTCGCGAGGACGCCGCCGAGACCGAGCTCCGCCGCCGGCGCCGGCGCAACGAACAGCGCCTCCGCCTCTTCGTGGGTGAGCCCCGTCAGCTTCGTCCGGTAGCCGCCTGCAAGCCGGTAGCCCCCGGCCGGGCCGCGCAGCGCCTCCACGGGCACCCCTGCGGCGGCGAGCGCCTCGACGTCGCGATGGATCGTGCGGACGGAGACCTCGAAATGGTCGGCGAGCTCCTGCGCGGTCAGTTGCCCGCGCATCTGCAGGAGGAGCAGCAGGGAGACGAGCCGAGTCGCCCGCATCGAGCGGCAATATACATGACAGAACCTGGCATGTATATGTCGTAGGGTCTCGTCATGAGCGAACAGCACGAGGAGCCAAACGCCGAGGTCGAGCGGGAGGAGCGCCGGCTCGAGCGCCTTCGCCTGATCTCCGTCGTCGCGCTGCCCGAGCGGTACGAAGACGACGACGACACGCCGCGCGCGGCATGAGCAACGTCTGGGCCGACGAGTGGGACGACGCCGAGGACTGGTCGGGCGGAGGCGGGAAGTCGCGGCGGCTCGTCGGCCCGGGAGTGCAGCTCGGAGCGAGCATGTACGAGCTCGGGCCGGCGAACTTCAACGTCTTCCACTTTCACCACGGCTCGGAGGAGCTCCTGATCGTGCTGCGCGGCCGCCCGACGCTGCGTACGCAGGACGGTGAGCGCGTCCTGTCCGAGGGTGAGGTCGTCCACTTCCCGACGGGACCGGACGGGGCGCACGGCGTGCGCAACGACACCGACGAGCTCGTTCGCTATGTCGTCGCCGGCATCCGCGTCTCACCGGAGGTCGCGGAGTATCCGGATCTGAAGCAGATCACGGCACAGGCGCGCACGGCGTCGCAGACGGGCGAGCGGCTGTGGGTGATTCACGACCTCGACGAGTCGTGAGCCCCGGTCGAGAGCGGCGCGCGCGTCGCCGCACTGCCTTGACACGGCTGCTACGTTCTCTCACGTGACGTTCCTCCTCGGCTGAGTCCTCACGTCCCGCGCGCCGCCTGCTGAGACGCAGGCGAATCGCGTGTACCCGTGTCCCGCCGAGTTGTAGGAGCTGAAGTGTTCGCAGTCGAAGTCAACAACTTGCGCAAGGAGTTCTCCCGCCGCGATGCGACGCGCAAGCGCGGGCGGAAGCGGAAGCGCCGTGTGGCGGCGCTCGAGGACGTGACATTCACGATCGAACGCGGCGAGTGCGTCGCGATCCTGGGTCAGAACGGCTCGGGGAAGTCGACGCTGGTCCGGCTGCTGTCGACCCTGCTCTTGCCGGACGGTGGCAGTGCCGCCATCTTCGGCCACGACGTCGTCAAGGAGTCGCGCCCGGTTCAACGGCTCGTGAACCGCGTGTCGGTCGAGGCGTCGTTCTTCAAGAAGATGTCCTCGGAAGAGAACCTCGCCTACGCGGCGCGGTTCTACGGCATACCGCCGAGCGTCACGAAGACCGCGATTCCCGAGATCCTCGGGCGCGTCGGCTTCCCCGTCGGTCGCCGGCACGAGGGCATGGAGCACCTGTCGCGCGGGATGCAGCAGAAGGTCGCGCTCGCGCGCGCCCTACTGACATCGCCCGTGCTGCTGCTGCTGGACGAGCCGACGACGGGGCTCGATCCGCGCTCGAAGCTCGAGGTGCAGAACTTCATCCGCGAGGTGTGGACGTCGCACGACGCGACGATCCTGCTGTGCACGCACGACATGCGCGAGGCCGAGGTGCTGGCCGACCGCGTCGGGATCCTCGACCGCGGCCGCCTGATCGCGCTCGATCCCGCAGAAGCCCTGAAGGAACAGTACGGCGCGGACACGCTCGAAGAGGCGTTCTTCGCCGCGACCGGCCGCACGTTCGAGGAAGAGCAGGACGAGGACGCGGAAAGGGGGGTCTTCGCATGAGAGACGCCGCCGCAACGATGCGAGGTGAGTTCATCGGCCTGTACGGAATGGTCGAGCGCAACTGGTACCTGATCAAGCGCTACGCCTGGTGGGAGATCGCGTTCTTCTTCTGGACCGCAGCGAACACGCTGACGATCGTCTTCATCGCCAAGGGTGTCGAGGCGACCGGCGGACGAGTCGACATCAACGAGCTCACGACGATCCTGCTGATCGGAGCCGTGATGTGGTCGTACCTCGGGATCGTGTTCGAGCTGCTGATCGAGACGGTCGCATGGGAGCGCTGGGAAGGAACGATCGAGTACACGTTCATGGCGCCGCTCACGCGTGCCGTGCACCTGCTCGGCACGGGCATCTTCGCGATCGCCTACGGCATCGTCCGCGCGACGATCGTGTTCGTTGCGATCGCGGCGTTCTTCGGTCTGCACATGCCGAACGCCAACTTCGTGACGGCGGCAGTGTTGATCGCAGTCGCGTCGATCTCGTTCGTCGGCATCGGGATGATGACGGCCGTCCTGCCGCTGATCTCGCCGGAGAAAGGGACGCAGTTCGGGTACGTCGCGCAAGGGCTCATGCTCGTCGTCTCCGGCGTCTACTACCCCGTGTCGGTGCTGCCGGAGTTCATGCAGTGGATCGCGACGATCTCACCCGCGACATACGCGCTGCGAGGCGAGCGCTCGGCGATTCTGGACGGCGCGACGGTCGCCGACGTGTGGGGCGACATCTGGCCGATGGTGATCATCGGGGTGATCGCCGTCCCGCTGGGCATCTGGGTCTTCAGGAGAGGCGAGATCCATGCAAAGAAGCACGGAAAGCTCAAGCGCTCCGGCTAAACGGCTGCTTCGGCGGTGCGGGCGCGGCGCGCGCTCACGCGAGCCGGCCGAGGCAGGCGCGGAGGCCGTCGCGCCAGTGCGGTAACGACGGGGCGTCCTTCTCGCTCCGGAGCACGGAGTACGGCGGCCGCGGCGCCGCGCGGTCGAGCGCGTCGCTGGAGATGCGGCGGACGCGGGTCGAAAGGGCCGACTCCTCGAAGATCGCCTCGGCCAGCTCCGCCCACGTGCAGTCGCCCTCGGCGGCGAGATGCCAGATGCCGAACGGACGCTCCAGCAGCTCGCGGGTCGCGTCGGCGAGGTGGCCGACGTACGTCGGCGCAGTGCGCTGGTCGTCGACCACGGTCACCTCGTCTCGCTCGCGGGCGAGGCGCAGCATGGTGGTCACGAAGTTCGTTCCGGTCGGCCCGAACAGGCCGGAGGAGCGCACGATCCACGCCTGCTCGCCGGCGGCGGCCTCGCCGTGCAGCTTCGTGCGCCCGTACGCCGACAGCGGATTCGGCGCGTCGGATTCGACGTACGGGTCCGACGTGCGCCCGTCGAACACGTAGTCCGTCGAGTAGTAGACGAGCGGCGCGCCGAGCTCTGCCACGTGACGCGTGCCGCCGACGTTGACGGCTGCGGCTCCTTGCGGGTCGTCTTCGGCGCCGTCGACGTCGGTCCACGCGGCAGCGTGCAGAACCAGCCCGGGATCGGCAGGAGGCGAGAGCCACGGCAGCGTCACGTCCCACTCGGCGTGCGTGAGCGCGACGACGTCGTCCGCGACGAACGTCTCCTGCAGCGCCCGGCCGAGCTGACCGCCCGCGCCGGTGATCAGGATCCGGCGACGTCCCGTTCCGACAGGATCGGCGATCTCGTGCTCCAGAGGTGGACGACGCGCGGGTCGTCCCAGGGCAGCCCCCGCTCGTCAGGGTCGGCGGGGTCGTACTCCTCCGTGACGTGATAGAGCATCAGCACGTCGCTCAGCGCCTCGAAACCGTGCGCGAGGTTGCCGGGGACGTACACCGCGGCGAAGTTTTCGTCGCCGATGTCCTCCGAGAAGGTCTCGCCCGTGTCGCGGTCGAGCGCGACGACGCGTGCTGTCCCCTGCAGGCAGACAAACACGTCGTCCTGCCCGCGCTCGTGGTAGTGCAGGCCGCGAATCGTTCCCCGGCGGGAAAAGGAGACGTTGGTCTGGCGGATCGGCTTCGGCAGGGATGTCGTGCGTGCGATCTCGGCGAGCCACCCGCGCTCGTCCTCCAGCCGCCGCAAAGGGATCACACGCGTGCGGTCGGAGCCGAAGTGCGGACGGCGCACGCGCTCGATCACCTCGTAGTACGCGTCGATCGACTCGCCGGCGTCGCCCCAGTAGCCGTCGAACACGTCGTGCTCGAGCATGCCCTCGCGGACGTAGTGGTTGTTCACGTCGGTGATCTCGAGCTCCCCGCGCGCCGACGGCTCCAGCTCCGTGATCACGTCGAAGACGTCCGGCCCGTAGCAGTAGAGACCGGTGACCGCGAGCCGCCCCGGTGGATCCTGCGGCTTCTCGACGATCTCGACGATGCGGCCGTTCTCGATGCGCGGCACGCCTAGATGGCGCAGGTGCTCGGTCTCGCGTACGTGCGCGAGCACCACGCGGGCGCCTCGCTCCTGCTGCTCGAAGTTGCGGATGGTCTGCGCGACCGAGCCGCGGTAGACATTGTCGGCGAGCATCACGGCGACGCGGTCGTCGCCGATGAAGTCGCGGGCAAGGCCGAGCGCCTCGGCGATGCCGCCGGCCCGCTGCTGGTTCCCGTAGGCGAGCTTTTCCCCGAGCAGCCTGCGGAAGTCCTCGACGTGCTCCCCGCCGGTAACGAGCATCAGTTCGTCCACGCCTGCCTCGCGCAGCGCACCGATCGCGTACAGCACCATCGGCCGGTCGTACACGGGGAGGAGGTGCTTGTTCGTGATACGGGTAAGGGGATCGAGGCGAGACCCGGTCCCGCCCGCCAGGACAACGCCTTTCACGAAAACGATGCTATGGGAGGACCGATGACCGAAGAGCCGAGAGAGGTGCAGCACGAGCCGCAGGTGCTCGAGGGCGCCGACCAGGTGCCACGACAGCCTGCGTCGCCGATCGACCCGTACACCCCGGAGACGCATGCACGCCCCGGCGAACGACGCGCGTGGGCGACCATGCGGTTCGCCTGGATCCCGCTGCTGATCGGGATCGCGTTGATCGTCTGGGCGGCGGTGCGCTAGGCCGCTTCGGTCAGCGGAGAGGGCTTCACCCGCACGACGCGCGCGACGCGCGGAGGTAGCCACCAGTTCCACCGTCCGAACAGCGCCATCAGCGCGGGGACGAGAACAGCGCGAACGATCGTCGCGTCGACGAGGATCGCTACGGCGAGGCCGAGGCCGAACTGCTGCAGACCGACGACGCTGCCCGCGACGAAGCCGCAGAACGCAGCGACCATGACGATCGCGGCGGCGGTGATGATCATCCCGGTCCGCTCGAGCCCGTACGAAACGGCACGCACGTTGTCATGCTCCTCGTCCCATGTCTCGCGCATGCGCGAGACGAGGAAGACCTCGTAGTCCATCGAGAGGCCGAACAGCATCGCGAACAGGAAGATCGGGATCCAGCCCTCGATCTGCGGAAACTGGTACAGCCCGGCGAGCGCGTCGCCGACGCCCCAGCGGAAGAACACGACCAACATTCCGTAGCTCGCCGCGACCGAGAGCAGGTTGAGCAGAACGGCCTTCAGCGGCAGGATCAGCGACCGGAACGCGCGCATCAGCAGGAGGTACGTCAGCACCAGCACCGCGAGCACGAGCCAGGGAAAGACACCGTAGGAGCGCGCGAGGAAGTCGACACCCTGCGGTGGGCCCCCGCCTGCGTAGACGTGCACGCCCGACGGGAAATGCGCCGCCGGAATGATGTCGTCGCGGAGGCGATGGACGAACGACTGCGCCGCCTCGTCGCCGTACTCGTGCTTCCCCGCGACGATCATCTGGGCGTAGCGGCCGCTCTCGTCGACGAACCGCGGACCGGAGCCCAGCTGCACGAAGGCGACCTCGGGATCGCCCGCGAGCTCCCGCCGCAGGCGCTGCAGCGCCGGCCGCACGCCGGGATCGCTCGCGCCGTCGACCACGATCTGCGTCGGCGAGAGCGCGCCGGGACCGACGGCGGCGCGTAACACGTTCAGGCCGCGGACCGACTGGGGCGTCTGCGGAATGCCCTGCGCAGAGCCGGGCGTCAGCTGCAACCCGATCACGGGCAGCGCGAACGCGAGCAGTACCGACGCGCCCGCAGCGAAGAATGCGGTCGGGCGACGCATGATCGCGCGCGCGAGCCGCGCCCAGAAACCGTGCTCGACATCGGGCCCGGCAAAGTGCGGCAGCGGGACGCCGTGACGGCGGAACCAATCCGCAACGTGAACGCGTCGCGTGCCGCGGCGGCCGTAGACGGACAACAGAGCCGGCTGCAGCGTCGCGGCGGCGGCGATCGAGACAAGGGGGATCAGGAAGCCGCCGACGCCCATCGAGCGCATGAACGGCAACGGCATGAAGAGCAGCAGCGCAAGCCCGATCGCAACCGTCGCGCCGGAGAAGAGGACCGCGCGCCCGGCCGTCTCCATCGTGCGGACGATCACCTCGTCCTTCGAGCCACCGCGGTCGAGCTCCTCGCGGAAGCGGTAGACGATCAAGAGCGAGTAGTCGACGGCGATCCCCAGGCCGATCAGCTGCACGAGATTCGTGACGTACGTCGCCATCGTCATGTAGTGCGCGAAGATGAAGACGATCCCGAGCGTGCCGGAGATCGTCGCGGCCGCGAACAGGAACGGGATGGTCGCCGCGAGCGAGAGGCCGAACACGGCGAGCAGCACCGCGAGCGCGATCGGCAGCGCGATCGACTCGCCTTTCTTCAAGTCCTCGTTGAAGATCGGGTCGAGCTCGTCCTGAATCGCCGCCTGTCCCGACACATAGGCGTCCACGCCGGGCGGCGGCTTCAACGCGCGCAGGATGTCGTGCGTGTGACCCTTCGCCGCGGCGAGGTCGAGCGTCGTCAGGATGCTGCCGTACATGACGCCGCCGGGCGCCGGGCGCAACGCCGTCGCCTTCCCGCTCGGGACGACCTTCGCCCCGTTGCGAATGCTCCGTTCGAGCTTCAGGCTGACGCCGGCGGTGCCGTTACGAATCTTGTAGATGATCAGAAACTCGCCGTCGCTGCGGTCGCCGAACTGCTTCTGCAGAATCGTCCGCGCGCGCTCGGAGTCCGTCCCGGGGACGGTGAACGTGTTGGAGAGGAGCGGCGTCAGCTTCGACGTCGCGACGCCGCCCGCGAGCAGGACAACGAGCCACGTAGCGAGAATCGGCCAGCGGAAGCGCAGCGTGAAACGCGTCCAGCGGGCCATGCCTCAACCCTAGTCCGCCCGGGTACCCTGAATCCGTGGAAAAACGACGACGCGATTTCGACGACGCAGCCGACGAGATCGAGCAGCTCTTCGCCGATCTCTGGCAGGTCTTTCCGTTCTCGCGCGGCCTGCGCCGCGGCTACCACCCGCAGGTCGACGTCTATCGGAGCGACGATCCGCCGACGCTCACGGTGGTCATGGAGCTGCCCGGTGTCGACCCCGATGACGTACAGCTGATCGCGTCACCGCAGGCGTTGCTGATCGCGGGTGAGCGCCGCCGCCCGAAGGACTGCGGTCATTACCAGCAGATGGAGATCGACTACGGCCCGTTCCAGCGGAAGATCACCCTCGCGGAGAACATCGATCCAGAGAACGCGGCGGCCACGTACGAACGCGGCATCTTGACGGTGCGCCTGCCGATCGCGCCGCGGCCCGCGCCGCGCGAGAGCGTCTCGATCGTCGTGAGGACGGCCTGATGGCGGAAGTGATCGCAGAGAGCGGCGAGCGCAGCGACGAGCTGACGTTCCCCGCGACGCTGCCGGTCCTGCCGTTGAAGGACACGGTCGTGTTCCCCGGTTTCCCGACGCCGCTGGCGATCGGGCAGGAGCGCTCGATCAAGCTCGTCGAGGACGTCGTGTCCGGCGACCGCGTGCTCGCGCTCGTGACGGTGAAGAACGAAGACGCGGACCAGCCTGGCTGGGACGACCTCTACGGGATCGGGACCGCGGCCGTGGTGCACAAGATGATCAAGGTGCCCGACGGGTCGCTGCGCATCCTCGTGGAGGGACTGCGCCGCATCGGGCTCGACCGGGCGGTGCAGGAAGAGCCGTATCTCGTCGGCGAGTTCATCGAGCTGGCAGACGAGCTCGAGGAGACGCGGGAAGCCGAAGCGCTGACACGCAACGTGCAAAGCCTGTTCGGCCGCGTGATCGCGCTCGTCCCGTACCTGCCGGAGGAGCTGCAGATCGCCGCGGCCAACGTCGAGGACCCGAGCGCGCTCTGCAACCTCGTTGCGTCGACGCTGCGCCTGAAGACGGAGGAGAAGCAGACGCTGCTCGAGCTGACCGACGTCGAGGCGCGCCTGCGCGAGATCTCGACGATCCTCAATCGCGAGCTCGAGGTGTTCGAGCTCGGCTCGAAGATCCAGTCGCAGGTGCAGGAGGAGATGGAGAAGGGCCAGCGCGAATTCTTTCTCCGGCAGCAGCTGAAGGCGATCCAGGACGAGCTCGGCGAGGGCGACGCCGAGCAGGCGGAGCTGAACGAGCTGCGCGAGCGCTTCTCGGCGCTGGAATTGCCGGAGGACGTGCAGAAGGCGGTCGACCGCGAGCTGTCACGGCTCGAGAAGATCCCGTCCGCAGCGGCCGAGCACGGCGTCATCCGCACCTATCTCGAGTGGCTCGTCTCGCTGCCGTGGAACACAGCGACGGAGGACAACCTCGACCTCGACAACGCGCGCGCGGTCCTCGACGAGGACCACTACGACCTCGAGAAGGTCAAGGAGCGCATCCTGGAGCATCTCGCAGTCTCGAAGCTGAAGAACGATCTCTCGGGCCCGATCCTGTGCTTCGTCGGCCCGCCCGGCGTCGGCAAGACGTCACTTGGCCATTCGATCGCGCGCGCGCTCGGGCGCAAGTTCGCGCGCCTCTCGGTGGGCGGCGTGCGCGACGAAGCGGAGATCCGCGGGCATCGCCGCACGTACATCGGCGCAATGCCCGGGACGATCATCCGCACGCTGCGCGACGCCGAGTCGATCAACCCGGTCCTGCTCATCGACGAGATCGACAAGATGGGCGCCGACTTCCGCGGCGATCCTGCGAGCGCGATGCTCGAGGTGCTCGACCCCGAGCAGAACAGGCACTTCCGCGATCACTACGTCGACCTGCCGTTCGACCTCTCGAAGGTGCTGTTCATCTGCACCGCGAACACTCTCGACACGATCCCCGGGCCCTTGCTCGACCGCATGGACGTGATCCAGCTGTCCGGCTACACCGAAGACGAGAAGTTCGGGATCGCGAAGCGCTACCTCGTGCCGAAGCAGCTCGAGGCGCACGGGCTCGATCAGGAGCGCGTCGCGATCTCGGATCGCGCGCTGCGCCTGATCATCCGCGAGTACACGCGTGAGGCGGGCGTACGGAACGTCGAGCGCCGCCTCGCCGACGTGCTGCGCAAGGCGGCACGTCAGATCGCCGAAGGCAAGACGCGCGCGAAGAGGCTGCGCATCGACGAGCGGCGCGTGCGCAGCTGGCTCGGCCCGCGGCGCTTCGAAGGCGAGGTGCGCAAGCGCACCGCCGACCCGGGCGTCGCGACCGGCCTTGCCTTCACTGCGGTCGGCGGCGACGTGCTCTTCTTCGAAGCGACCGCATATCCGGGCAAGGGCCGCCTCACCATCACCGGGCAGCTCGGCGACGTCATGCAGGAATCCGCCCAGGCCGCGGTTTCCTGGGTCCGCGCGCACGCAAAACAGTTGGGCCTCGATCCCGACTGGTTCCGCCAGCACGACGTCCACCTGCACGTGCCGGCCGGCGCCGTGCCGAAAGACGGCCCATCGGCCGGGATCACGATCGCGACCGCGATCGCGTCGCTCGTGCGGCAACAACCGGTCGCGGACGACGTCGGCATGACCGGCGAGATCACGCTGACCGGACAGGTGCTGCCGATCGGCGGCATTCGCGAGAAGTCCCTCGCGGCTCAGCGCGCCGGCCTGAAGCGCGTGATCATGCCACGCGAGAACGAGCCCGACCTCGCCGAGCTGCCGCCGGAGACGAAGCGCGAGCTCGAATTCGTCCTCGTCGACTCGATCGACCAGGTCTTCGACGCCGCGTTCGACGGGAAGCCCGCCACGCGACCGAAACCGGTACCGGTGAAGCAAAGAACTGCTCAGCCGGCGAGCATGAACGTCGCGTCCAGGCGGTCGCAGGCGTCGGTGTCGCCGCCGCGCTCGTAGCGGCAGAGCAGCAAGTACTCCGACTTTCCGCGCAGCACGAACCCGATTCGCTCGACGAGCGCCTTGCCTTCGCGCTCGTAGGCGATGTCGTACGTCCTCGCCTTCCCGCCGGCGATGGTCGCCGTCGCCGATTCGACGACGCTTCCGTCCTGCTGCTCGGCGAGGCCCTTCGCCGCCCGGTCGAGCTCGGGCACGACGTGATCCCAGAGCGGTGACCGGAACGCGCGCAGCAAGTCATATCGTGCGACCGACACGAGGGGGATGCCGTCCGACACGCGGATCTCCCGTCCGCTGCGCACCACCTTCCAGTCAGCGGGCGCGGCAAAGTGGTAGCCCGTCCCGCGGACGATCTGTTCCTGCGGCGCGGTGCTGCCGCCGCCGCAGCCTGCCGCGAGCAGTACAGCGAGCCCGAGAACCGCTCGTTTGCGAGGATTCCGGCGGGGTACCCTCCTGCTGACAACCGGCGAAAGGACACGTAAGAGCATGGCCAAGGCGAAAGACAAGGTATTGGAGCGGACGGGCGGCGCAAGGCCGTACATCGAGCGCGCGCTCAAGGACGAAGACCTGCGCGACAATGTTCGCAACGCGTTCGAGTCCGCGCGCGAGGTCTACAACGAGCTGCTGGGCGGCCGCGGGGCGATTCCGCTCGCGACTCGCGTTGCAACGGACAAGGAGATCCAGGACCGGCTGCGCGAAGCGGTCGACGAGCTGCGGGAGGCCGCAGAGCGCGTGCAGGGGAAGAAGGACCACGGCGGGCGGAACACGGTCTTGCTGCTGACCGGCATCGCGCTCGGAATCCTCTTCAACCCGTTCACCGGCGCGCAGACGCGCAAGTTGCTCTCCGACACGCTCTTCGGGCCGAGCGACGAGTTCACCTACCAGGGTGGCGGCAATTCCGGAGCCGGTAGCTCGGGCTCTTCGAGCTAGAGCCTCCTTGCGCTGCCTCGAGGATGCGCGGGCTCTGCCCGCGTATCCGGCTTAGGGCGTCTGTGACTTCGAGCTGAACGCGTCGCCCCTCAGCACGAGAGGCTCGACAGCGCGTTCCAGCGAGCCCGGAACGAGCCCGTCGGCGCTCGAGATGTCGGACGCCGTCAGCAGGATCGCGCCAGGCTTCGGCGCGTTGCCGAGGGAGTGCACCGGCGCCCACGCGTCCCCGCCCGCGAAGCTGACGTCCTGCAGGTGCTTCCACGCGAGCAGATACGTCGTCGGGTTGACCGCTCCGTCGTAGCCCAGCCCGATCAGCCCGACCGGATGGATCTCGAAGTGCAGATGCGTCGGCGTCCCGCGCGCGTCTCCGGTGTTGCCCACGAAGCCGAGCACGTCACCGGCGTTCACCTTGTTCCCGTTCACGGCGAGCGGCGTGAACGCGGACAGGTGTGCGTAGTACATGAGATTGCCCTGTCCGTCGCGCAGCCAGACACGATTGCCGCCGATCTTGTTCCAGCCGACCGAGAAGACGCTCCCCGCCGCGACGGCAAGCACCGGCGCGCCGAGCGGCGCGAAGATGTCGTCCCCGTGGTGCCAGCCGCCCGCAACGTCGCTCCGTCCGGCGCCGAAGGTGTCCACGAACGATGACGGCCCGTAGACGGGGAAGACGTAGCCGCCTGCCGTCAACTTCGGCGTGACCTGCGGCGGCTGCCGCACCGGGAAGCCGCCGCCCGGCTCCGGCGCGGCCCTCTTGGGCGCGATCGTCGTCTTCGGCTTCTTCGGCTTCTTCGCCGGGGGCGGCGGGGCCGCGGCTGCCTGCGCGGCGACTTCCGCGTAGCCGACGACAATCGTGGTGCCGGCAGGCAGCCCGCCGTGCTCGGCGGTCAGCCGGATCTCGAGCGCGGTGATGCTGCCGCGGTAGCCGGTCGCGGGCGAACCGCTGCCGCCGCCGGCGACTGCGGTGAGCGAGCCCCAGTCGCCCAGTGCGACCGTCCCGCTCGAGACCGACTGGCCGAGTGCGACGAGACCGCTGACGCCGGATCCGGACGTGTCACCGCTCGCCGCGCCGGCCCGTGCGGTCGCGTGCGCCTGCGCGACGATGCTCGAGGCGGTGATCTCACCGCCGAAGACGCTGAGGTTGTTCACCTCCGCCGAGGCAGTCGCGCTCGCCTGGATGTCGGTCGACGCGGACGCGCTCGCGTTCGCCGAGCCCGTGCTGACGATTGCCGCGTGGCTCGTCGGGTCTTCACCGTAGGAAAAGCCGCCGCTGAAGAGCACCTGGTCGTTCGGCGCGGAGACCGTCGGCGTCGCCCCTCCCGACTGACCGGGAACCACGACGCGAATCGCTTGCGCCCGCGCCGTCGCGCCGGACGCCTCCCCACGCTGCCACCCGGCATCCGCCGACGCGGCGGTCAGCAGGAGCACCGCGGCGAGGGGGGCAACAGACGCTCGCTTCAGCACCGGTGACCCATTATGCAGGCTCTCACGGCCGCGGGCCCGGGCCGTCGTCAGCACTCAGGACGGACGTGCACTAGCGGAGCGTCGAGGCGAAGACCTCTTCCTGGTTCCCGTCGACATCTCGCGTGTCGATCCACAACGGATGCACGCGGCCGCCGCCCGCGGCGACACCCACGTAGCCGCCGAAGCCGCCGCTGTCGCCGTAGCCGAAGATGCGGGCGTCCTCCCAAAGCACGCCCTGATTGGCCGATGGCTCGGTCGCGCGGACGGGCTTCGTCCAGTGCCGCCCGTCGCGCGACGACGTGCACGCAAACCACGCGTGCCGGCGGTCTGAGTCTCCAGTCGTGTCGTAGAAACAGGCCCACAGCTTCCCGCTCCTGACATCAAACGCCGACGCAGGCCAGAACTGATCCGCTTTCTTCTCCACGGGGCCGATGCGTCCGTTCCACAGCGTGCGCAGCGACCGGTCGAGGACGACGATCGCGGCATCGTTTGTCTGGTCGGGCCCGACGACTCCGTAGGTCACGAAGACGCGCTTCGGGCCGAGCGTCACCGTCGGATTCGGCCCGAGACAGCGCACCGCCTGCTGCGCGAGCACGAACTTGCCGAACACGATGCACGTGGCCGCCTCGCTACCCGGGAGCGGCGCGACACCGGTCCGAACCGCGAACGTTCGGGCGCCGTCCTGCGAGCGCCCGACCCAGATTCCCTTCGCGTCGACGCCGGCAATGTAGACATGGCCGCGCGGGCCCGCCGCGATCGACACCAGCTGCGGCTGGACGAGCTTGCGGTGCACGGGACGCGGCTTCGTCCACGTGCGCCCGCCGTCAGCACTCGAGCTGACGACCGTCGTCTGGTACTTCGGTCCGTACAGCCTCGACCACGCCGCGTACGCGCGACCATCCGCACCGACACTGATCGCCGGCTTGTCGTCGAACCCGAACTTCACCGCCGGACGCGTGACACGACGGATCGTCCACTTCCCGGTCGGGCCTTTCCTGCTCCCGATCACGAGGTACGGCGTCAGGTCCGTGCCCGGGGCGCAGATCGACTTCTCCGTGAACGCGACGTACTGGCGCCCGTTCGGCGCGATCGCGACCGCCGGATCGCCCCAGGCGCACGTGTTGGGGTCGTACGCAGGCCCGGCGCCGTGCTTCCACGTTCGGCCGCCGTCGGTGGTGGAGTAGACGCGGATCTCCGGTTCGAGCGTCTCGTTCGAGGCGGCGAAGACCACCTTGGGGTTCGACGGGTCGGCAGCGACCGCGACTTCGGTCTGGACCCCGACCTCGTTCGAGATGTCCTGGACGTTCGCGCCCGCGACCTTCCACGGGCTTCCGATCGGATGGCGATAGACGAGATAGACGATGAATGCCCCGAGCGCCGTGGCGCCCAGGACCGCAATCGCTTCGAGCAGCAGCTTCCGGCGGTCACGCCGGCGAGCACGACGTTCAAGCCCCTCGGCGGTCGCCACGACGACTTAGACGCCGCTCGTCCCGAAAAGACTGTTAACGCAGCGTTGCGCCGAAAATCTCCTGTTTTCTGCCGCTCCGGTCGTTCGTGTCGACCCACAGCGGGTGAGCGACGCCCCGGCTGACGACCAGTCCGGTGTTCCCGCCGTAGCCGATCGTGTCGCCAACGAGATAGACCCGTGCATCCTCCCAGAGCGCAAACGAGCTCGACGAATCCGCGCCCGCACGTACCGGCGAGCTCCAGCGGCGCGCGTCGCGACTGCTCGTGCACGTAAACCACGCCTGCTCGCCGCTGGGGTCCCCGCTCGTGTCGTAGAAGCACACCCACAGCCTTCCGGTTTGCGGATCCATGGCCGACGTCGGCCAGAAGCGATCCGCCTTTGCGACGGGCGAGGCGACGGCCCGATGAGCCAGTCTGCGGAGCTTCGGGTCGAAGACGCCGACGTGGACGCTCTGCGGCTGGCCGACCCAGCCGGCGCCGTACACCACGTACACACGCGACGATGTCGCGGCGACGCTGGGATTCGGGCCGACG
>JBJMJL010000060.1:0-11848 GCA_045806365.1 Gaiellaceae bacterium
TAGATCTTGTTCACGTTCTCCGATCCCGCGACGAAGCCGACGGGATGGCGCAGCGCTGGCTCGTAGAGCAGCAGCGCCGGGATCGACGTGGCGAACGTGAGGAGGTAGAGCACTCCGAACCAACGCGCCCTCTTCTGATCCAGCGACACCGCTAATCCCCTTTCCCCCGGTGATGGCGAGCAGGCGGGACGCCACACCGCCACCTGGACCGGGAAGAAGCGAGAACCTAACGCAGTTTTGGGGCCGGGTGGCGAGCCGAACGCCTAGGTCGCTTTCCCACTGACCCGGCCCAAGCCGAGCGTACGCCGCGGGAGACCGCGACCTAGTGGCCGAAGCGGCCATGGTCGACGCGCTTAGCCGGAAGAAAGGTCGCCGACCGGAGAGCAGCGACCAAGGAGAGGGCGCCGAGAAGCGCCCTCTGTGTTTCTGCGGTCCGGCCCTAGTTACTTCTTCTGCGTGGGCGGCGGCGTCAAGCCGCGCCGGCAGATCATGTCGCTTCGTTGCCTGTGCGTGCACGCGGAGCGTGACCAGCCTCGGGATTTCGCGCTCGATAGTTTTCAAGGATGACGCGAGACTCTGTTGCCGACTTCCTGAGGCTCGCTCAGGTACCGCGCGAGAACGTCTTGGAAGTAGAAGAGTTCCTCCGCAGCAAGGCAAACGATCCGGCGGACACGTTGGCCGTCCTCGAGCGGCCCGATCAGCCGGTCGCGCTACTCAAGATCCACCATGACGAGGCAACACTCTTCTCGGTTCTTCCAAGCCAGCACGTCCACGAGACGTACATCGGGAAGGTCCCCGAGGCTGTCGTCACGCAGGTCCACGCGATCGCCGACGCTCCTGCCCTGAAACCGGAAAGGCTGGAAATCGAAGGCTCTCGCGTCGCTGGAAGCATCAACCTCACGGGCTACACCGCGGCGGAGGGCTCGGCGCTCATGGACGCGCTTCGGGAAATCGTCGCGCCTCGATCATGATCCCGAGCAGAAGACTGGCCCCGCAATCCCGTTCGCCTTTGAAGCTCCTCGCCTCGCGCGCATTGCGCGTTGGTGGAGTGCGGGCTCAGGCCGGAACTTAGACGCAGGGCCAGTCAGAACAGGTTACGCCTATTGAGGCGTGAAAACAGCTAAGCCTTGCTCCGTTTTCACGAAACCGCTCTAGCCAAGGCCCGGCGGGACTAGCCGCCGTCGACTGGCATGACGGGCACGCTCCTCGGCCGCGTCGGCACGCTCATCTCGACCGTCGCTGCGTTCGTGTCGAGCATGAAGTTCGTGCAGCGCCACGATGTCTGCGGCGGAAGGGTTGTTGCTCGGATGTACCCGGCGCAAGACTTCGAGCGTCTCGGCGATTCGTTTCACCCGTTCTTCGGGCGACATGTCCATCTCGCATAGCGAGATACCCGGAAACGCGATCGCGCACACCCCGGTGAGTTCGGCGCCTGGGACGCGCAGCTGCACCGGGGGAAGCTATTTCACGCCCACCCCGTACCGCCGGGCGCAAGCGACCCTGGTCGCGAAGATCTAGCAAGCACCCTGCATCGCGACGTCGACTGCCTCGAGGTGGAGCCCGACTACACGGCCGTCGGGAATGTGGACGGTGCCGTCGGCGCGGAGCTTGAGATCGACGGCGCCGCGCGCCGCGATGCAGACGTCCAGCCGTACCGGAGGACGGGCGCCGCCGGGGTCGACGTATCCAGTCAGCCGTCGCCCCGTGGCACGCAGCGTGAAGTGGAGCGGCAGCTCCGCCCGGCTCGAGGCCGCCAGGACGAGCGTGATGGTGCGGCGGCCCCGCACGCCGTTGCCGTAGAAGCGCAGCGTCGCGACCCGCCCAGGGATGGTCCAGCCGTCGGCCGTGACACCCTTGCTTGCCCAGTCGAGCCGGTAGGGACGCTGCACGGGCACCAGCTTCAGCGACTTGTTGTCGATGAGTCGTCCCGACTCCAGCGGGTGGAAGCGTCGTTCTCCGGGCGACAGCACGAGGAACTCACTCGGCGCAGGTCCGACGAGGAGACCCCGCACGAAATCGACGCTGATGTCGTCGGCCGGGAACGGGGTGAATGTGGGCCCGCCGTTTACGCGGAGCACGCGTTTGACGCGCTTGTTCCAGAGCTCCGCTTCCCACCACCACTCCGCGGAGTCGCGCGGTGCAGGCACGAGCGCGACCGAGGCTCTGTCGGGGACGGCTCGGTCGATCCAGTCGGGTGGTGAGATCTTCGACGGCCGCGTCATTACCGGATCGGCGTATCGCGCGAAGAGGTACAGCGCCTGCGCCAAGCCGAACGCCGCCGCTGCGAGCGTGAATGTCGTGAGTGCTGCGCGCGGCACGCGCCGCACGAGTAACAGCAAGACGGAAAGCGTAGCTCCGGCCGCCGCGACGATCAGGAAGTCGTGGGGAATGGCGCTGTGGAACGCTGCTGCCGGTGCAGCCCAGAAGATGACGGTGTCGTCGTCATACGCCGCGAACTGAAGGACCAGCCACGTCGTCGCGCCGAGCACGAGCACCGATACAACCGTGACCCAGGCCCATGACGAGCGCGCCACGAGCGCGGCGGCCGAACCGAGCGCGAACATCGGCGCGAGGTAAAGGAGGTACCGGTCCTGGTTGAACGCATGCGGCGTGAAGCGCAGATCGAACGACGCCACCTCGAGTGTCAGCGCGGGCACGAGTACGACGTAGAACGCCGCAAAGGCGTGCGCCTCCTCGCGCTCCGGCCGCAGCACGTTCCGTAGCGACCACGCGGAGGCCAGCACGAAAGGCACCACTCCGCAGCCGACGACGACGTGAACGAGGTGCGACGCGGCCGCCGGCCAGAAGCCGTCCGGGAGCAGGTCGCCGCTGAATGGCACTGCGTAGTTCCCGACCGCGGTGCCGAGCGCTCCGCGCCAAAGCAGCACGCCCGCAGCGACAAGTCCAGCCGTATAGGCGAACGCGAGGAGGCGATGATCCCGAACAAGCCGCCGCGGCCCGGCATAGACAAACGCTACGAGCGGGAAGACGAGGGCAACGACGAGCAGCTGCGTGCGCGCGAAGAACGCCAGAAACAGTCCAAGCAACGCGAGCGCGTCGCTCCGCCTGCTCGGTGTGACGAGCGCCCGGTGGCAAAGATAGATCGCCCAGACGAACGCGGGGTACGCCGCGTTCTCGGTCAGCAGCGTCGACGTCAAGACGAGCCACGGCGTGAACGCCGTGAGTACTCCCGCCGTAACGCCGGCAGCGCGCGAGCCGGTCACGGAGCACCCAATGAGGTATGCAGGAAACGCGGCGCTCGGCAGAAGCAGGGCGTTCAGAGCGTGCGCCGCCGTCTCGGCGCGAGGTGCGCTCGCCAGCGCGACGAACGGGGCGAGCAGCAGCGGATAGAGCTGGCTGAGCGCCCCGTAGTACACGCCGTGAATCGACGGCACCGGCGAGACGCGGTCGGCAATGCTCTCCGCAAGCCGCACGACCTGCAACTCGTCCGTCATGACAGCCCAACTCTTCGCCCGCAGCGCGAAGTACCCCGCGACAGCGGCAGCCGTCAAAACCGTCAACACCGCGAGCGCCCAACCGCCACGAACAGAAAGTCCCACCGCGCGAGAACGCCGCGCCGGCAGACGAACGCCGCTCCTGACGACGAAGCCAGTGATACGTCGCCGCTTCCCGGCAACAGACGCCCGCAATCCCGTCGCCGCCTCACCAGCCGAAGCTCGTGGCGCAGCGTCCTCGCGATCTAGGAAAGATGCAACACGCTGTCCGAGTCACGTTTCCGGCCGCGCGACTGCCGTATCCGGGAGAGCTGCGCGCGTCCGGCCGGCGCCGTGCTAGCTGCGGTGCTCGCTGTTCGGCAGCTCTAGGGCGATTGCGCCGCCCGGTTGGAAAGGCTTTGGCCGGCGAGGCTCGCGCACGAAGGTGTCGCTCGGAGGGTCGTCGAGCAGAAAGTCGCCGCACCGTCTGAGGTCACGCCGGAACCTCAGCGCCGCGATGACGCGGCTGACGATGTTCCTGCGGTCTCGTCGGCAGGTACGCATGAGCTAGGCGAACGCTACGCCCGTCCGCCGTGGGCGGCAAAGGCGGCGGCGACCCGCCGTTCGGCCCGAAGACCGCGCAATGGCTCTCCTGGTCGATCGAGCGCTCCATGATCAGCAAGGGCCGCCGGACGTTGACGTACTTCCAGCCCTCGGCGGGGCATTCAGCGATCCTCCCGCGCCGCCTCGAGCTCGGCCAAGCGCGCGATGTTCGCCGCTTCGTCGGGATCGGGCGCTTCGACGCTGAGCCACGCGTCGACGATCGTCCTCGCCATGTCGGGATCGATCCGCTTCAGCGACATCACCAGCACATTCGCGTCGTTCCACTTGCGGGCGCCCTCGGCGATCCACGGCTCCCACGCCAGTGCCGCGCGCACTCCGGGCACCTTGTTGGCCGCCATCGACGTCCCGGTCCCGGTCCAGCAGAAGAGCATTCCCTGGTCGGCCTCGCCCGCCGCGACGGCCTGCGCGACGCGGGCCGCGACGTCGGGCCACTGCTCCCGTGCCAACACGGACACGTCGTGCCCGCGGGAGCGCAGCTCCTCGATCACGGCGTCGGCAACGGCGCCTTCGTCATCGGCTCCCACGACGATCCGCACCCCGAAAGCTTGCCGGATAGCCGATCCCGGGGGCATACTCGGACAGTGAGCTAACCCGGGGGTGCGGCCCCCCACGACCACCGCACCCATGGGATTCAGCCAACACGTCTGGTCACGCGCCCCGGCTCGAGAGCGAGCACGTCGCTCCGACTGGTTCCATCTCGACGCGAGCTCGCGCGCGGGGATGCCGGTCTGGCTGCCTGTCGCGCTCCTCGCAGCGATCGGTCTCGGCTTCGCCCTCGCCGATCTCGTCTCGAGCGACCTCGGGTGGGAAGACGGCCTCGGCATCGCGCTGCTGATCGCGGCAGCGACCGCCGCAGAAGCGTTCCCGGTCCCGATCGAAGGCGTCGCCGTGGGCTCGACGTCGCTGGCGACGATCTTCATCGTCGCCGGCGCCGCGATTTACGGGTGGGCGGCCGCGGCCGTGGCGGGCTTCCTTGCAATGGCTCTCGTGGAGCTCGGTCGCCGCCGTCCCTTCAGCCGCGTCGCGTTCAACTGCGGTGTCTACACCCTCGCGGCGATGGCAGCCGGCGCCGCAGCGGCGGCCGTCGGCGACAGCAGCCTGCTTCGAATCGCGCTCGGAGCCGCCGTGGCAGCAGTTGCCTTCTACGTCGTCAACATCGCGCTCCTGAGTGCCGTCGTCACGGCGTCCCGCCGCGCGTCGTTCTTCCCGTCGCTCCGCAACTACGTACAGCTCACGTTCGTCCCGTTCGCAGTGATGGCGTCGCTCGCCGTGATCCTCGTGGTGCTGTGGGACCGCTCTCCGTTCGTTGCGATCGTCCTCGTCGGTCCGCTGCTCGCGACGGCGATGTACCAGCGCTGGATTCACGGGGCGTTGAACCGGCTGCGCGAGTTCGACCGCCTGAAGGACGAGTTCATCGCGATCGTGTCGCACGAGCTGCGCACGCCGCTGACCTCGGTCTACGGCGCCGCGATGACGCTCGAACGGCACTCGCTCGACGAGGAACGCCGGCAGGCGCTGCTCGAGATCATCTCGACGGAGGCGGCGCGGCTGTCGCGCCTGCTCGACGACATCCTCTGGGTCAGCCGCCTCGACTCCGGCCGCGCGCGTCCGTACATCACGCGTGTGCAGCCGTTGCCGCTCGCCGAAGATGTCGTCGACGCAACGCGCACGCACCTGCCGCCCAGCCTCTCGCTGCAACTGCTGCACGCCGACGCAATGCCGCCGGACGTCGCCGCGGATCCCGACAAGCTGCGGCAGGTGCTCGTGAACCTCGTCGAGAACGCCGTCAAGTATTCGCCTGCCGGGACGATCGAGGTGCGCGTCGACCGCCACTACGGGCACGTGCGCTTCAGCGTGCGGGACGAGGGCCCGGGCATCCCGCCGAGCCAGCACGAGCGCGTCTTCGAGAAGTTCTACCGCCTTGATCCGAACATGACGCAGGGTGTGGGCGGGACGGGTCTCGGCCTGTACATCTGCCGCGAGCTGGTCGAGTCGATGAACGGGGAGATCTGGGTCGACTCGACCGTCGGCCAGGGCTCGACGTTCAGCTTCGAGCTTCCAATCGCGGCGTAGCTCTGATCCCCCTCCGAGGGGAGTGTTCGACCGCGGGCGATGCCGATCAAAGTGCGTCCCCCGCAACCCTGCGACCCCCTTGGAGGAAAAGATGAGGTTCGTGAATCTGCTCGTGCGCGTTGCTGTGCCGGTGGCGCTGTTCGCTGCTTCGGCACTCGGCGCCGGCTGGAAGTGGGAGTCCTTCCCGCACTGAACGATCGAGACGAACGCCCGCATGATGCGGGCGTTCACCCTTTCGAGGGATGTCGGGAAACAGTCGGTCGCTGCACACTCGGTGGGAACTTGCACAGCCTCGCGTCGACGCCGGTTGCGGCCCCGGGTCAGGAAAGGGGGAAACCGATGAAACGCCTGTGCGCTCTCCTTAGCCTCGTGCTCTTGCTCGCTTTGGCGTCGCTGCCTGCCGTTGCGCATGCGGACGACGCGCCTGCGCCGGCGACGGACGGCTGGACGTGGGACGAAAGTTGACGCTCGCGTAGTGTTGGCCCGTGCGGGTCTATTTCGCGGGGCCGCTCTTCACTCCATACGAGCGGTCGTTCATCGACGAGTGCGCCGCACGTCTGCGCGCTGACGGGATCGAGGTCTTCGTCCCGCACGAGAACGCGCTCGCTGCGGCGGACACGTCGCCGGGGACGATCTTCGCGAAGGACTGGGAGGGTCTTGCGAGCGCCCACGCGGTCGTCGCGCTCCTCGACGGGCCGATGGTCGACGACGGCACAGCCTGCGAGATCGGGATCTTCTACGCGCTGATGCAGTCCGACTCGACGAAGAAGGGCATCGTCGGCCTGCTCACAGACCTCCGCAGTACGCTCGGGCATGAGGGGCACGGGCTCAATCTGTTCGTGCACGGCTGCGTCGAAGCGGGAGGCAAGATCTGCTCCTCGCTCGACGACGTCGTGGCGACGCTTGCCGACTGGCGCGACTAGCTGCCGCTGCGGCGGTCCTTGCCGGAACGGCGATCGTCCGCCGCACGCCGATCGCCGCCGGAGCGCCGGTCGCCTCCGCGATGCGAGCCGCCGCCCTTGCGCCGATCCTCGCCGGAACGCCTGTCGCCCTCGGAGCGCCGGTCGCCGCCTGACCGCCGTTCCTCCATGTTCCTATTCTAGGGTTCGTTCGGGATGACACGATCCGTGAAGGCGGGCGCGGTCGCGCTCGGTGTGGTGGGACTGCTCGTCATCGTCGCGATGGCCGCACGCGGCAGCCATCCGCGAACCGGCGGGGACGTCGCGACGCGGCCGGTGCCAGACACGCTGCAGGACAGTCTCGTCACCTTGCTCGTGATCGCTTACGCCGTGGCGATCGTCTTGATTCTCATCGCCTTGTTCCACTACAAGGATCGCTGGCACGACCCGAAGTCGAGGTGGCTGAAGAACTTCGCGGTCATCACGCTGGTGATGCTGATCGCGACGGCCATCGGCTACTACGGGATAACGCACAGCAGATTGCGTCACAGGGCGGAGCAGGCCCAGCAACAACGGGCGCGGGGAGGCACGCAGCAGCGGACGCGACACCGTTCAACGGCCGTTCCGGCGCGCGAGGCGCACTTCGAATGGCCACTCGCGCTGGGCGTCGCCGGCTTGATCTTGCTCGGCAGCGTCTGGATCTACGTCCGGGGGCGCCGGCGCATCGACGCCTTGACGGTCGACGACGACGCGCTCGGGCGGGAGATGGTGAGCGCGATCGAGACGACGATCGATGATTTGCGAGGCGAGCGTGACGCACGGCGCGCGGTGATCGCGGCATATGCACAGATGGAGCACGTCCTCGCCAGGCATGGGCTCGGCCGCGACCGTGCGGAAGCGCCGCTCGAATATCTGGCGCGCGTGCTGCGCGACCTGGACGTGCGTGACGATTCCGTGGGCGACCTGACTGCCCTGTTCGAGTATGCGAAGTTCAGCCGGCACGAGATCGACGCCACGATGAAGGAGCGCGCGATCGACGCGTTGGTCGCGGTCCGCGACGACCTGCAGCGCGAGGAGCAGCTCGCCGCATGATGCGGATCACGCTGCGGCTCGTTCGCGCGGTGTTCGTGCTCACGGTCGCCGCCGCGATCGTTGCGCTCACGACCGCCGGTGGCCACGCGATCCTCCTCGACGTCTACCTACTCTGCCTCGGCGCAGTGCTGCTGCTGGCGCTCGTGCGTGCCACGCGCGTGCATGCCGAGCCGTCGCGTAGGTCGCAATTCGACTCGGCGCTCGCAGGCGTGGGGAAGGTCCGCCCCGATTCGGGGGAGCCGACGCTCACGCGCGACCTCGAGCTCTCGACGTACAACGCGTTCCATCTTCACGCACGCGTGCGCCCCGTTCTCCGTGACGTCGCCGCCGATCGGCTGCGCACGCGCTACGGCCTCGAGCTCGACGCCGAGCCGGCGCGCGCCCGCGAGCTCGTCGGCGCCGATGCCTGGGAGCTCGTCCGGCCCGAACGGCAACCGCCGCGAGACCGCATGGCGGCCGGGCCGACGGTGGACGAGCTGCGCGTCGTCGTCGACCAACTGGAGGCGATCTGACCCCCGTCGAAGACGCCGCGACAAACGCGGAGCGCGTCCTCGCGCAGATCGAGCAGGCAGTCGTCGGCAAGCGCGAGGCACTCGAGCTCGTGCTGCTCGGCTTCCTCGCCGACGGTCACGTCCTGATCGAGGACTTTCCCGGCCTCGCGAAGACGTTGATCGCGCGTTCGTTCGCCCAGGCGTTCGACATGAAGTTCACGCGCATCCAGTTCACCCCCGATCTGATGCCTTCCGACGTCACCGGCTCGTCCATCTACAACCAGCGCAGCGGCGACTTCGAGTTCCGGCCGGGGCCGATTTTCACCAACCTGCTACTCGGCGACGAGATCAACCGCGCGCCGCCGAAGACTCAGGCTGCGCTCCTCGAGGCGATGCAGGAGCGACAGGTCACGATCGAAGGCCACACGAATGCGCTCGAGCGTCCCTTCTTGGTCGTCGCCACGCAGAACCCGATCGAGTACGAGGGGACGTATCCCCTGCCGGAGGCGCAGCTCGACCGTTTCCTGCTGCGGCTGCGCGTCGGCTATCCGGGCCGCGACGACGAATGGGCGCTGCTCGAGCAGCGTCTCGAGCGCGGAGCGGACGAGATCGAGCTGACGTCTGTGACCGACCGCAACGGGCTGATCGAGATGCAGCAGGCGCTCGAGCAGGTCCACGTGTCGCCGGCGGTCGGCTACTACATCGTCGACCTCGTGGCTGCGACGCGCGCGAGCCAACGGGCACAGGTCGGCGCGAGCCCGCGCGGCGCGCTCGCGCTGTTGAAGCTCTCGCGCGCCAAGGCCGTGCTCGACGGACGGGACTTCGTGACGCCGGAGGACGTGAAGGCCGTCGCGGTCCCGGCGCTCGCACACCGGCTGATGCTGAAGCCGGAGTTGTGGGTGCAGCGCGTGCGGCCGGAGGATGTCGTGCAGGAGGTGCTCGACACCGTCCCGACGCCGGCGGCCGAGGATCTCGCCGCGCCGCGTTGACGCGGACCGCCACACCGAAGCTCGGCGCATACGCGGGTCTCGCCTCACTCGGCCTGCTCGCGGCGCTCGCGACACGCCGTCCGGAGCTCGTCGCAGTCGCAGCGCCGTTCGCGCTGGCGACGTTGCTCGGCCTCCTGCTCGCGCGCCGCCCTCGGATCGACGCCGAAGTTCGGCTGAGCGCCGAGCGCCTGCTCGAAGGCGACGAGGTCGAGGTGGCCGTCGCGCTGCACGCGGAGGTCGGCGTCGAGCGCGTCGAGCTGCTGCTCGAGCTGCCGCGCGAGCTCGAGGTCGAGGACGGGGAGAACCCGACGGTGCTCCGGCTGGCCGACGGCGAGCGGCGCGACGTCACGCTGCGGCTGCGCTGCACGCGCTGGGGCGCGTTCCGCGTCGGTCGCGTCTACGTGCGAACACAGGATGCGTTCAGCGTCTTCCGCCACGAGGCGGTGTTCGACCGGCGGCAGCCCCTGCGCGTGTACCCGTCCGAGGAGGCGGTCCGCACGCTGCTGCGGCCGCTCGAGACGCAGGTCTTCGCCGGCAACCAGGTGGCGCGGCAAAAGGGGGAAGGCATCGAGTTCGCCGACCTGCGCCCGTTCGTGCCCGGCGATCGTGTACGGCACGTCAACTGGCGCGCGACCGCGCGGCGCGGCGAACTGTGGGTGAACGAGCACCACGCGGAGCGGAACGCCGACGTCGTGATCCTGCTCGACTCCTTCGCCGAGGCACGGCGAGACGACCGCAGCACGCTCGATCCCGCGCTGCGCGCAGCGAGCAGCCTCGCCGCCCGTTACCTGGCACAGAAGGACCGGGTCGGCTTCGTCACGTTCGGCGGCGTCCTCAACTGGCTGCTGCCGGCGACCGGGACGGTGCAGCTGTATCGCATGGTCGACGCGATGCTCGACACGCAAATCGTGCTCAGCTACGCGTGGAAGGACGTCGCAACCGTCCCGCGGCGCACGTTGCCCCCGCACGCGCTCGTGCTCGCCCTCTCGCCGCTCCTGGACGAGCGGTCGGAGACGGCGCTGCTCGACCTGCGCGGCCGCGGCTTCGATCTCGTCGTGATCGAGCTCTCGCCGTTGACGCTGCTGCCCGAACCGCGGACGGACTTCGCCAGGCTGGGACGTCGGCTGTGGCGGCTCCGACGCGAGGCCGTGCGCGGGCGGTTCGAGCGCGCGGGCATACCCGTTGCCGTGTGGGGCGACGAGTCGTCGCTCGCCGCGGCGCTGGAGGAGGTGAGCGCATCCCGCAGACGCGCGCGAGCCGTCGGCGCCTGATCCCGGCGCTCGCTTCCATTGCGCTGACAGGTGCGATCGTCGTCTACGCCGCGCTGGCGAGCGACCGGCTGCCCGAAGTAGTCGCCGGTGTCGGCGCAGCCGGCTGCGCGCTGGTCGCCGTCGCGCTCGTCTGGCGGCGGGCGTCGATCTTGCCGACGGGCCTGGCGGGCGTGGGGGCGGCGTACGCCCTGTATCTCAGCCTTCGCACCGGCGCCGTTGACATACGCGCGCCGCTCGTCGCCGCAGGGGTGTACGCGGCCGCCGAGACCGGCTACTGGTCGCTGGAGCGGTCTGCAGGCGGGCTCGTCGTGCGGCGGCTCGTCGCGCTGGCGGCGAGCGCGTTGCTCACGGCGCTCGTCGGCAGCCTCGTGCTCGCCGCGGCGACTGGAGTGGCGGGCAGCGTCGCGCTCGAGGCGGCGGGCGTCGCCGCCGCGGTGCTCACGGTCGCGGCGATTGCTCTGCTGGCGTCGCGCTCGTCAGTCTGAGATCTCGTCGGCGTCGCCGCTCGACGTCTTCGCCCACGGCTCGCCGTCCCTCGACTCGTCCTCGTCCTGGTCTTCGAGGCGGTCGCCGGGCTCCTCGAGCTCGTCGTCGAATCGTTTCTCGCTCATGCCCGGGTACGTGCCCGAAACCTAGGCGGCGTACTCGTCGGCGACCGTCAGCGCTTCGTCGAGGATCCCGATGCCTTCCTCGATCTCGTCGCGCGTGATCGTCAGCGGCGGGCAGACCATGACGACGTTCCAGTGCGTCATCAGGTACAGGCCGCTCTCGAGGGCGCGGCGTGCCATCGCGCCGACGGGCTTCGCTGCCTCGCCGGTGCCGTTGAACGGCACGAGCGGCTCACGCGTCTGCCTGTCCTTCACGAGCTCGAGGCCCCAGAAGCAGCCAAGGCCGCGCACCTCGCCGATCGACGGGTGCTTCTCCTGGAGGCGCGCCAGCTCCGCGCGGAACACGTCGCCCATGGCGGCCGCGTTC
>JBJMJL010000061.1:0-4980 GCA_045806365.1 Gaiellaceae bacterium
GGTCGTCGGCGAGCTCCGGCGGCAGCATCGGCGCCGCGAGACCCGGCACGTACGTCGTGAACGCACGCTCCGCGGCACCGCGGTCGAGCTGCGAGCCGGCCGCGACGTATGCCGACACGTCGGCGATGTGCACCCAGGCGCGGAAGCCGCCGTCCTCCTCCTGCACTGACAGCGCGTCGTCGAAGTCCTTGGCCGTCTCCGGGTCGATCGTGAACGAGAGCAGGTCCCGGAGGTCGACGCGCTCGCCGGTGTCGCCCGGCTCCGTGTTCGGTTCGTACTGCTCGACGCGCGCGCCGGTGTGCACGAGCAAACCCTCGAGGACGGCCTCGATGTCGTCGGCCTTGCCGAGCACATGGTCGAGCTTTGCGCGGCCGCGTCCCGTGCGCACGACGGCGAGATCGCCGGGGCCTGCGTCGTCGAGCCCCTTGCGGTCGAGGACGAGCGGAACGCCGGGCACGAAGTACGGCTCGCCAACGACGAGCTTGCCGCGCTTGGCGACCTGGACGACGGCTCTGTCCGTCAGGTGCGCCTGCCGGTGATGCTGCCGACGTTCTGGGTCGCAAGCGCCAAGCGATGCAAGGACGCAGGAAGCGGCGGTAGCAGCGCTACCGCCGCGACCGAGGACGTCGCAGCGCGCCGGCGATCGCGGACCAGAACCCGGCGTGCATCGCTGGTAGGCGCACGAATTAGACCTGGAGGAAGCGGCGGATCGTCAGGCCGGAGCCCGCCGCGCCCAGCAGCAGCCCGGTGCCAATCAAGATCACGGCATTGAGCTCGAACGCCAGAGCACTCACGTCGTCACCGGCGTTCAGCGGACCGGTGTGCAGCAAGGACGGCAGCGCAATCTCCTTGCCGAGGACCAGCAGGACGATCGCGCCGATCGCGCCGGCGATGCCGCACAGCACGCCCTCGAGCATGAACGGTCCGCGCACGAACCAGTTCGTCGCGCCGACGAGTTTCATCACCTCGATCTCGCGCCTGCGCGAGAAGATCGACAGCCGAATCGTATTCGCGATCAGCAGGGTCGATGCGAGCAGCAGTAGGACGACGGCAACGACGAAGAACGCCTCGATCACGTGCGCGAGCCGTAACACCTTGTGTGTAGTTGCCTTGCCGAAGTCGACCTTGTCGATCCCGAGCGACGGCGTGGCGCGGAAGAGCGCCGCCACCTTCTCGACGTCGTCGCCCTTCTTCGGCACCACTGTCAGTGCGTTCGGGAACGGGTTCGTGAAGAGCTGCCCGACCTCTTCGGGATGCTTCCTGCGCATCTCGCCGAGCGCTTCCTTCTTGGAGACGAAGTCGACGCGCCTGACGAGGGGGCTTGCCGACGCGATGCGCGCGACCTGGTTCATCTGCGTCGGCGACGCCTCCTTCGCGCACGTGTCGGTCGTGCAGTAATAGACGTGAACGACGAGCTGGCGCTTGACGTGATCGCTCCACGAGACGACCCACGAGCCGAATGCGATGAAGAGCCCGAGCAGGAACATCCCGATGAGCACGGTGACCGTCGCTGCGAGCGTCGTCGACACGTTCGCGCCGAGCGAGCGCAGCGATTCGGAGACGATCAGCTTGAGGCGTTCCATTTACGACTCGTAGCCGCCGCGGCGCTCGTCGCGGGCGAGCCGGCCGTCCTCGAGCGCGATCACGCGCCGCCGCATCTTGTCGACCATCTCGCGGTCGTGCGTGACCATCAGGATCGTCGTGCCGGCACGGTTGATGCGGTAGAGCAGCTGCATGATGCCGACGGATGTGTCGGGGTCGAGGTTTCCGGTCGGCTCGTCGCAGACGAGCAACGGCGGATGGTTGACGAACGCGCGCGCGATCGAGACGCGCTGCTGCTCGCCGCCCGAGAGCTCGTCGGGTAGGGAGTTCATCTTGTGCGCGAGCCCGACCATGTTCATCACCTCCGGCACCTTGCGCCGGATCGCCGTCGCGTTCTCGCCCTGCACCTTGAGCGCGTAGGCGACGTTCTCCGCGGCCGTGCGCGCCGGCAGCAGCTTGAAGTCCTGGAAGACACAGCCGACGTTCCGCCGCAGCAGCGGCACCTTCGAGTGCTTCAGCCGGGTCAGGTCGCGGCCGCCGACGACGATGCGCCCCCGCGTGGGCTCCAGCTCCTTCAGCAGCAACCGCACAATCGTCGACTTGCCCGAGCCGGAAGCCCCGACGACGAAGACGAACTCACCCTTCTCGATGACGAAGGAGACGTCGCGAAGCGCCGTCACGTCCGGCTCGTAGACCTTCGTGACCGACTCGAACACGATCATCGTGCCGGGCCCGGCCACCGGGGTCGGCGTCGGCTCCAGCTCAGGCAGCGTGGCCATGGGCGTTTCCTCTGTCTGCAGGGTTACGTCCGACACGAGATCTCAGAGCGCAGCGCGTTTTCTGGGCGCCGCAGCAGAATTCCGGCCAGTCTAGCGGAAGGCTCAGACCACCTTTCCCGCTGCTCTCGCCAGCAAATAGGCGTGGATGAATGCGTCGAGGTCGCCGTTGAGGACTCCCTGGGCGTTCCCCATCTCGTAGTCGGTGCGGTGGTCTTTGACGAGCTGATACGGGTGCAGGACATAGCTGCGGATCGGGTTGCCGCCGAAGCCCATGCTGACGACTCCCCGTTCCTTCGCGAGCTCCTGCTCCCGTTCCTCCTCCGCGAGCTCCGTAAGCCGCGACTTGAGGATCCGTAGGGCGGTCTGTTTGTTCGCCGTCTGAGAGCGCTCGTTCTGGCACTGGACGACCACGCCGGTCGGCAGATGTGTGATGCGGACGGCCGAGTCGGTCTTGTTGACGTGCTGTCCGCCGGCTCCCTGCGCGCGGTATGTGTCGATGCGGAGGTCGTTCTCGTCGATCTCGACGGCGCCGTCCTGCGCCAGCAGCGGGCTCGGAATCACCTGCGCGAAGGACGTGTGGCGGCGGTGCGCCTGGTCGAACGGACTCTGGCGGACGAGGCGGTGCTTCCCACGCTCGGCGCGCAGGATGCCGTAGGCGTTCTCCCCCTCGATCGTGAACGTCGCCGATTTGAGGCCGGCCTCCTCCCCCGGGCTCGCCTCGATCACCTCCGTCTTGAAGCCGCGCTGCTGCGCCCAGCGCTCGTACATGCGGAGCAGCATCTCGGTGAAGTCCTGCGCGTCGGTGCCGCCGACATCCGACTGCAGCGTGACGACCGCGTCGCCGGCGTCGTATTCGCCGCTGAAGAGCGCCTCCTCCTCGAGCCGGTCGAGCTCGTGCTTGAGCGGCGTGATCGACTCCGCGATCTCCGCTTCCATCCCGCCGTCCATCGAGTGCAGCTCCCGCGCGTCTTCGTAGTCGCGCATGAGCTGCTCGTAGCGTTCGAGCTTACGCGTGACGCGTGAGTGCTCGGTGGAGATCGCGGCTGCGCCCTCCTGGTCGTCCCAGAAGCCGGGCGCGCCCATCTGTTGCTCTAACGCTGTGCGGCGGGAAGCGAGCGCGTCCGGGTCAAAGGTAATCACGGACCCACGCAAGGCGAGATCCGATCTCCTCGAGCTGCGCTTCGAGTGGTTGTGCGTGCTCTTCAGCCACCGCTACGCCCCGTGGCACTTCTTGAACTTCTTGCCACTGCCGCACCAGCACGGGTCGTTGCGCCCGATGTTCTCGCGGTCCGACTTGACGATCGGACGCGGGGCGCCCGCGGTCGACGTCGTTCCACCCCCCGACATCGCAAGCGTTGCCGTCGCGGTCGCAGCGCCGCCGCCCGCGGCGGCGATCGCGTCGGCGCCGGCGAGCGATTCGTGCTGGTACTCCATCCGTCCGCCGTTCACGGCCTGCTGCGCGCGCTGTAGCTCTTCGGCCTCCTCGGGCGCGAGCTGCGCGTGGAAGAGCGTCAGCACGACCTCTTCGTGGATCGCGGCTCCGAGCGCCGTGAACATGATGTGGCCTTCGTGCTGGTACTCGACGAGCGGGTCCTTCTGCGCCATCGCCCGCAGATGGACGCCCTCGCGCATGTAGTCCATCGCGTCGAGATGCTCGCGCCAGCGCTGGTCGACGACCTGAAGGATCACGAAGCGCTCGAGCTCGCGCATCAACTCTGGCGTCAGTTCCTCTTCCTTCGCCGCGTACGCGTCGCGCGCGTCGTCCTGGAACTCCTCGACGAGCGACTCGCGGGAGACCTGTCCGAGGTCCTCGCGCAGCTCGTCGGCCGTGACCTCCGTCTCGTACAGCAGAGCCATCTGCTTGACGAGTGCCTCGAGGTCCCATTCCTCCGCGTATTCCTCCTCGGTGAACTGCTCGACCGTGCGCTCGATGACCTCGTCGATCCACTCGAGCACCTGCTCCTTCATGTTCTCGCCCTCGAGGACGGCGCGGCGCTGCTCGTAGATCACGACGCGCTGGCGGTTCATCACGTCGTCGTACTTGAGGACGTTCTTGCGCGCGACGAAGTTCTGCTCCTCGACCTTCTTCTGGGCGCCCTCGATCTGGTTCGAGAGGATTTTCGCCTCCATCGGCTGGTCGTCGGGGATCTTGAAGCGCTGCATGATGTTCTTGATCCGGTCGCCCGCGAACAGCCGTACGAGGTCGTCGTCGCCGGACAGATAGAAGCGCGATTCGCCCGGGTCGCCCTGGCGGCCCGAGCGGCCGCGCAGCTGGTTGTCGATCCGCCGTGCCTCGTGGCGCTCGGTGCCGAGCTCGTAGAGGCCCCCGACCTCGCGCACCCCGTCGCCGAGCTTGATGTCGACTCCGCGGCCGGCCATGTTCGTCGCGATGGTGACAGCGCCCTTTTGCCCGGCCCCTTTGATGATCTCTGCCTCGCGCGCGTGCTCCTTCGCGTTCAGGACGTTGTGCGGGACGCCCTGCCGCTTGAGCAGCTCGCTCAGGTACTCGGAGGTCTCGACCGCGATCGTGCCGACGAGCACCGGCTGGCCCTTCACGCTGCGCTCCTTGACGTCGTTGACGACGGCCTTGAACTTCGCATCGAGCGACTTGAAGATCAGGTCGTTCTTGTCGTCGCGCGCGACCGGGACGTTGGTCGGG
>JBJMJL010000062.1:0-11268 GCA_045806365.1 Gaiellaceae bacterium
AGCTTCGTCTTCGTCTGGCCCTCGAACTGCGGGTCCTGGAGCTTCACCGAGACAACCGCGGCGAGACCCTCGCGCACGTCGTCGCCCTCGAGGTTGTCCTCTTTCTCCTTCAGCAAGTTCATGTCGCGCGCGACCTTGTTCAGGGTGCGCGTCAGCGCCGCGTTGAAGCCGGAGAGGTGCGAGCCGCCCTCGTGCGTGTTGATGTTGTTGGCGAACGTGTAGACCGACTCCTGGTACGAGCCGTTCCACTGCATCGCCACCTCGACTTGGCCTTGCTCGTTCTCGCCCTCGAAGAAGACGATGCGCTTGTGGATGCCGTCCTTGGTCGAGTTCACGTGCGCGACGAAGTCGCGAATGCCGCCCTCGTAGTGGAACTCCACTCTCTCGCCGCCGGCGCGCTCGTCGGTCAGGACGATGCGGAGCCCGCGCGTCAGGAACGCCGTCTCGCGCAGCCGCTGCTGCAGCGTCTCCGCCGAGTACTCGACCTCGTCGAAGATCTCCGCGTCGGGGAGAAACATGATCGTCGTGCCCGTGTCGCCCTTCTCGGCCTCGCCGACCACCTCGACGTCGCCGTTCGGAGCGCCGCGCGTGAACTCCTGGCGGTAGACCTTCCCGCCGCGCCGCACCTCGGCGACGAGCCACTCCGAGAGCGCATTCACGACTGAGACACCGACGCCGTGGAGACCGCCGGACACCTTGTACGCCGCGTCCTCGCCGCCGAACTTCCCGCCGGCGTGCAGCTTCGTCAGCACGACCGTCAGCGCGGACATACCCTGCTCCGCCATCTGGTCGACCGGGATGCCCGAGCCGTAGTCGCGGACGGTCACAGAGTTGTCGGGATGAAGGGTGACCTCGAGCTTGTCGTTGCGTCCCGCCAGGGCCTCGTCGACGCTGTTGTCGACTACCTCGTAGACGAGGTGATGGAGGCCTCGGCCACCCGTCGACCCGATGTACATGCCGGGCCGCAGACGCACGGGCTCGAGGCCCTCGAGCACGGTGATGTCCTTCGCGGTATAGGTGACTTCAGCCATGAAAAAAGCCCTGCAAACCGGGCACTTGCGGGCACCCCGAATTCTACCAGAACGAGCGGTCGTTATCTGCGTTCGCGAGGCTCAAAGCAGCCGCTTTTGCGACCACTTTGCGAAGGTCCTCGTCACGAATCACTCGCGCGAGTGAGTCGGCTTTCGCGACGTGCTCGGCTGATGGTTCGAGGGCGCCCTTTTCCTGCTCGCAGGGGAGTGGCTCGACAGGCTCGGGAATCGGTCCCGGAGCAAACGCGAGACGCCGCGGAGCGAGCTCGCCGAGGCGGGCGCGGATGTCCTCGGCGCGGCTCTTGAGCTCGAACGCCCAGATCGAGTCCTTCGCGTTCACGTGCAGCGTCCCGTCGCGGGCGAGCCGCGCCGGCCAGGCGTTCCGGGCGATCTCCGGCCCCACCGCCTCCGGCCACGCCTCGACGAGCGGCGCCATGCCCTCGGCGGGGCCGAACCGGCCGAGCTCGCGCCTGATCGAGTCGCCCACCCGCTGCATCACGCTGCGCGCACCAGCCCGGGCGTGACCTCCAGCAGCTGCGCCGGCTCGATCGGCAGAGACGAGGCCTGCGTGGCGGTGACGAGCGTCTGGCCGACGGACACGACGCGTTCGGCGAGTACCAGCCGGCGCGCCGGATCGAGCTCCGAGAGGACGTCGTCGAGCAGGAGCAGCGGGGCGAAACCGCGTCGCTCGGCGATCAGCTCGGACTCCGCCAGCAGGAGCGCGAGCACCGTCAGGCGCTGCTCGCCTTGCGAGCCGAAGCTGCGCAGCTCGCGCGTCCCGCTCGACAGGGCGATGTCGTCGAGGTGAGGCCCGAGCCCCGTCGCACCACGCTCGAGATCGCGGTCCAAGCGGTGCTCGAGGACGTCGATGGTCGGCGGCTCGCCCTCGTACGTCATGCGCGCGGCCGGCAATCCGAGCTCCTCGGCACGCGCGGCGAATCCCGGTGCCAGCGTCGCGAGCACCTCGGTGCGCGCTTCGACGAGCTGCCTGCCGAGAGTCGCGACCTGTTCGGTCCAGGGCGCGAGCGCTTCGCGCGACGAGTAGCCGGCCGCGACGCGGCGCAGCGACGCGTTGCGCTGCGCGAGGGCGGACGCGTACTCGGTCGGAAGTTGCGCACGTGCCGGCGCGAGACGGCCGAGTGCGCGGTCGAAGTACGCGCGGCGTGCCGCAGGGCCACCCTTGACGACGGCGAGACGGTCGGGCGTGAACACGAGCGTCGCAACTTCGCTCCGCAGCTGTTCGGCGGCGCGCAAGGCGGCGCCGTTCAGCTTGGCGCGCTTGCCCTCGCCAACCGTCACCGTGACCTCGAGCTCAGCGTCGGCCTCGCCACGCTGCCCGCGCAGCGCCACGCGGCCCGCGTCTTCCCCGAACCTGACGAGCTGTGCGTCTGCGCGCGTGCGCGGCGAGAAGCCCTGCGTGCCGACGTGCAGCGACTCGAGCAGATTCGTCTTGCCTGCGCCGTTCGGCCCGACGACGAGCACGAGCCCCGGCTCGAGGTCGAGATCGAGCCGCGCGTACGACCGGATGTTCCGCAACGAGACCGTCGAGACGATCAGTCGTTGGCCAGCCGTCTGCCTTCGACTCGCCCCACCACTACGTGGCCGAGCAAAACCGTCCTTACCCGGGCAGCCTGATCGGCATGATCAGGTATGTCGGGTCGTCCTCGCCGCCCTCGATCACGGCCGGCCGCAGCGGCGAGATCAGCTTCAGGCGGATGTCGTCCGAGCTGATCGACTCGATGCCTTCGCGAAGGAACTCGGCGTTGAAGCCGATCTCGAGCGGCTCGCCGGCGAACTGCACCGGTAGCGACTCCTTCGCCTCGCCGACGTCCTGTGTCCGCGCGAACACCGTCAACTCGCCTTCGGCGAAACGCAGCTGAATCGGCGAGCTGCGCTGCACCATCACGCCGACGCGGCGGACAACGTCGAGCACCTCGTTGCGCGCAAGCGACAGCTCGTGCTCGAACGTCTCGGGTAGGAGCTGCTTGTAGTTCGGGAATTGCCCGTCGATGCGGCGTGTGGTGAGCCAAACGTCGTCGGCGGCGAACACGACCTGGTTCTCGTGCACGCCGAGCTCGACGGATTCGCCGGACTGTGCGATGCGCGCGAGCTCGGCGAGCGCACGCGCAGGAATGATCGCCTCGAGCTCGGGAACGTCACCCGCGAGCTCCGTCTCCTTCACCGACAAGCGGTAGGAGTCGGTCGCGGCCATCACGATCTTGCCGGCCTCGAAACGCACGAGGATCCCGGTGAGGACCGGGCGCGACTCGTCTCGCGAGGCCGAGCGCGCGACGCGCGCCACCGTGTCGAGCAGCGACTCTCGGTCGACCGTGAACGTGCCCACCGTGTCCAGGTCCGGCAGACGCGGAAAGTCCTCCGCCGCATACGTGTGCAGCGTCGAGCTCGACGAGCCCGAGGTCACGCGCACGACGCTCTCCTCGGCGCGATGCTCGATCGTCACCTCGCTCTCCGGGAGCAGCCGCACGAGATCCACGAGCAAGCGACCCGGCACGACGACCGACCCTTCCCCGTCGACCTGCGCATCGAGTGAGGATCGAAGCGACAGCTCCATGTCTGTCGCCGCCAAGTGCAGCCGGCCGCTTTCGGCGCGAAGCAACACGCCGGACAGGATCTGCACGCTCGCGCGGGTGGAGACAGCGCGTGCGACGACGCCGAGCCTCTGCGCGAGCTCGTCGCGCTGACAGACGACTTTCATCCCCGTGCCTACCATGGTGTTGGTTTCAATCATTTAAAACCTCGTTGTAGTCGTAGGGGATGTGGGTCCGGTGGAGGAGGCCTTTCTCCCCGTTGGTTGAGCGATTCTCGCAGGGGACGCAGATGGTGGAAAGAAGGGTCGCATCCACAGGCACCGAGGCTCAGCGGACCTGTTTCACACGAGCGGTCAGTTCTTGCACAAGGTTGTAGACAGATCTGTCCTCACGGATCAGGCGCGCGATCTTCGAGGTTGCGTGGATGACGGTGGTGTGGTCGCGCCCGCCGAACTCCTTGCCGATCTTGGGGAGCGAGGAGTCGGTGAGCTCGCGCGAGAGGTACATCGCAACCTGGCGGGGATAGACGATGTTCTGGGAGCGCTTGTCGCCGCAGAGCTCGTCCATCGAGAGCCGGAAGCGCTCGGAGACGAGCTCCTGGATGCGGCGGATGGAGACCTCCGCCGCTTCGCCTTGGGGAAAGACATCCTTGAGCACGTCCTCCGCGAGGCCGACCGAGAGCGAGCGCCCGGTCAGTGACGAGAAGGCGACGACGCGCGTGAGCGCGCCCTCGAGCTCGCGGATGTTCGTCGAGATTCGCGAGGCGACGAACGAGAGCACCTGCGGGTCCGGGACGTGGATCCCGTCGGTCTTGACCTTCTTCCGCAGGATCGCGATGCGGGTCTCCAGGTCGGGCGGCTGGATGTCGGTGATCAGCCCCCACTCGAAGCGGGAGCGCAGCCGCTCCTCGAGCGTCGCGATATCGCGCGGCGGGCGATCCGAGGACATCACGATCTGCGACCCGGCCTCGTACAGCGTGTTGAACGTGTGGAAGAACTCCTCCTGGATCCGTTCCTTGTGCTCGAAGAACTGCACGTCGTCGACGAGCAGCAGGTCATAGGTGCGGTACCGCTGCTTGAAGCCCTCGATGCGCTTGTCTCGCAGCGAGTTGATGAAGTCGTTCATGAACGTCTCGCTGGTGACGTAGCGGACGGAGAGGTCGCTGGAATGCTCGGCGACGTACTGGGCGATGGCTTGCATCAGGTGCGTCTTGCCGAGCCCGGTGCCGCCGTAGATGAAGAGCGGGTTGTACGCCTGCGCCGGAGCCTCGGCGACGGCAAGCGCCGCTGCGTGCGCGAAGCGGTTCGACGAGCCGATCACGAATAGGTCGAACGTGTACTTCGGGTTCATGCCGGCGTCCGTGACGGCGGCTCCGGGCGGCCTCGGCTTGGTCTCGGCCGCCGGGGTGGGCGCGTCCACCGGTATGCGTTCGAGCACCGAGAGTGCTACCCGGCGCTCCTGCCCGGTCACGTCGCGGACGGCCGCGCCGATCAGCCCGAGGAAGTGACCCTCGATCCACTCGCGCGTGAAGTCGTTCGGAACGCCGAGGATGAACGCGTCGTCCGACAGCTCCGCCCCCTCGGCCTCGGCAAACCACGTGCGATACGTGGTCTCGTTGAGGGCCCCCTTGAGCCGACCGGCAACCTCGCCCCACAGGCTTTCCGCAGTCAGCTCAATTGGGCGATCCACGCCGCCGGTACCAACTCCTCTCCGCCTCGGGGAAGCGGCGAGCATACCAGCGACTTTCTCGACCTACAATGCGTGGAAACTGGGGATGAAATTCATTGGATTTGCAGGTCTTTCGCCGAGTCCACACAGCTCTCCACACCTGTGGAGGAAGCGTGACCGTTGGTCACATTTGGAGGCACTTCGCACACGCTTGGGTGTGGATAACTCTGTGCAGCAACGCTCATCTATACTGGCGCGGCCACGGCCCCTTTTTGGGGCAATTTCTTTCCTGTCGACCTCGTGAAACGGACTTACCAGCCCAACGTGCGCAGGCGCAAGCGTCGCCACGGCTTCCGTGCGCGCATGTCCACGCGTGCGGGACGCGCGATTTTGAAGCGCCGCCGCGCGAGGGGCCGGAAGCGCCTTTCCGCGTAGCGACGACGTGCAGCGCCGGCACCGCCTGTCTCGCTCGCGAGACTTCGACGCCGTCTACCGGCAGGGCCGCTCGACGTCCACGCGCTTCCTCGTCCTCTACTGGTTCGACCGTGAGGGCGATCCGGGCGAGCCGCGGCTCGGCCTGGCCGTTCCGAAGGCGGCCGGCAACGCGGTCGCGCGCAATCGGATCAAGCGGCAGCTGCGCGATGTCTGGCGGGCGCGCGTCGACCGGGTGCCCTCCGGCCGCGACTACGTGCTGATCGCCAAGCCCGGCCTACCCGAGGCCGTGGCTGCGAATGGGTTCGACTGGCTCGGGGATCGCGTCGACGAGGTCCTCACGAAGGCGGCGGCGTGAGGTACCTCGGAGTCGCGCTCGTCTGGGTCTATCGCGTGACGTTGCGACCGTTTCTCGGAGGCGGCAGCTGCAAGTACCACCCGTCGTGCTCGCAGTACGCGATCGATGCGTACGAGCAGTTCGGGCTCTTCAAGGGGACGGTGTTGGCGGGGTGGCGCCTGCTCCGCTGCAACCCGTGGAGTCGCGGCGGCGTCGATCACGCGCACGACCAGCGGGTGTTCACGTGACGCTCGTCTACTTGCTGGAACCGCTCGAGCACCTCCTGCGCCACGTGCTGAACGGCCTCCACGGGTTCGGGCTGCCGTGGTCGTGGGCGATCGTCGCGCTGACGCTGATCGTGCGGATGCTGCTCGTTCCGCTGACGGTGCGGCAGATCCACTCGATGCAGAACATGCAGGCGCACGCGCCGGAGATGAAGGAGATCCAGCGCAAGTACAAGCACGATCGCCAGAAGCTCAACGAAGAGCTGATGAAGTTCTACCGGGAGAAGAACATCAACCCGGCATCGTCGTGCCTGCCGCTCGTGGCGCAGATCCCGATCTTCATCGGGCTCTTCTACACACTGCGGAACTTCTCGAAGCACCCGCCGGGCGGCCAGGCCGCGATCGACGCCGGCGAGTTCTCGTGGCTGCACTTCGTGCCGAACATCGCGGCGCACGCCAACAGCCACTGGTCGGGCTACGTGCTCTTGACGATCTACGTCACGAGCCAGCTCGCGTCGACGTACTTCATGTCCGGGACGATGCAGCAGTCGCAGCGGGTGCTGATGATGATCCTCCCGTTCGCGTTCATCCCCTTCATTCTTCGCTTCCCGACCGGCCTCGTTCTTTACTGGATGACGACGAACCTGTGGACAGTCGGGCAGGGTCTGATCACCCGGCGGCTGATCCCGAAGGTGGCGCCGCCCACGGGCCAGAAGCGCTCGTCGCGCACGCCGTCGAAGGAGGAGAGCGGTGACGGCGCCGCCGCGCCGGCGGTCGCGCCGAAGGCGAGCAGCGAGCCGCGGCGGGTGAAGCGCAAGAAGAAGGCACGGCGATGACCGAGCTCCAGGTCGAGGGGAGCGGCGAGACCGTCGGCGAGGCCAAGTGGTCGGCGCTGCGCGAGCTCGAGCGGCAGCGGCCGGGGCTCGACAAGTCGGCCGTGCGCTTCCAGGTCGTCTCGGAGGGGGAGCGCGGACTGCTCGGCGTCGGGTTCACACCCGCGCGCGTGATCGCGAGCGTCACCGCCGACGCCCCGCCTGCGGAGGCTGCGACCGTCCCTGTAGACGAGAGCGACCTCGCCGCCGAGGCACGAGAAATCGTCGGGCACATCGTCGACGCCATCGGCGTGACCGCACGTGTCGAGCTCGAGGAGGACGACGACACGATCACCGTGTCGTGCACGGGTCCCGATCTGGGCATGCTGATCGGCCGCCACGGTCAGACGATCGACGCCATCCAGTACCTCACGAACGCGGCGATGTATCGCGGGCGCCCGGACGATCGCAAGGAGGTCGTCGTCGATGCTGCGGGCTATCGCACGCGGCGGCGCGTGTCGCTCGAAGCGCTGGCTGTGCGCTCGGCCGAGCGTGCGGCGGCGAGCGGCGACCCGGTCGAGCTCGACCCGATGTCGGCTGTCGAGCGCAAGGTCGTCCACCTGCGGCTGAAGGAGTTCGACGGCGTCGAGACGACGAGCGAGGGCACGGAGCCGAACCGCTTTGTCGTCATCCACCCGGTTTCTTGAGGACTGGCTAGCGGCGCTCGTCGCAACGCCAGGGCTGACTGCGCTCCGCGATGTCGACGAAGCGCGCCGCGTGCTGCTCGACGATTCGGTGCGCGGTGTGCCGGTCGTGGGCGCGTTCGACGGGCCCATCGTCGATGTCGGCTCCGGTGGCGGCGTGCCCGGCATCCCTCTTGCTGTGTCGCTCCCCGAGCGTGAGCTGACGCTGCTCGAGTCGAACGGACGCAAGTGCGATTTCCTGAGCGAGTGGGCACCGCCGAACGCAAGCGTCGTGCAAGGTCGCGCAGAGGAGCAGGAGCCGGATCTTTACGGCGTTGCCGTTGCGAAAGCGCTGGCGCCGCCTCCCGTTGCGGCCGAGTGGTGCCTGCCGCTCGTGCGGCCAGGCGGTGGAGTCGTGTTGTGGGTCGGCGAGACCGCGGATGTTGCGCACGTCGCGCGTGTAGCGGAACAGCTCGGCGGCGAGCTCGCCGATGTGACCGCTGGGCTGCTCGTCTTGCGCAAGGCACGACCGACTCCGGCCGGCTTTCCACGCCGGACCGGCGTCGCGCGTAAGCGTCCGTTGCGCTGAGTACTCTGGCGCCATGGCGAAGGTCTACGCACTCGCGAACCAGAAGGGTGGCGTGGGCAAAACGACCACCGCCATCAACCTCGCTGCGTGTCTCGCCGAGGCCGGCGAGAAAGCGCTGGTGATCGACCTCGACCCGCAGGCGAACGCCACGTCGGGCCTCGGGGAGCGCGCGAACGGCACGTCCACCTATGACCTGCTGGACGGCGCGCCGCTGCGAGAGCTCGCGAAGCCGACGCGCTTCCCGAACCTGCACCTGATCCCCGCGAAGCCGGAGCTCGCGGGCGCGACGGTCGAGTTGACGCGTCACGGCGACGGCGAGACGTACCTGCGGCATGCACTGGCGTCCGGCGTCGAGCAGTACTCGTTCGTCTTCCTCGACTGTCCGCCGTCGTTCGGGCCGCTGACGGTGAATGCACTTGCGGCTGCCGACCGCGTCCTGATCCCCGTGCAGGCGGAGTACTACGCGCTCGAAGGACTCTCGCAGCTCGTGCACTCGATCAACCTCGTGAAGATGCGGCTCAATCCGCGGCTCGCGGTCGGCGGCGTGCTGCTGACGATGGTCGACGGGCGCACGCGCCTCTCGGCCGACGTGGAGGCGGAAGTGCGACGTCACTTCGGCGAGCTCGTGTTCACGACGACCGTGCCGCGCTCGGTGCGTCTGGCCGAGGCGCCGAGCCACGGCCTCCCTGCGATCGCGTACGACCGTCGCTCCCGCGGCGCCGACGCATACTGGAAGGTGGCGATGGAGCTTGTCGAGCGTGCCTGAGCGACGGGGGCTGGGGCGTGGGCTCGAAGTGCTGCTCGGCGGCGCGGACTCGAGCGACCTTGCCGAGCTGCCCGTCGAGCTGATCCATCCGAACCCGCGACAACCGCGACACAAGTTCGACTCGCAGGCGGGCGCCGGCCTCGCGGAGTCCGTCCGCTCGCAGGGAATCGTGCAGCCGGTCCTCGTGCGCCCGCGCGTCGCCGGCGGGTACGAGCTGATCGCGGGCGAACGCCGCTGGCGCGCCGCCCGCGACGCGAAGCTGCAGACGATTCCGGCCGTCGTCCGCGAGGCGGACGATCGCGACTCGCTGCTGCTCGGTCTGGTGGAGAACATCGCGCGCGAAGATCTCTCGCCGGTCGAAGAAGCGCGGGCGTTCGCGATCGTCCTCGATGAGTTCGGGCTGTCGCTCGGCGAGCTTGCGGAGCAGGTCGGGAAGTCGAAGCCGGCGGTCTCGAACCGCGTGCGCCTGCTCGAGCTCCCCGAGGACGTCCTGAAGATGCTCGAGCGCGGTCAGCTCACGGAGGGTCACGCGCGCGCTGTGCTGGCAGTTCCCGATCACGAGGGTCGGCGCGCGCTCGCGCGCAAGATCGTCCAGAAAGGCATGTCCGTTCGGACGGCCGAGCGAGCGGCGCGGTGGGCGGGCGCGAAGACGAAACAGCGACGCCAGCAGGCGAAGCTGGACCCGACTCTCGTCGCACGCGCAAAGAACGCGGCCGACCGGATCACGGGTTTCTCCAGCCGGGTCGTCTCGAACCGCCTCGAAATCTCCTTCGCCGACGAGACCGAGCTCGAGGAGCTCGCCGAAGCGCTGGAACACGCGGCGAAGTAAGCCGTATCCCCACGAGCATCCGGGGCGTTGAACCCGTGAGATGCTCGGATTGTGGATGCACGAGATGGAATCCCTCGAGGCGATCTCGCAGGACGACGAGGCAAGGCAGATCTTCCTGCGCATGGCCGCCCTCTCCCGTGACGGCCAGATGGGCAGCTTCCTGACCGAGCTCGCACGCGACGAGGACCTCGACGACGAAACGAAAGGCACGCTTCGCGAGCTCGCGGAGGACAACACCTTTCTGCTCGCGGTCGAGGACTACCTCGAGCGCACCCAGCAGCTGCACTGACCCCGGCTACACTGATCGCCCCCGGGCGATTAGCTCAGTTGGTTAGAGCGCCGCTCTGATAAGGCGGAGGTCCGTGGTTCGAATCCACGATCGCCCATCTACCCAGGACGGACGGCCAAGCGGCGATGACGCCGTTATGCTCGCCGCCATGCCGACCCTCGGTGAGGTGATGACGAAGGACGTTCTGTCGGTCGAGCCGTCCGACACGATCGGCGAGGCCGCAGAGAAGATGACGAGCCACGGCGTCGGCGCGGTCGTGGTCTCCGACTTCGGCCGGATGATCGGGATCTTCACCGAGCGCGACCTCATGCGCGCGGTCGCCGGCCGGGTGCACTCGAGCGAGGCGCGTGTGCGCGAATGGATGACGCCGGACCCCGTCACGATGACCGAGGACGCGTCGGTCGAAGAGGCGGGCCAGACGATGATCGAACACGGTTTTCGGCACATTCCCGTCGTCTCGGGCGAGCGCGCGGTCGGAATCGTCAGCATCCGCGACGTCGCCGAGTGGCGCCTCAAAGACGTTCCGTAAAGGTTTCGGAACGCCCGGACGGGTGAGGTTTCACGCCGAACCTCTGAGCTACCATCAAAGCGTCCGATGCAGGAGATGCAGATCTACGGCGTGAGCTTCGATCTGGTCGGCAAGCAGCCGATCGTCCTCCTGAAGACGGCCGAGGGGAACAAGTTCCTGCCGATCTGGATCGGCCACCCGGAAGCCGCGGCGATCCTGATGAAGTTGCAGAGCGCATCGACACCGAGACCGATGACGCACGACCTCGTCACCGACATGCTCGAGCAGCTCGGCGCGCAGGTCACGCGCATCACGGTGACCGAGTTGCGCGAGAACACGTTCTACGCGCAGATCACCGTCCAGCTCGACGGCTCCGAGATCGAGATCGACTCGCGCCCCTCGGACGCGATCGCGCTCGCCATTCGCGCCGAGGCGCCGATCTTCGCGGCGGACGAGGTGATCGAGGAATCCGGCATCGAGTTCGAGGGCGAAGAGGTGACCGAGGAGGAGATCGAGTCGAAGGTCACCGAGTTCAAGCAGTTCCTGGAGCA
>JBJMJL010000063.1:0-4154 GCA_045806365.1 Gaiellaceae bacterium
GTAGCGGACAGGTGGACGACGCGTTTGCCGGCAAGCGGCTCGGCGAGCCGCCGGATCTCGTCCATCAGCCCTCGCGTTGCGATCGTTGCGTAGTCGCCGAGCGACTTGTGGCCGACGTTGACGAGTTGGAGCATGGTCTAGGCCCTGGTGTCCGGCAAACGGCCGCGCAGCATACAGGCCAGCTGCGGGCTAACTCAACGTTTTCTCGAAGCGGAGGCGAGATCCTTTGCCGCCGGGCTGCTTGCCGATCTCGACGTCGTCGGCGATCGCGCGGATGATCGCGATCCCGAGCCCGCCCTCGGAGAGCTCGTCCGGCAGGCCTTCGGCGTCTGCCGGCTCGAACCCCTCGCCCTCGTCGGTGACCTCGATCACGAGTCGGTCCGGATGGAGCTGATACGAGATCTCGACGACGCCGGCATGGTCGTCGCCGGCGTATGCGTGACGGACGGAGTTCGACGCCGCTTCCGTCAGTGCGAGCTTCAGGTCGGCCAGCACCTCGTCGGACAGTTCACGGACGCGTGCAATGCCGGTCAGGGCGAGGCGGCAGAGCGTGATGTATTCCGGGCGCGCTGGAATCGTCAGGCGCACCGTCGGGCCGTTGCCGTTTTCACGCGTGCTCACTGCGTCAACTTTACCCAACAGAAGCAGGTTGAAACTATCAAAACCTACCGACACGACCGGCAGGCCCAACTGGGGGCTTATGCCCTCCAGAGGCCGATCTAATCCGACGGCAGCTGACGCTCGGCCAGCGTTACCGCCACCTTCTTGCGCTGGCCCTGCCGGACGATCGTGAAGACCGCGACGTCGTTCGGCTCGAGGGCGCCCGAAACGATGCGAACGACGTCGTCCGCGCGATCGACCGGTATGCCGTTGATGTCGACGATCACATCTCCGCCCGTGATCAAGTCCTGGATGCCGAGAACGTCGACCTCGCTGTTGCCGCCGCGGAGGCCCGCCGAGGCAGCCGGGCTGCCGGGCTTGACCTCGACGACGAGCGCGCCGTGGTCGACCCCGTAATGGAGCGCTCGCGCAAGCGAGGGCGTCATGTCGTCGGTGGTGATCCCGACATAGGCGTAGGTGACATGTCCTTTGTCGATGAGCTCCCGGACCGAGCGCTTCGCGGCGTCGATGGGGATCGCGAAGCCGACGCCGCTGTCGTTGCCCGTGCCGCTGGCGCTGCGGATCTGCGCGTTGATGCCGACGACGCGGCCGCGCGCGTCGAGGAGCGGGCCGCCCGAGTTACCGTGCGTGATCGGGGCGTCCGTCTGGATCGCGTCGACCACCTTGTACGTCCGGACGGTGATCGCGTCGATCGAGCGGTGGACGGCCGAAACGACGCCGACTGCCAGAGAGTTCTCGTTCCCGAGCGGGCTGCCGATCGCCGCCACCGGCTGGCCGACCTGGACGGTTTTGGATTCCCCGAGCGGAACGGGAGCGAGCTTGTGCGCCGCGGACTCGAGCCGGATCAGGCCGACGTCGTCGTAGAGGTCCCAGCCGACGATGCTCGCCTCGGCACGGTCGCCGTCCGCGAACTCCACAAAGAGGTGCTCTGCCGCTTGGAGGCGCGACCGGCCGCCGGCGTTCGTGATCACGTGCGAGTTCGTGAGGATGTAGCCCTTCGGCGAGATCACGAAGCCCGACCCCTGAGAGATCTCCGTGGTCTCGGAGCTCGGGTCACCGAAGTACGCGAAGATCGTGACGACGCCGGGCGAACGCCGGGCGAAGATCCTCTGCGGATCGAACCCTCTGCCGGGAATCGGGCCGACACGTGTCGTCACGTTGGCCGGAAGCGACGCCGGCGCGCTGGTTCCTTGCGCCTTGACCACGACCGTGCTGGTGTTCCCGTCGAACCAGCCGGCGCTCTTTCCGATCCCAAGCGCAATACCGCCGCCGAGAACGGCGGCGACGAGAATCAACGCGGCGAGAGGACCTGCCCGCACCGACGCACTGTAGCCGGGCTCCTCAAGACATCACTTGACCCATTTCGGACATGTCCGCGTTTTCACGGGAAATGTCCTCCCCCGGCGCGTCCGTCGGCAGAACGAGCGTGAAGACCGTCTTGCCCGACAGCGCATCGAGCTCGACCGAGCCGCCCATCAGCTCCGCGAGCTCGCGCGCGATCGCGAGGCCCAGCCCGCTGCCGGACGCGACCGAGCCCTCGAGCCGGTAGAAGCGCTCGAAGACGTGGTTGCTGTGCTCCGGCGGAATGCCGGGCCCCTCGTCCTCGATCGTCAGCAGCGCCGTGCCGTCGCCACGAGCAGTCCGGATCCGCACGGCAGTCCCCGGCGGCGTATGGACGAGAGCGTTTTCGACGAGGATCCGCCCGATCTGCAGCGCACGTTCCTCGTCGCCGACCGCGGCCGTCGCGCTTCCGTTCTCGACCGCGAGCCGGTGCCCGCTGGAGCGCGCGACCGCGCGGAATTCGTCGGCCAGAATCTCGGCGAGAGCGGCGAGGTCGACCGCCTCGTGCTCGACGCTCAGCCGGCCGGCATCCAGGCGGGAGAGGTCGAGGAGCTCGGTCGCGAGCTTTGTGAGCCGCGCCACCTGCTCGCGCATCGTCGCCATGAACTCGGCGTGCGTCTTCGGGTCGAGCTCCTCGTCGTCCATCAGCTCGAGAAAACCGCCGAGCGAGAACAGCGGAGTCCGCAGCTCGTGCGAGGCGTTCGCGATGAACTCGCGCCGCGCATGCTCGAGTTGCGCCAGGCGCTGTCGCATGTCGTCGAAGGCCGAGGCGAGCTGGCCGAGCTCGTCCCGGCTCCCGTCCACGACCGGTTCGCTGAAGTCGCCGGCGGCGATCCGATCGGCAGCGCGCTCGAGCCGCCGGATGCGGCGCGCGAAGAACAGGGCCGCGAAGTAGCCGACCAGCAGGGAGGCGACCAAGGCGATGACGCCGGCGACGACGAGCCGGCGCCGGACCAGGCTGATGCTCTGGAGGGAGTCCTCCACCGATGCGCGCAACAGCACGACCGGCCCGCCGAAGAGCGGGTAGGCCACCTCCGCGTAGCGCTTCCCGGCAACGGTGACGGTGCCCGAGACGAGCCGCGGCGCGCGGGCGAACGCCCTCGGCACGAGCGGGTCGGATTCCAGGTCGACCGACGTGACCGGGTTCGAGTCGGCGAGAACGGTGAACTTTGGGCGCTCGCCCCAGACGAGCGGATAGAAGTACGCGACCCGGGCGTCCGAGCTGGCCGCCGCGGACTGGATCGCGTCGTCCAGCTCGAAGCGGGGCGTGTTCAGCAGCTGCGACCCGACCGCCGGAGCGGACTCGCGGAGGCGGCCGAGCTTGTCGTTGATCAGGTTCTGCTCGAGCGATGGCACGACGATCAGGTCGACGAGGACGAGCGCGCCCGCCACGACGGCGGCGAGTGCCAGGGCGAGCCGCCCGCCGACGCTACGGAGCGGGTTCACCGGTCGCGGAAGCGGTAGCCGACGCCGCGCACGGTCAGGATGTACTCGGGCTCGGCGGGGTCTCGCTCGAGCTTCTCGCGTAGATGGCGCACGTGGACGTCGATCGTCCGGGGCTCTCGATAGTCGGCAGCGCCCCAGAGCGACTCGAGCAGCATTCGCCTGCTGTAGACGCGCCCGGGATTCGCCGCGAGCGTCCGGAGCAGTTCGAACTCGACGTACGTGAGACGCACGGGCGCGTTTCGCACCTGCACCGAGCGCTTCGCGACATCGATGCGGAGACCGCCGGCCGAGATGATCTCGGACTCGCTCCCTGGGGCACGCGCAACCGCGGCCCGGCGCAGAAGCGCGCGCACACGACTGCGAAACTCGCGAATCGAGAACGGCTTCGTGATGTAGTCGTCCGCGCCGAGCTCGAGCCCGACGACCTTGTCGAGCTCGTCGTCGCGGGCAGTGAGCATGATGATCGGCACCTCGCTCTCGGCGCGCAGGCGCTTGCAGACCTCGAGGCCGTCGAGCCGCGGCAGCATGATGTCGAGCACGACGAGGTCGATCGTCTGCGCGGCGAACTTCTCCAGCGCCTCCTCACCGTCGGCGGCCTGGACGACCGTGTAGCCGTCGCGCTCGAGCGGGAACGTGAGCACCTTGCGCACCGACGCCTCGTCGTCGACCAGCAAGATCGTGGAGGAGTCGACCATGGGGATGAGCGCCCGACGATCCGGGCGCCGAGCCCGGCTTCGATACAGAGT
>JBJMJL010000064.1:0-8539 GCA_045806365.1 Gaiellaceae bacterium
ACCCTCTCGCTCGTCGATTTACCTGCGCGCGTAGAACGCGTCTTCGGCCTTGCCCGTGCGACCGAGCTGCGGCACGGCGATGGTGCGACGCATGTCCGTCCACACAGCATGCGCCCGGCCGAGCGCGTCGTATGCGAGGCCGATGTAGTCGCCGATGAACGTCGCGCACTGGTCGCAGTCCGGTGCGTGCGCCCGGAACCACACCGAATGGTTCGCGTCGGAGACGGCATTCGAGACGGTCTGGTACGTCCAGGAGGCGCCGCCGTTCGTCGACGTTGCGAGCCGCGTGACGTACGTCCCGGCGCCGGCCTCCTCGTGGTAGAGGACGCCGACCTTGCCGCCGCGCGCTGCAACCCACGGGAACCACTTGTCCGCCGCGCCAGCGGTCACGCGGATCGGCGCCGTCCAGTGCGCACCGGCGTCGGTGGACACGGACATGAACACGTTCGTGTCCGTGATCGGGTTGGCGACGTCGTGCGCGCCGTCACGGTTGTCCGTCCACACGGCGTAGACGTTGCCGGTGAGCGGATCGACGTTCAGGTTCCCCCAGCTGCCCGTCCGGAACTGGAAGCCGGTCTGCGTCGCCCGGCCGTCCACGTTGGCGGGATAGTCGGTGAACACGACGCCTTCGGTGCCGCCGTCCTCCAGATCCTCGACGTGCACCGGGTCGGTCCAGTGCAAACCGCCGTCGTGCGACGTGACGGTCAGGACCTGGTTCTCGAACTCGTTCGGCACTTCCCATGCCGCGGCATGCTGCTGGTTGATGAAGCCGACGACGACATCGCCGTTCGGCCGCACCGCTCCGTACGAGAAGAAGCTCTCGTCACAGGCGCCCGGCGCGCCTTCCGGCCCTTGGTTGGCAGTGCAGTAGAGCGGATTCGAGCCGGAGATCTCGACCGGCCGCGACCACGACTTGCCGGCGTCGTCGGAGTACGACAGCACGACGGGCGAGCGCATCAGATTCCCTTTGCTCAGCTCGATCTGATCCCAGCTGAGGTAGAGACGGCCGTAGTGCGGCGACGACGGATAGTTGTCGGCGACGAGCCACTCCTTGTCCAGGAAGACGCCGTTTGCCGACGGGCCGATCGACGCGTGGCCGACCGCAACCGTCACGGGCGGCTTCCACGTGACGCCGCCGTCTTCCGACGTCGAGACCGACACGTTGATGTGGCCCGCGTTCGGGCTGTTGCCCTGCGCCGCGCTCAGCTGCGCCATGTGGGCAGTGCGGAACTTCGAGTCGAACGCGGGCGACGGATCACCGTTGCCGCTACTCGCGCCGTTGCCCATCGGGATCTGCCCGTCGATCCACGTGCGCCCGCCGTCGAAGGACGTGAAGAAGCCCGTCGGCACGCGGGCGTGCAACGTCGAGCCGCTGAACGAGATGTAGTAGTCGTTCGAGCCGGCGAGCAGATGATTCGAATCGAGCGGATCGGCGACGATCGCGGTCTCGTTGTCGGGCGAGATCTCGTCGTCGCAGTTCAGCCGGATGTTCGCCGTCGGATCCCCGGCGGACGTACACGTCGAGTTGCTCAGCGAGCCGCCGCCCACGCCGCCTTGCAGGAAGCCGACGATGTGCGACAGCGAGCCCGACGCCTTCGGCAGCTCGTCGCGCTCGATCGGCATCTCGTCGCCGGCGACGACGAAGCTCGGTAGTGCCAGCCCGGCCAGTGCCACAAGGAGCACCGCCACATAGGACCAACGCTTTGGCCTCATTCCCTCTCCTCCCCTTGCCCTCGAGAACGAGGGGATTATAGGAATCTAGATCTTCTCGTCAATATGCGACCGCAAGGGCGGCCCACACCTGGGCAGCGAGCGTGAACGGCGGCGCGAGCGCGCTGCGGCAGGACTCGCGCAACGCGCTCTGTCGTTCCGGCTCGAGGGTCAGGAGGTACGCGCCGGCGGGACCGACGCCGAGCGTGAAGGGCTCCCACCACTCCTCGAACGTCTCGTGCTCGACGCGTACCGGCAACGCCGTCTCCGCGATGTCACTCAGGCCGGCGGCCGCGAACAGCTCGCTCAGATGGCCTTCGCGTCCGCCGGCCATCCCGGACTCGTCGGGTGCGTCGGGATCGAGCTCGCGCGCGGCGCGCCAGAACGGCGCGAGTGGCGTGCGGTCGCCCGCGTGATCCCACACGCAGGCGGCAACGACGCCGTGCGACACGCGCGCCATCTCCCGAAGGCCGGCGACCGGGTCCGACATGAAGTGGACGACGAGCTGCGCGAGCGCGGCGTCGAACTCGTCGTCGGCGAACGGCAGCTCCTCGGCGGCGGCGCGCCGGACGTCGACATCGGGATAGCGCTCGCGGATCGCCTCGACGAACGGCTCGGACGGGTCGGCCGCCGAGACCTCGGCCCCGCGCGCGACCAGCTCGCCGGTGAGTGCTCCCGGCCCGCAACCGACGTCGAGAACGCGCTGACCGGCCTGGACTCCGGCGAGGTCCGCCAGCTGCGGCGAGAGCTGGAGCGAGTAGCGGCCCATGAAGCGGTCGTACGCGTCGGCCGCGACATTGAACGTCACGCGGCGAAGCGTACGATGTTCGCGTGATCAGGGCACTCGCTGCGCTGCTCGCGGTGCTGACGCTGTGCGCACCGGCTCAGGCGGCAGCACCGAAGCGCGCGAACCTCGCGCAGCTCGCGCGCAGCCTCGTCAAGTCAGGCGCGCCCGGCGCGATCGTGTACGTGCGGACGCCGACCGCCGCGCGCGCCGGTGCAGCCGGCTATGCCGACCGGGCAGCGCACGTGACGATGCGCGCGGCCGACCGCTACCGCATTGCGAGCGTGACCAAGGCGTTCGTCTCGGTCGTGATCCTCCAGCTCGAGGCCGAAGGGAAGCTCGACGTCGACGATCCCGTCGGGAAGTGGCTGCCGGGCGCCGTGCCGAACGGCACGGTGATCACGCTCCGCGAGCTGCTCAACCACACGAGCGGCGTCTTCAATTACACCGAGGACGAGGCGTTCGGCAACGCGATCTTGTCGGACCCGTCGCATGTGTGGGCGCCGCCGGAGCTGCTCTCCTTCGCGGTCACGCATCCGCCCTACTTCGCGCCGAACGCGAACTACCACTACTCGAACACCGGCTACATCCTGCTCGGCCTCGTCGCCGAAGCCGTCACCGGCAAGCCGCTCGGCCAGTCGCTGCAGGAACGGATCTTCACGCCGCTCGGCCTCGCGTCCACCTCGTTTCCGCAGACGATCGACCTCGACCCCACGTTCGTCCACGGCTACGTCAAGCTCGGCTCGGCGCCGCTCCTCGACGTCGCGCCGCTCCTGAGCCCCACCTGGGCCTGGGCTGCAGGCGGGATCGTCTCGAACGCGAACGACATCACGCTCTTCTACCGCGGCCTGCTCACCGGCAAGCTGCTGCCGCCTGCGCAGCTCGCGGACATGAAGACCACTTCCGGAGTCTCGGGGACCTACGGCCTGGGAATCGACAACCTCTTCACCGCGTGCGGGCGCACGGTCGGCCACAACGGCGACATCCCCGGCTGGCGCAACGAGGTGCTCGCGACGGCGAACGGGAAGCGCGAGGCCGTCGTGATGGTGAACGTCGACGAGACGTACGTCGGTTGGGAGCGCATCCATGCGTACGCCCAGACCGCGCTGTGCCGCGGCTGACCCATCGGTCTGGCCCGGACTGGACCTTCGGGGCGCGGCCCCGCGCCGAGCCTGACGCACGATGAACCGGCATGGACGGAAACGAATTCACGCTGGCGCTGACCCTGGGCGCGACCCTGCTGGCGATCTGGCTGGACGTGCGGCTCGCCGGCGTCCGCCCGAAGTCGCCGATGGCGAGCCTCGTGAACGCCGGGCTCAGCCTGATCGGCCTGATGAGCGCATCGGGCCTGCTCTACCTGGTCGACGGGATGCCGCAAGTGGCGATCCTGGCCACCGTGCTCGCGGTCTTCCTCCCGGCGCTCGTCTACGCGCTGCTCGCCGGGCTCTGGATGCTTCGCGCGCTCTCGGGCCTCTCGGGCTTGCAAGGGCGCTAGCCCTCGCCTTGCTCGCGGCCGGCTGCGGCGCGGCCGCGAGCGAGGTAGCGCCGGCAAGGTGCACGGTGCGGGTCTTCTTCTGTAACACGTACATCTGCGATCGGAAGGCGAGCAGGACGCAGATGGACGAGTTGCGAGCGCGCCTGCGCAACCGCGACGACGTCTACTCGGTGAGGTTCGTCTCCTCGCGCCAGGCGTTCGACACGATGACCCAGAGGTTTCCCGACGAGATGCACTCAATGCCGCCCGACTTCCTGCCGGCTTCGCTACGCGTCCTCCCGGTCAAAGGCGCCGAGCCGCGGGAGATCGCCGCGTCAGTGCCGCGAAAGCGCTTCGCAGTACACGCCGTGAAGCCGCCTAAGCCGGCGAGATGTTCTGGTTGAGCCGGAAGGCGTTGTCGGGATCCCACTCCCGCTTCAGCGCCTTCAGCCGGTCGTACTTCTCCGGCCCGTAGGCGGCGCGGATCCGGTCCTCGCCCTCCTCCGCGTCCGACAAGAAGTTGACGTACACCGACGTGTGCCACTCCTCGAGCGCCGACCAGAAGTTGCGCACCCAGTCGCGCTCCTCGTCGAAGCCCTGGACGTTCTCGGTGCAGCAGCCGATGTTGTACGTGAACGCCGCCTGCCGTCCGCCGAACGCGGTCTCGTCCTCCCCTACGCGCGACACGGCGCCGCCCATCTGCCAGATCGGGAACGACGTCAGCGGGGACTCAATGCGGAGCGAATGCTCGACCGTGATGTCGATCATCTCGTCCGTCAGCCCTGGAACGTCGAACGAGCGGAAGTAGTACCAGCGGCCCGGCACGAAGCTCGGGTCGAACATCGACTGGTGCGCGAGGTACGGCTTCTGCATGCAGACATCGGCGACGGGATTGCCGAACTCACGCATCGGCTTGATGAACTTCTCGCCCTCGTCGAAGTCGCCGATCCAGCACGGGATCACCATCACGACCGGCTGCCCGTGCAGCTCGTCGGGGACGAACGGCAGCGCCGGCGCCTTCCGGTGGATGACGATGGTCATCAATTCGTCGGGCGCCTCCGCGACCCAGTCGCGGTAGAAGCGCAACACCTCGGCCGAGTCCTCCATCTTCCAAAAGATCGGCCCGGCGAGAATCGTCGGCCCGACCGGGACCAGGTCGAACTCGAACTCCGTCGCGATGCCGAAGTTCGCGCCGGCACCGCGCACGCCCCAGAACAGCTCGGGGTTCTCGTCCGCGCTCGCCTTCACGAGCTCGCCGTCGGCGGTCACCATGTCGACGCGACGCAGCCTGTCGACCGACAAGCCGTGCTTGCGCATGATCCAGCCGATGCCGCCGCCGAGCGTCAGCCCGGCAACGCCGGTGTGCGTGACGATGCCCGAGGGCGCAGCCAGGCCGAACGCCTGCGTCTCCTGGTCGAGCTCGCCGAGCAGCACGCCTGCCTGCACCCGCGCGGTGCGCGCGTCGGGATCGACGCGCACGCCCTTCATCAGCGAGGTGTCGATCACGAACACGTCGTCGGCAACCGAATGTCCCGGGAAGCTATGCCCGCCGCTGCGAACCGCCACCGGCAAGCCGTGCTGCCGCGCAAACTTCACGGCGGACATCACGTCGGCGACGCCGGCGCAGCGCGCAATCAACGCCGGCCGGCGGTCGATCGAGCCGTTCCAGATCTTGCGGTGCTCGTCGTAGGTGGGATCGTCGCGGCCGACGACCTGTCCTCTGAGAGCCGCCGTGAGCTCGGCGACTGCGGTTTCCTCGAGCGTGAGTGCTTCGGCGATGGCGGTCATACGCCCAGTGTCTCACCAGACGGGCGCGCGGTCGAGCTTCTTCCACCGCGGGAGCCCGGCGTAGGCCTCGGCAGGGCGTCCCGCGCGTTGACGACGAACCAGTCGATGCCCCAACCTTATGCACGTGATCGCCGTCCTCGGGCTCGGAGCGATGGGCAGCCGGATCGCCCGGCGGCTGCTCGAGAGCGGCTACGACGTCGTCGTCTGGAACCGCACGCCCGCGAAAGCCGCGGGCTTCCCACGCGTCGCGGCGACAGCGGCCGAAGCGGCGAGCGACGCGGACGTGACAATCACGATGCTCACGAACGCAGCAGCGCTCCGCGACGTGACACGGAACATCAAGACAAAGGCGCTGATCGAGATGTCGACAGTCGGCCCGCCGGCGATCGCGGAGCTCGCGCCCCGCTTCCCGCGGGTGCTCGACGCCCCCGTTCTCGGCAGCATCTCCGAAGCGGAAGCAGGAACGCTGAACATCTTCGCCGGCGGTCCGCGCGAGCTCTACGAGGAGCAACTGCCGCTGCTACGGACGCTGGGCACGCCGCACCACGTGGGACCGCTGGGCTCCGGCGCGGCGGCGAAGCTCGTTGCCAACTCCACGCTCTTCGGCACGCTCGTGACGCTCGGCGAAGCCATCAGGCTCGCGGACAGGCTCGGCCTCTCACGCGAGCAGACGTACGAGGTGCTGGCCGCGACGCCGATCGCGGCGCAGGCCGAGCGCCGTCGCGACGCACTCGAGACGGACACCTTCACACCGCGCTTCCAGCTCGCGCTCGCACGCAAAGACGCCGACCTCGTCGCGGACGCCGCGCCAGAACTGCGTCTCGCCCAGGCCGCGCGTGCGTACCTCGCCGCCGCAGACGATGCGTCGTGGGGCGCCCGCGACTACTCGGCGTTGCTGCGCTGGATCCTAGACGTAGCCGACGAGCAGCAGGATCAGCGCAACGATCAGAATGACGAAGAGCCAGTTGCTGACGGCAACTCCGCCGACGAGCGCGAAGATGATCAGCAACAGGACGAGAATCCAGAGTAGTCCCATGGCCCCGTCGTAGCCGGTTTCACGACGCGTGAAACGCGGAACCGGACCGCTGCAAACTGCGACCAGGGAGGCGAAATGGCAACTCGAGAGACCCGATACGACCGTCGTCCCACGGTGGGCTGGGCACGCTACGCGGCGCTGCCGCCACGCCACGTCCACGACACCGAGACCCGGCCGTTCTTCGTCACGAGCGAGTTCCTCGTGTACGTCCTCTTGCTGATGGGCCTGGCAATCACGGCGTTCAATTCGGACAGCATCGACGCGCGCTTCTTCTGGGAGTGGGCGACGCTCGCGACCATCGCGTACATGCTGAGCCGCGGCTTCGCCAAGTCCGGCAGCCGCAGCCGCTCGTGGGATCCCCGCGAGGACCTCGGCGACAAGCGCGACGACGCCGGCCGGCGGGACTAGCTTCCGCAAATTCCGGCTTCGCTGTGTTTGCCCGGGACCGACCCGGGTAGCCCTGGCCTGATCCGGTAAACACGAGCGAAGGGGGTCAGATGGCAAAGGTCGAGACACCGACCGAGCTGTTCGTGCACAAGCTCGGTGCGGCGCTGACGATGGAAGAGACGATTCTCGAGATGCTCGAGAAGCTCCAGGAGGAGGCGTCGGATCCGCAGCTGCAAAAGGATCTGCGCCAGCACTACCAGGAGACGCAGCAGCAGGCGCAGAACCTGCACCGCATCTTCCAGGCGCTCGGCGAGCAGCCCGAGAAGCAGTCGTGCCCCGCGATCGAGGGGCTCGAGAAGGAAGGCGAGCAGATGATCAAGACGGTCGACGACGCACTCGTCGACTCAGTCATCCTCGGCGGCGTGATCGAGACGGAGCATCACGAGATCGCCGTTTACGACGGCTTGATCATCAAGGCCGAGCAGATGGGCGACGACGACATCGTCGCGCTGCTGCAGGAGAACCTCGAGCAGGAGGAGGCGACCCTCGACAAGGCCGTGAAGGCCTCGGAGAAGTCCTCCAAGCAGCTCGTCAAGCAGTACTCGTAAGCACGGCTAGCTCTTCGCCGGCTTGATGTCGCCGCTTGTGCGGATCTTGCCGGCGAGGAGCTTGTCCGTCCACGTGCCGGTCCCGTTCTCCTTCGCGTGGTACCGGAAGCCGTACCTCGTGTAGCGAAACGCCGACACGTTCGTGAAGTAGGCGCGGAGCCAGTCCCACGTGCCGCTGCAGCGTCCTTTCGCGTCCGCGCTCGAGCACGCGAAGTCCTTCACGCCGAGATACCCGCGCGGCGGCGCGCCGCGCAGCGCCAGCTTGCCGCGGAAGGTCGTCACCGACGTGCCCGTGAACGTGCCGCGGATCCCCGCAGGCAGCCGCCATTTCCCGCCCGGGCTCGCGCCTTCGATCGACGCAAACTCGCCGTCGTACTTGCTGACCGAGCAGAACTTGCCGCGCCCCGCGCCCCAGACACGGACGTCGCGCGTGTACGTGTCGAACGCCCAATTGTTGCTCTTCACTCCGGTGTCGACGTCGTTGACGACGCGGTAGCTCACCGCCATCACCGGTTTGCCGGGGCCGCAGAGCGAAGCCGCGAGGACTACAGGGACCAGGAGCCCTCCCACGAAGGAGTAGACGGTTTTCGAGTCGTATCCTTGCGCTATGGCCGACGAGCGGGACGAGCTCAAGCAGGCATGGGAGGCGCTCGCCGAGCGCGAGCGCCGGCTCAATGCGACGATCGGCCGCCGCTCGTCGGAGATCGACGCGCGCGCGCGGCGTTACGAGGAGATCGGCGCCGACCTCGACG
>JBJMJL010000065.1:0-12347 GCA_045806365.1 Gaiellaceae bacterium
CCGGGATCGCCGAGGTCGCTGCGGGCGATGCCTCGATACTGATAGAGGCGCGAGGAGGTCGCGTTCGATTTCAGCCGGTCGGCGAGGCGCAGCGCCTTTTCGATGACCTCGAGCGCCTCTTCCGATCGTCCGGCGATGGAGACTGAGCCCGCTCGGCGCGAATAGGCCTGGAGAAGCTCCTCTCCCGGCGGGTGACGCTCGAGCTTTGTCAGCGCTTCGACTTCGAGGTCGTTGCTGCGCGTTGTGTCACCCCGCACCCACACGATGCTGGCCAGCGTGACGAGCGCCACGCCTTCACCGAGCTCGTCGCCTGCGGTCCGGAAGATCCCTAGCGCTTCCTCGGCAAGTCGCTCGGCTTCGGCGGGAGAGCCCGCACGGCCCTGGACCGCTCGCAGGAGCAGCCCCGCGCGCCTCAGGTCGTCCGCGGCATACAGATCCGCGGCGCGGGCGAAGTATTTGAAGGCCTTCCCGAGGTCGAGGGACATCGCGCGATTCCCGGCCAGCTCGAAGGACCGGCGGGCGGCCTCGGTCAGCGGTTGCAGGTCGGCGCCGGCATCGGCGATGCGCGCGAGCTCGAGCGCGCGGTCGTAGTGGTAGGCGAGGAGCTCGGCGTGATCCGTGACGCGATCTCCGGCCATCTGTTCGACCCACTTCGCGGCGGCGACGTGCTTGCGCGCGCGCCCCCCGCGGGGGATCTGCGAATACGCAACGTCGCGGACGAGCGCGTGCCAGAAGGCGTACTCCGCCTGATCTTTGACCGAGGACTCGCGTACGGCCCGCACGAGCTCCTTCCGCGCGAGCTCGTGCAGCCCTGCGCGCGCCGACCGCTCGTCGACGCCGCCCATCGCCGCGACCGTGCCACTCCAGAAGACCTTGCCGACCACGGACGCATCGTGGAGAAGCGCCTTGCGCTCGGGCGCCAGCGTGTCGAGGCGGGCCGCGATCAGCGCCTGGACGTTGTCGGGAACGCGAATGTCGCCGTCGCGCAGGATCCCCTCTGCCGTCAGGAGCCCTTGGTCGCCGAGCATGCGAACGAACTCCTCGGCGTAGAGCGGGTTGCCACCTGCATGCTCGATGAGACGCGCCTGCGTCTCGGCCGGCAGCACCGCGCGCTGCATTAGCGCCGCGAGCAGCCGGGCGGTGTTCTCGGGCCCCAGTGGCGACAGCGAGATGGTGTTCGAGTTGCGCTTCCCGCCGCCCCATCCGGGTGACCGTTCGTACAGCTCGGGCCGCGCCGTGCAGAGGACGAGCAACGGGACTCCCGTCGACCAGTCCACGAGGTGCTCGACGAAGCCGAGCAGCTGCTCGTCCGCCCAGTGCAAGTCCTCGAAGACGGCGACCAGTGGGTGCTGTGCAGCTACGCCCTCGAGGAAGCGCTGCCAGGCTCCGAACGACGTCTCGGGCGTCGCTCCGGCAGCGCCTTCTGTGACCCCGACGAGTGGGGCGAGGCTGCCCGCCAGCCACTCCTCCTCCGTCGCCTCGCTCGTCACCTCGCCGACGGCGACCGCCAGCTTCGTGCGCGCGTCTTCGGGCGAGTCCGACTCCAGGATCCCGGCCTGCGCCTTCACCATCTCGCCGAGCGCCCAGAACGTGATGCCTTCGCCGTACGGGAGCGAGCGGCCCTGGCGCCAGAAGACGAGCTCGGCCTGGTCGTCGACCCAGCGCCGGAACTCGGCTGTGAGTCGTGTCTTGCCGACACCGGGCTCGCCCGTGATCGTCACGAGCTGCGTGGAGGCTTCCCGCAGTGTCCGCGAGAACGTCGACTGCAGGAGCGCGAGATCGTCGTCGCGTCCGATCAGCGGCGTGCGCGCAACCGGCTCGACGTCGACGCCGAAGCGGCGGCGCGCCGCCTTGGCGTGCCACAGCGCGACCGGTTCGGCCTTGCCTTTCGCAGAGACGGGGTCGAGCTGCTCGAAGTCGAAGAGGTCGCGCGTCGCGCGATATGTCGTCTCTCCGACGACGACGCCGTTGACGGGAGCGTGCTGCTGCAGCCGTGCGGCGGTGTTGACGACGTCCCCCGCGACCATCGCTTCGCCCTCCGCGGGCCTTGCGCCGAGCGTGACGACGGCTTCGCCGGTGTTGATCGCGGCTCGCACGGAAAGTGCGAGATCCGGTTGCGTCTCATTGAGCTCGTCGATCGCCGTGACGACTCGCAGCGCGGCGTTCACCGCGCGTTCCGGGTCGTCTTCGTGCGAGATCGGCGCTCCGAAAATCGCCATGACGGCGTCGCCGATGAACTTCTCGACCGTTCCGCCGAAGCGCTCGATCTCTGTCTTCACGCGCGCGTGATACGGACGAAGGCGGGCGCGCACGTCTTCGGGATCGACGTCCTCGGATGCGGCGGTGAAGCCGACGAGGTCGACGAACAGCACCGAGACGACCTTCCGTTCTTCGCCTGGAAGAGCTTGCGGCTCGCCCAGGGCGGCGCCACATGACCAGCAGAAGCGTGCGCGCTCGGGGTTCTCCTCCGCGCAGACTGGGCAGGCGGGCATTCCCAGAGTCTAAGGAGGCCCGTTTTCGGCACAAAGGCGCGCGTTTTGTGCAGCTACGTTCGTTCCCATGGACGAGGCCCGCGCAGTGCTGGCTCGGCTCGACCGGATCGAGGCGCTCGAGCGCGAGGACGCACCCCCCGGCGTTCTGCTCGAAGAGCTGCGCGGGCTCGTCCACGACGCCGAGGCGTGGGCGCGAGTGGAAGGAGGTGAGCGAGCGCGAGATGCAGTCGAGCGTTGCTCGTCGGCTCTGAGCACACCCGTGGCGTAGAGTCGCGCGCGTGGGTCTGACGCACTGGGACGACGTCGAGAAGCGTCGCAACGAGCGCGGTCAGATGGCGGGTACGTGGTCGAATCTCGGCAGCGCCGCCGGCAGTTACCGCTGCGGCGTGCACCGCCTCGAGCTCGCGCCGGGCGAGATGCCGACGCCTGCGCACGTGCACGGCGAGGCCGAGGAGATCTTCTACGTCCTCAGCGGCAGCGGCCTGACGTGGATGGACGAGCAGACGTACGAGATCGGCGCCGGTGACTGCGTCGTCTACAAGAACTTCCACGAGGCGCACACGATCCGCGCCGGCGACGAGGGGCTCGACGTCCTCGCGTTCGGCCCCCGCGAGTACTTCACGAGCAGCGAGCTGCCGCGCGGGCGCTCGATGTGGTCGATCACCGGCTACATCGAAGTCCAGGACGGTCATCCCTGGGATCGCGAGCCGGAGCTCGTCTGGCCCGAGCCGGAGGCCGACCGTCCGCCGACGATCGTGAACGTCGCCGACGTCGAGCCGGCTGTGCGCGGCGGCCGTCGGCGGCGCGGCCTGGGCGAGGCCGTCGGCGCGCGCTGGACCGGCATGCGCCACATCGAGGTCGCTGCCGGCGCGTTGAGCGGACCGCCCCACGTGCACTCGGCCGAGGAGGAGCTCTTCGTCGTGCTCGACGGCGACGGCACGCTCGAGCTCTGGCCCGACGAGAACCATCCGGTGCGCAGCGGTTCCGTCGTCGCGCGTCCACCCGGCACGGGGATTGCGCACGCGTTCCGCGGCGGCGACCCCGGTCTCACACTCCTCGCGTGGGGGACGCGCGAGCCGAACGACATCTGCTGGTACCCGCGCTCCAAGAAGATGTACTGGCGTGGCGTCGACGTCGTCGGCCGCATCGAGGAGCTCGATTACTGGGACGGCGAAGAGCTGGAGTGATCGCGCACTGGGACGACGTCCCGCCCGATCGAGATCTCGCACAGGCCGCCGGCGCCGTCGGCGTGAGCATGCGTCGCTTGGTCCTCCCGCCGAACGGCGAGGCGCAGCTGCCTCAGCGCGCGACCGAGGACGTGCTGTTCGTCGTGGCCGGGAGTGGGGAGGGCGTGCGCGCCGGCGACTGTGTCGTCTATCCCGTGCCGCACGAGCCTGCGACCCTGCGCGCGTCGGAGAAAGGCTTGACGGCGCTGCTGTTCGCAACGCCCGCAGAGCCGCCGCCGTTCCACTCCGGCGAGCCGGCGCCGCCGCGCACGGTCAACCTCGACGACGCTGAGCCCTCGTACGAAGGCGACGCCGGCCGCTGGGTGCGTTTTGCGCGGCAAGCCGGCGCGGTACATGCAGGCGTCAACTGGGGACGGCTCGAGGCGGGACGCGCGGGCGCGCGGCCGCACTGCCACTCGGCCGACGAGGAGCTGTTCGTCTTTCTCGCAGGCGGCGCGACGTTCGAGTTGTGGCCGTCGCCGGTTCAGATCGCGGACGGCGTCGAGCGCGAGGAGCTGCAGGTGCGCGCCGGCCACGTCGTCTCGCGCCCGCCCAGCACGGGCATGTCTCATTTCATACGTGCCGGTGACGAAGGCGCGTCATTTCTCGTTTACGGGACGCGCCGGCCGAACGACGTCTGCTATTACCCTAGGTCGAACAAGATCTACTGGCGGGGTCTTGGCCTCATTGCTCGGTTGGAGCCGCTCGACTACGACGACGGCGAGCCCGAGGACTGACGTCTCTCCCGGCGAACACAGTCAGTCCTTCGACCCTCGAGGTATCTATCCCCATTCGAATCTCCCCCGTTCGAATCTCCAGCCTCCTTGCTGACTTCCCGATATCGAGTCGTATGGGGAGAGCACGACGCCTCGCAGGCTCGCGGAAAGCTCGCATCGCGCTGAACTCGGTGTTCATCACCGGCGCCCTCGTTGCGGCGGCCCTCACGATCCTCCACTTCGCCAGCTCGGGCTGGCCGCTCGCCAGCGCCGACCCGCTGCTGGTCGTCGCGGCCGGGATCCTCTTCCTCTTCGCCTACGCCTTCAAGGCGTGGGGCTGGCAGCGCTTGTTCCGTGAGCACGAGCGCCCTCAGGCACTGACGCTCGCGGCCGCCGGCGGCGCTGCATCGGTCGGCGGCGTCGCACTTCCCGGCCGTTTCGACGAGGCGATCCGCATCGCCGTCGTCCGCCGTCTGCCGGGCAAGAAGACGGCGGGCCTCGGCGCGATCTGCCTGACGTTGATCGTCGTCGGCCTACTCGACAGCGCTGCGCTGACGCCGATGGCGTCGATCGCGGCCGCCGCGTCGCGCTCGGGCGGCGTGCAGGTGGGCTTCGCGCTCGTCGCGGCCGCCGGCGTCGCAGCCGCAGCGCTCGTCCTCTGCCTCCCCCGCATCGCCCGGCTCGATTTCGTCCGCCGCTTCAAGGTCGGCCGCTGGCTGCAGGACCACACCGCGTGCCGGCGCTCGGCGTCGCAGGCGTGGCTGCTGATTTCCGTCTCGTGGGCGCTTCGCGCCGTCGCAGTCTTCGTGCTCCTGAACGCGCTGGCGATCGGCGGCTCGTTCACGCTCGCGCTCGCGTTCCTGTGCGCGTCCGCCGCCTCGGCCGCACTCCCGATTGCGCCTGCAGGCGCGGCAACCCAGGCCGGTGCCGGCGCGGCCATCCTGATCGTCGGCGGCATCCCCAAGGGCCAGGCGCTCGCGTTCGCCGTCGCGGCCCAGGGCTTGGTCATCCTCGTGGGCGCCGTGCTCGTCGCGGCCGCCGGGATCTGGGTGTTGATCGCCCGCTTCCGTCCTGCGCGCCCGGCCGTTCTTACTTAGTTCTTACATCCAGGGCCGCCCTTTCTTAGGTACCTGTGCTTCGATGAGCCGCGCCATGAAGTCCGCCATCGCCGCTGCCGCCACCGTTCTGAGCCTGACGCTCGCCTCGACAGCCGCTGCCGCGATCGTCACGACGACAGACGGGCAGGGACGCCGGATCACGTTCGACGTCCGCGCTGCCACCGTCGACACGAACTGGTATGCCGATGTGCTGCGGGCGACGTCCCACGGGAACGAGATCAGCAACGTCACGGTGCGAATCGTCCCCGACCAGCAGATCGACGGGCTCTGCGGTGACGCCGCCGCTGCGTGTTACTCGCGCGACGGCGCGCGGCCGACGATCTTCATCCCGGCCGGCAAGAACCAGCAGATCGAGGGGACGCTCATCCACGAATACGGCCACCACCTCGACGCGTCGACCGCGGTGCCCGGCATTCCCGAGCTGAACGGCATCCCGGTGTGGTGGGCCGATCGGGGCATGGCCGCGCTGCTCGCGAGCCGCACCGTCGCCTTCGACTACTCAAAGGCGTGGGATCACAGCATCGCCGAGATCTTCGCCGAGGACTACGCGTACATCCACGTCGGGCCGAGCTATCACTACGGCATGGCGCGCTGGCTTGCCCCGCCCGACGACAAGCTCAAGGCGGACATGTTCGCGGCGCTCGGAACTCCGACCGCGTCGCTGCCCGCGGCCCCGAACACGCCGCTCACCGTCAATCGAGTGGGGACGCTCACCCCGCGTGACGTGAAGAGCGTGCCGTTCGGGCTGCTCGGCCCGGGCCGCCACGTCACCTTCACGGCCAGCGTCGCGCGGCCGAAGCGCAAGGGCGTCCGCGCGCGGATGCAGATCGTCTGCAACAACAGCGTCGTCGCGACGGGCAGCTTCGCCAAAGGCCGCTCGAAGCGGACGCTCGACGTCCCGAACCTCGGGCCGGCCGACTGCGATGCACGGCTGGTCAGCACGACCGGCGTGACGCTGAAGTACACGCTGAAGCTGCAACTCGCGGTCGAGGGCGAGACCAGCGGCGGCTAGCTGGGCCCGACAGGTCCCGGGACAGCCCCTGGACCTGTGCAGGAACCGGCTATTCTGAGACGAAAGAGCGGCAAATGGGGCTTTCCCGCTTGCTGCCGCGTCCCAACACACGCTCATCATCCGATAAGAAGGGATCACCTTTGGGCCGGGTCATCGCTTTCGCCAACCAAAAGGGCGGCGTTGCGAAAACGACGACCACACTGAACCTCGGAGTCGCCCTGAAGGAACAGGGCCACTCCGTGCTGGCCATCGACCTGGACCCGCAGGGGAACCTGACGATGAGCCAGGGCTGGAACCCCGACGAGATCGAGCGCTCGATGTTCGACGTGCTCGTTCACAAGCTCCCGATCGAGGAGATCATCCGCGTCGCGGAGGTCGACGTCGCGGTGTCCTCGATCGATCTCGCCGGCGCCGAGCTCGCGCTCTCCTCGATGATCGGGCGCGAGCGAGCACTCGAGAAGGCGCTGGTCACGGCCAAGCCCAAGTACGACTACATCCTGATCGACACGCCGCCCTCGCTCGGCCTGCTGACGATCAATGCGCTCGTCGCGTCGAACGGCGTGATCGTTCCGGTCCAGTGCGAGTACCTCTCGCTGCGCGGGCTCGTTCAGCTCGAGAACACGCTTTCCATGATCCGGGAGAACCTCAACCCCGACGTCGAGATCCAGGGGATTCTCCCGACGATGTACGACAAGCGCCTCTTGCACTCGAAGGAAGCTGTCGACATCCTCAAAGAGAATTTCGGCGACCTCGTCTTCAACACGAAGATCCGGAAGACCGTGCGTTATGCAGAAGCGCCCGTGAAGGGACAGTCCGTGCTCAGCTACGACCCGGGCGGCGACGCCGCCGAGCATTACCGCGACCTGGCGAAGGAGGTGCTCAATGGCGCGAAAGCGCGCGAGCATGCGTGAGGGCCCGCTCGCGGAGCTCTTCAAGGCGACCGAGGCAGCGCAGCGCCAGCAGGAGAAGGAGCCCGCGCCGCCTGCCGAAGAGCCGCACGAGTCGACCGTCGAGCACGTTCCGACCTGGGAGGACGAGGTCGAGACGCCGGTCCCGCCGCATCCGGATCCGGCACCCGAGCCCGAGCCGGTGCCCGAGCCGCCGCCGGCTCCGATCCCCGAGCCTCCGGTCACCCGCTACTTCGAGCCGATGCCCGAGCCCGCGCCGCGCCTGTCGCACGCGCGCGTCGGCACGCTCGGCTCGTACCTCGCGAAGATCCAGGTGGTCGGCGTCGGCGGCGCCGGACTGAACGCGGTCAACCGGATGATCGACGCGGGCATCAATCAGGTCGACTTCGTCGCCGTCAATACCGACCTCCAGCAACTCCAGATCTCCGACGCCGAGACGAAGCTTCACATCGGCCGGGATCTCACCCTGGGGCTTGGCTCGGGCTCCGAGCCCGACGTCGGGCGGAAGGCGGCCGACGAGAGCTACGACCAGATCAAGCACGCGCTGCGCGGGTCGGACATGGTGTTTGTGACCGCGGGCGAAGGCGGCGGAACCGGCACCGGCGCCGCACCGGTTGTCGCGCACATCGCGAAGGAGCTCGGCGCGCTGACGGTCGGCATCGTCACGTTGCCGTTCAAGTTCGAGGGGACGAAGCGGCGGGGACAGGCAGAGCTGGGCGTCGACGAGCTGCGCAAGGAGTGCGACACGACGATCGTCATTCCGAACGACCGCCTGCTCGAGGTGCTCGACAAGTCGACGTCGATGCTGGATGCGTTCAAGATCGCCGACGACGTCCTCCGGCAAGGCGTTCAGGGCATTTGCGACCTGATCACGCTGCCGGGCCTGATCAATCTCGACTTCGCCGACGTCCGGACGGTCATGGAGGGCTCCGGCACGGCGCTGATGGGCATCGGCTTCAGCTCCGGCAGCGAGAACCGCGCGAAGGAAGCGGCCGAGCGCGCGCTCCGCTCGCCCCTGATCGACACGGAGCTCGGCGGCGCCCGCGGGATCCTGCTGTCGATCGCGGGCGGCGACGACCTGACGCTGCTGGAGGTGAACGAGGCGGCCGAGGTGATCAAGCAGACGGCCACCGACGACACGCAGATCATCTTCGGCGCCACCATCGACGACCGCCTGACGGGCCAGGTCTGGGTGACGGTGATCGTCACCGGTGTCGGCGTCGGCGGCGTCGGCCGTCCGACGCGCTCGCTCGTCACGGCGCTGACAGCGCCCGAGGACGACCTCCAGCCTCCGTCGTTCCTGCGCAATTGAGACGCGCCCCGGGACGGTCCGGGGACACAGGGGTCTGACCCCGGCCTTTACCCTTGGCCCATGAGAGGGGCGGTTGCCGGCGGACATCCGCTGACGGCGCAGGCGGGCGCGCGTGTGCTCGAGGCGGGAGGGAACGCAGTCGACGCGGCGGTCGGTGCGGCGCTCGTCTCGTGGGTGGCGGAGAGCCCGCTCACGGGGCCGGGCGCCGGCGGCTTCATGCTCGTCCACCGCGCGCGCGATCGCAGCACACGCGTCTTCGACTTCTTCACCGCGATCCCGGGCCTCGGCGCCGAGGGCGAGCTCGCGGTGATGGATCACGTCGACGTCGACTTCAGCGGCGGCTCCACGCAGCGGTTCCACATCGGCGGCGCGTCGTGCGCGATCCCCGGCGCGCCCCTGGGGCTCGAGAGGGCGCACAAGCAATTCGGCCGTCTGCCCTGGCGCGACCTCTTCGAGCCGGCGGTCGACCTCGCGCGCAACGGCGTCGAGCTCAACGATGGGCAGGCGTACCTGCACCGCATCCTCGACCTGATCCTCCGCCACACCCCTGAAGCGCGGGCAGTGTACGACCACGGCGGCGAGGCGCTTCGGCGTGGGGACACGCTCGTCCAGCAGGACCTCGCGGGGACGCTGGAGATGCTCGCGGAGAAAGGCGCCGCCGAGCTCTACACCGGCGAGACCGCGCACAGCATCGTCGAGCACCTGCGCGCGCACGGCGGCTGCTTCACCGAGCGCGACCTGGCCGAGTACCGCGTGATCCGCCGCCGCCCGGTGCGCGCGCAGTTCTGCGGCGAAGAGTTCTTCTCGAACCCGCCGCCCTCGCGCGGCGGCGTGCTGATCGCGTACGGCCTGCCCTTGCTCGAGGAGTTCGACGTCGGCGAGCCGGGCACCGCCCATGCGATCGACGCGCTCGCACGCGTCATGCGGGAGCAATCCGGCGCGCCGACGGGCCGTGGGCTGCTCCGCGCGCTCGAGCTCGGGGGCGCGGTCGTCACGCGCGGGACGACACATATCTCCGTCATCGACGGGCAAGGCAACGCCGTCGCGCTGACTGCCTCGACAGGCGCCGGCTCGGGGATCGTCATCCCCGGCACCGGCATTCACATGAACAACATGATCGGCGAGTTCGACATCGCGCGGAAGCCGCCGCCGGGCAAGCGTCTCTCGTCCGGGATGAGCCCGTCGCTCGTCCTGCGCGGGGGGAAGCCGCACCTCGTCGCCGGGAGTGCCGGCTCGCTGCGCCTGCGCGGTGCCGTCATGCAGGTCGTCGTCAACGTCGTGGCGCACGGGCTGCCGGTCGAGGACGCGATCGACCGACCCCGCGTGCACCTCGACGAGCAGGAGGTTCTCCATTGCGAGGGCGGGCATGATCCGGCGGAGCTCGAAAAGGTGGAAGGGATGGGGTGGAACGTGACGCGCTGGCGCAAGCGCAACCTGTTCTTCGGCGGCGCGGCCGCCGTGACGCTCGAGGACGGCGAGCTCGCCGCGGCCGGCGACCCCCGCCGCGGCGGCGCGGGCGTGGTGGTCGAATGATCGTGCGCCGCGCCGAGCCGGCCGACGCCGAAGGCCTCAAGGGCCTCGGCGATGCCGTCGGTGCCGAGCCCGAAGGCTGGCTCGTGTCGACCAACGGGTGGCGCGACGCCGCCGACGAGCGGCGGTACCTCCGCGCGATCCGCCGCTATCCGAATGCCGCCGTCTTCGTCGCGGAGGACGACGGCCACATCGTCGGCCGGCTCTCGATCGCGCGCGACCAGCATCCGGCCAGTCGCCATGTCGCCGATCTCGGGCTGATGGTCGCCATGTCGCACCGCCGCCGCGGCATCGGCACTGCGCTGCTCGATGCAGCGGTTCGGTGGGGGCGCACGTCGGGCGTGCGCAAGCTCGAGCTGCACGTCTTCCCGTGGAATCACGCCGCGATCGCGCTGTACGAGAAGTTCGGGTTCGAGCACGAGGGCTACCGCAAGGATCACTACCGCCGCGGCGACGAGTACGTCGACGCCATCTTGATGGCGTACCGTATCTCCGCATGACGACCGTCCTCAGCGAGCTCGAAGCCTCGAACCGCCTGCTCGTCCAGCAGGTCTTCAAGCCGATCGCCAACGAGTACCGCATCAGCGTTCCCACTCCCGGCTCGACGGACGAGGGGAGGCCGCTGCTCTACGTGAAGCAGAAGAAGATGAAGATCAGGGAGGACATCCGCTTCCGGCTCTCACCCGACGCGGACGAGCACCTGTTCATGATCAAGTCGAAGTCGGTCTTCGAGTTTCGCGGACGGCACGAGGTGCTCGACGCGAACGGAGCCGTCATCGGGATGCTGGAGAAGGCCTTCGGCAAGTCGCTGCTGCGCAGTCACTGGTACGTGCGCGACGCTACCGGAGGGGAGCTGCTCGAGGCGCACGAGGCGAGTTGGATCATCGCGCTCCTTCGGCGCTTCGGTCAGATCGGCCCGGACTGGTTCGACCTGTTGACGTGGCTGCCGTTCAACTTCGTCCTGAAGCGGGGCGAGCAGGTGGTCGGGCGGTACAGGCGTGTGCTCGGAAAGTTCCGCGACCGTTACCTGCTCGAGCTCGAGCCGGACTTCGGCGACGTCGACCACAGGCTCGTCGTCGCGTTCACGATCGCGCTCGACGCGCTGCAGGACCGCTAAGCCTCGGTCTGGAGCTTCAGCTCTTCGTCGCGTAGCCGGCGCCGCCGTTCGTTCAGCGCCTCTTCTGCTTCGCCCAGCCGCCGGTCGCGGTCGTCGAGCGCGGCGACGCGCAGGTCGAGCTCGTCTTCCTGGCGCGCAAGCCGCGCCTGGGCGGCGACGACGTGACGCTCGCGGTCCGCGACGTCGACCTCGCGCGACTCGACGCGCGCGAGCGCCTCCGTCAGCAGTGCGCCGCGCTCCTCGAGATCCGCGGCGGCACGCTCGAGCTCGACGGCCCGCTCGTCCAGGTGTTTGGAGCGCTCGTCGATTCGCGCCAGGCGCTCTTCTGCGGCGCGCACGTCACGCGTGCGTCGCGCGACCTCCGTCTCGCTGACGGCGAGCTTCGCCGCGCGCTTGCCGAGACGCTCCTCGGCAGCGCCGGTGCGCGCCTCGGCTTCGGCGACATCCTGCTCGCGCGGCTCGATCGCGCGCTCGCGCTTCTCGATCGCCGCGGCCCGCGGCTCCAAAGCCGCTTCCGCTTCCTGGATCTTGCGCCGCTGGGTCTCGAGCTCGGCGGCACGCTTCTCGAGCTCCGCCGCGCGCAGATCGAGCTGCCGCAGCGCGGCACCCTGCACCCGCTCCTGATCCGTGATCTCGCCGGCCCGCCGCTCGACGTCGGCCGCATGTTCTGCCAGCGCCTCCGCACGCCTCTCCTGAGCTTCCAGCGCGGCACTCGCAGTGGCGATCCAGTCGCCGCGCTCCTCCAACTCCGCCGCGAGCACGCGCAGCTCGCTCGCACGCACGTCGAGCTCGCGCGTGCGCTCGCGCACGCGGTCAGCCTCCGCCGTGGCGCGGTCGAGCTCCGTTTGCCGGTCGCGCAGCTCTTGTTCCGTCGCCGCGACGCGACGCTCGCGGTCGGCCAGCCCGGTTTCCGATT
>JBJMJL010000066.1:0-28118 GCA_045806365.1 Gaiellaceae bacterium
GGACCGCGAGCTCGAGCTCCGGCTCGATCTCGACACGCTCGTCGTACGGAACGAGCTCGTTGTAACGGTCGACGGGCCCGACGATCGCGGCTGTCGCGGCGCGGCGGTCGAGACGCTCGAGCCGGAGCCGATTGGTGAGGAGGTTCGGAATCGACGCCTTGAGAACGTCGAGGCGCGCGAGCGCGTCCTCGCGGATCCCGATCAACACGTTGACGCGCAACCCGCTCCGGCGGAGCACCTGCGCGAGGTGCTTCGCGAATTCTCCGCCGCCCTTGTGGTACAGGAAGCACTCCTCGAATTGGTCGAGGATCACGTAAAGGTCGCCGCCGGCGCGATCGGCTGCGTCGGCGAGCGCATCGGGCAGCGAGTCCCCCGTCCCGTCGGCCGCCTCGATCAACGCCGCGACCGGGTCACCGGTCCAGCTCGCGAAAACGATGACCGCGGCGTCGCGCTCGTTCCGCAATCTCTGCGCGACGCCTGCACGCAGAACCGAGCTCTTCCCGACGCCGCTCGGTCCGTACAGCACGGTAATGCGCGACGCGACCAGGTTCGCGGCGATCACCTCGCTCTCGTGCTCACGCCCGAAAAAGAGCAGCGCGTCGGCGTCGGAATCCTCGAACGGCGCCAGCCCCTTGTACGGCGAAGGCGGGGCGGTGATTGCGACGCTCATGCCGCCACCTCGATGCCCAACCCTGCCTGCGCGGCGAGGAGCTCGATGTAGCGGTCGAGCGTGATCTCCTGCACGTCGACGTCGCGGCGGCGCCAGAACTCCCGCTCGAGCGGCTTCGGCTCCGGCTGCACCGCCCACGAGCGGTAGCTCAGCGGGTGATCGCTCCACAGCCGGTTGAGCACGACGCGAAGGTTCCAGTCAGCCATCGTGTAGCCGAGAAAGAGGAAGTGGCTACGCCGGAGCTTTGCCGCGAGACCGACCGGCACGGCTGCCGCTACGTCGGAGTGGGACAGGTAGTCGATGTAGTCGTCCTCGGTCACGACGAAGCTCTCCCACTCCCGGTCGGGACCGCGGTCGACTTGCCCGTGCAACTTCAGGATCACTGTCCGCTCTTCGAGCGAAAGCTCGGTCGCATAGGTGTTCGGCAGGTCGATCAGGCGGCCGATCCCGCCCGGGGCGATGTGGCAGAACTTGCCGCGCTGCGGTCCGGCCGCGATATACGAGACGACGTCGAACTCTTCCTCGGCCTCGAGAAAGGCCGCCTCGAGCGCGAGGTCGTAACTGGTCGTGACGAGCAGCTGGTGCGGCATGCCGCGCTCGCGCAGCAGCGGCGGCAAAGCTGCGAAGAAGCGGTGGATCGGCGTCGGAGTCGCGTCCGCGTCGAGCAGCGCATGGAGCTCGTCGTACAGCGGCCCGGAGCCCTTCATCACCGAGACGTACTGCGCGACGCGCGGGAGCCCATAGCCGTTCCCCGAGTAGTCGAACCTCTGCGCCAGGCGCGCGGTCAGGTCGGCGATCTCAGTGCCGAGGACGGTGACGAGCCGGCCCCGGAAGAGCGCGCCGACGACTTGGTCGAAGTGGTCCTCGGCTGGCGGAGCCACGCCGGGGGCCTGGAGTCCGCTCTCCTGGCGAAGGATTGCTCCGTGCAGCTGCTGCAGGTCGCGGCTCGGCTCGATCCCGAGCTGGTCGACGAGGATCCGCCGACCCTCCCCGTACGACTGCAACGCCTCTGCCTGCCGTCCGGACCGGTAGAGCGAGAGCATGTACTGGCCGCGGAGGCGCTCCCGCATCGGGAACTCCTCGACGAGCCCTTCGAGCTCGCCGATCAACTCCGCGTGCTCGCCTAATGCGAGGTCGGCGTCGATGCGCTCCTCGAGGGTGGCCAGACGGAGCTCCTCGAGGTGCGCGACGTGCGGCTGCGCGAAGGCCTCGTACGCGAGATCCGCGAGGGCCGGCCCCCGCCAGAGAGCCAAAGCGTGGCGAAGCTTCTCCCCGCGGGTCTGCGGGTCGGCGCCGCGCGCGCTGTCGACGCTTACACGGAAACGGTCGAGATCGAGCTCGCCCGGCCGCACACGAAGGCGATAGCCCGGCGCCTTCGTCTCGAGCACCTCGGCGCCGAGCGTTTTCCGCAGCTGGGAGATGAAGTTCTGCAGCGAGGTGGCGGCGGTGCGAGGCGGATTTTCTGCCCAGAGCGCGTCGATGAGCCGGTCGGTCGACACCACGCGGCCGGGCTCGAGCAGCAGCAGCGCGAGGACGGCGCGCTGCTTCTGCCCGCCGAGCAGCAATGGCCCGGTTTCGTCCGAGACTTCGAGCGGGCCGAGTATCCGAAAGTCAGGCATGTGACGGTTGTAACACGGTTTCGTGCTCCTGAATAGGCGCCGATCACAGCCTCGCGCGGTCCGCTAATCCGCCGCTAATCGCGGCCGTTAGGCGGCCGTTAGTCAGCGCTGAGAGGCCGATTGCGACCTCTTTCGACGGTGGCCGCATGGCTACCAACACACATATCCAGCGCGGCGCTCAGCGCCGCTTGGCCGCGATGTTCCTCCTGGCCGCAGCGATCGGCGGCGGCGCCCTCGCCGGGAGGACGGCCCTGCCCGTGCAAGGCTCGACCGCCGCCTCCTCAACCCGTCACACCGCGTCCCGCTCGTCCTCGTACGGCTGGCCCGTCAAGCCGTTCGATCAGCAGCATCCCCTCCGCGGCAGCTTCGGCGACCCGCGGTCGGTCTTCCGCGGTGCTCCGACGCCCGCCGGCCTGATGCACAGCCAGTGCGCGTGCTCGTACCACCAGGGCATCGACATCTCGGCGCCTGACGGCACGGCCGTCTACGCGGTCTTGGACGGTGTCGTTCGGACCGTCACACCGGACTGGGTCGAGGTCGATTCGGACAACGGCGTCGGCTTCCAGTACTGGCACATCACCGCGCGCGTGCGCGAAGGCCAGAACGTCGACGCGCGCTCAGACGTCCTCGGGACGATCCAGAAGGGGTCGAAGCACGTCCACCTGACGGAGCTGAAGGACGGCAAGGCCGTCAATCCGCTGGCCCCCGGGCACATCGGCCCGTACACCGACGAGACATCGCCGGCAGTGGGAGCGATCACCTTCCGCTCGGGCGACACCGGCCCCGAGTTGCTGCCGGAATACCTGCACGGCTCGGTCGAGCTCGTCGCGTCTGCCTCGGACACGCCCGCAATCCCGGTGCCCGCCCCCTGGAACGGCCTGCCGGTGACACCGGCGAAGCTGACGTTCCACATCTCGGCGTTCCCCGACGGGAAAGTCATCGTGCCGGAAACGACGGCGCTCGACGTGACACGGACACTGCCTGGCACCAGCGACATGTGGCACACGTACGCGCGCGGCACGCACATGAACATGGTGCAGATGGGCGTCCACCGCTACTGGTACCAGCCCGGCTCGTACCTGTTCAAGCTGACCGCGGCTCCATTCGACACGCACCGGCTGGCCGACGGCGTCTACCGCCTGACCGTGACGGCGTCGGACACGGCCGGCAACGCCGGGCATGCCTCGCAGATCTTCCAGGTGCATAACCGCAAGACCTGGCTCAGGGGCTAGCCGAACGCGGTTAGAGCGCGGTTAGGGGCGGAGCGGAACGTGGCGACATGTTCCGCTCTGCCACCGCCGCGCTCGTGGTGCTCGTCGTCTGCGGCTGTACGCCTGCGGAGGACGGACGCGACGAACGGCTGCAACCGACGAACCGACCGACCGTCGAGGCTGCCTTTCCGCGCGAGAGCTACGCACCGGGACAGCTCGCCAGGCTCGTGATGTGGACGGGCGGTGCCGACGTATCGCTTCCAGCTGTTCCGTGCTGGCACAGAGACGCACAACGTTCGCGCGCAGGACGTCATGCTCGGCACGCCCGTCACAGCTGCCTTCGAGGTAGGGAACGTCCAGGCGGGACGCGTGATCCGCCTCGGATCGGAGAGTGGCCGAGCGGGCTCTACTTTGCCGAGTTGCACGCGCGGGGCGGGAAGATCGGGTATGCGCCCTTCGTCCTCCGCCCGCGGCGGCTCGGCGAGGCGCGCGTCGCCGTCGTCCTCTCCACCATGACCTGGCAGGCGTACAACTTTCACGACGACGACAGGGACGGACAGCTCGACACCTGGTACGCCGGCGCGCTGCACGCCCGGCTCGCGCGTCCCTACGAGAACCGCGGCACGATCCCGCACTACAAATATTACGAAGAGCCGTTCCTGCGCTGGCTCATCGCCACGGATCGACGGGTCGACTACCTCGCGGACGCCGATCTCGACGCACGGACGGTGACGGGAGCGCGGCTTGCGCGCGCGTACCGCTTGATCGTGTTTCCGGGACACCACGAGTACGTGACGCAGCATGAGTTCGACGCAGTCACCGCCTTCCGCAATCGCGGCGGCAGTCTGATGTTCCTGTCGGCGAACAACTTCTACTGGCACACCGTCAAGCGCGGGCCCGTCATGACACGCACGGAACGCTGGCGGCGCGCGCACCGCCCCGAAGCAGCGCTCGTCGGCGTGCAGTACTTCGCGAACGACGCCGGACAGCATCAGGGACCCTGGATCGTGGACGCGCCTGCCGGCACGGAATGGATCTTCGAAGGCACCGGGCTGCAGTCGGGATCTGCCTTTGCCCGCGGCGGGATCGAGGCGGACGCGACCGCACGGCGCTCGCCGCCGGGAACACAGGTCGTCGCGCGGATACCCGACATCTTCGGCGACGGGCGCGACGCGGAGATGACGTACTACGAGCTGCCGAACGGCGCCAAGGTCTTCGCGGCCGGCGCGTTCACGCTGGCCGGATTGATCTGGTCTCCAGAGGTGGCTCGAATGATCGAGAACCTCTGGGCGCGGCTCGCGCCCGAGCCGAGCATCGTCGCGCCTCCCGGCTAACCTACGGCGTTCGTGCGCCGCCGGCTCGTCCCCGCATTCGCCGCGGCCGCGCTCTTCCTGGTGACGAGCGCGGCAGCGTCGGCCTACCCGTGGCCGATCAAGCCGTTCCAGAAGCAGCACCCGATCCGCGCGAACTTCGGTGACCCGCGCACCCGCTTCTGGAACACGATGCTCACCGACGGGCTGGAAGGCCCGGGGCTGTTCCAGTTCCACAACGGCATCGACATCTCCGCGCCCGAGGGCACGCCCGTCTATCCGATCTTCTCGGGAACGGTCAAGCTGATCGACGCGGCGGCCGTGGCCATCCGCTCGCCGGGTCACAAGTTCCAGTACTTCCACATCGTTCCGGACGTGCGGAACGGCCAGCACGTGATCGCACGACGCACGGTGCTCGGTCACGTGATCCGCGCCGCGAACCACGTGCACCTGAGCGAGATCCGGGGGCAGCGCGTCTGGAATCCGCTGGCGCGCGGCGGGATCGAGCCGTACCGCGACACAACGGTGCCGCACGTCGACGCGATCGTCGCGCGGCCCGTGTCGTCACTGCTGCCGCTCGACCCGGCGAGCGTCTGCGGCGTCGTGTCGCTCGTCGCCGCAGCGGCCGACACACCACCGGTTCCCGTGCCGGGGACGTTCGCAGGCTTCCCGGTGTCGCCTGCGCTCGTGACGTGGTCGCTGACGCGGGTCTCCGACGGCCTCGTCTACGTCCCCGACGTTCCGGCCGGCGACTTCCGCACGACCCTCCCGCCGGTGCGCGCCTTCTGGAACGTCTACGCGCGCGGCAGCTACCAGAACGCACCGCGCTTTTCGAATCAGCAGTTCAACATCCCCGGCCGCTTCCTCTACGACCTCGCGCAGACGCTCGACACGCGCTCCTACCCGAACGGCACGTACGAGGTGCACGTGCGCGCGAGCGACATGCGCGGGAACTGGTCCGACGCTGTGCAGGAGCTCACGATCGCGAACCGGGTGGGCAGTCCGACCGGCTGCGCGGTCACTCAGCGGTCGAGCTCGGCGCCGTAGGCGCCGCGGTAGATCCCCTTCAGCTCCTCCACCCGCTCGACGTACGCGCGCGTCTCCGCGAACGCGATGCCCCGGCCGGCGCGCCGCCAGCGGTCGACGTTGTCCTGGCCCGCGTTGTAAGCCGCCAGAGCCGTCCGCTCGTCGCCGTACTTCTGCAGCAGGTGGCGGAGGTACCAGGCGCCGTAGCGGACGTTGAGCTCGGGGACGTAGAGATCGGGGACGCGGAACTGCGTTCCGCCGGTATGGAGCGCGATCCCCTTCGCCGTGCTCGGAAGGAGCTGCATCAGCCCGATCGCGCCCGACTGCGAGCGCGCGTCGGCCTTGAACTTCGACTCCTGGTAGATGACGGCCGCGAGCAGCGCCGGGTCGAGGTCGTAGTTGCGCGCATGCCCGCGCACGACGTGCTCGTAGCGGAGCGGATACCACAGCCGTTCCCACCACCCAGGCTTCGCCTCCTGGACGAGGGCAAACGCGGCGAGCACGCCCACGGCGAGGACCGTCGTCGCGGCGATTCGCCTCACGGAGTCAGTCTGGCGAGCACGTCGGCCACGAAGGCGTCGAGCTCCTCGAGCGTGCCGTCGTTCACGTACGCGTAGTCGGCCAGCGCGACTTTCTCCTCCTCGGGCAGCAGGCGTTGCTCGCGCTCGTCGGTGAGCGGCCGCCGCTCGCGCCGGACGTGCTCCGGCGCGGTGATCACGACGACGGCGTCGAAGCGCTTGTCCGCGCCCGTCTCGTAGAGCAGGGGGACTTCGGTGACCGTCGCAGCCGGCACGTCAGACCTGTCCTCCACCTCGGCACGCCACGCGAGGTTCTCGTGCGCCACACGGGGATGCAGCAGCTCCTCGAGCCAGTCCAGCTGGTCCGGGTCGTTGAAGACGATCGCGGCGATCTTGCCCCGGTCGACGCCGTCCTCGCCGATCACCTCCGGGCCGAAGCGCTCGACGAGCTCACGGCGGACGTTCGGATCGCTGCGCAGAAGGCGATGGACGATCTCGTCGCTGGAGATGGTCGCGGCGCCGTGGCGTGCGAACGCCGCGAGCGCCTCGCTCTTGCCGGCGCCGACCGGGCCGGTGATCGCGATCGCTACCGGTCTAGCGCTCGTCGGCGGCGACTTCGTCGGCCGCCGCCGGGTCGACCTCGTCGCCGACGTTCACGGCCTCGCGCTCGACGGCCTCGTCAGCAGCGGCGGACGGCTCGAGCGAAGCGTCCTCTTCCGGCGGCAGAGGTGGTGCGGCCGCCGCGTCCGCAAAAACGTCCTCGGAGAGATCGAGATGCGGCGTTCCCTCGATCGGCGCTTCGTTCTCCGCGCGCCGTTCGGGATCGACGCGCTTCAGCGACAGCGAGAGGCGGCGCCGCTCGGCGTCGACCTCCAGGATCAGCACCGGCACCGTGTCGCCCTGCCCGACGACCTCTCGCGGGTTCTCGACGTGATGCTGCGCGAGCTCGGAGATGTGCACGAGCCCCTCGACGCCCGGGAGGATCTCGACGAACGCACCGAAGGTGACGACCTTCGTCACCTTGCCCTCGACGACGTCGTTCTCCTTGTACTGCTCGAGCACCTGCTGCCACGGGTCGCTCTGCGTTTGCTTCAGGCCCAGTGAGATGCGCTGGCGCTCGCGGTCGATGTCGAGCACCTTCACCTTCACGGTTTGCCCGATCTCCAGCACATCCGAGGGATGGTTGACGTGCGACCACGACAGCTCGGAGATGTGGATCAGGCCGTCCATGCCGTCGAGGTCGACGAACGCGCCGAAGTCGACGATGTTCGAGATCTGACCCTCGACGACGTCGCCCGGGTTGAGCCGGTCGAGGATCGCCTGACGCATCTCCTTGCGCTCGTCCTCGAGCACGGCGCGCCGCGAGAGCACGACGTTGTTCCGCGAGCGGTTGAGCTCGATCACCTTGCAGCGGAGCTCCTTGCCCATGAACTCGTCGAGGTCCTGCACGCGGCGAATGTCGACGAGCGACGCCGGCAGGAATCCGCGCACGCCGAGGTCGAGGATCAGGCCGCCCTTGACGACCTCGATCACGCGACCGTTGACAGGCTCGCCGGACTCGGCGGCGTTCTCGATCGCCTTCCAGGCCATCTCGAAGCGCGCGCGCTTCTTCGAGAGGATCAGCCGCCCCTCGGCATCCTCCTTCGTCATCACGAGCGCGTCGATCTCGTCGCCGACCGAGACCTCGTCCGCCGGGTTGACCGAGCGCCGGATCGAGAGCTCGGCCACCGGGATCACGCCCTCCGACTTGTAGCCGATGTCCACGAGGACCTCGTCCTTGTCCACCCGGACGACCTTGCCGTGGACGACCTCGCCCTCGTTGATCGTGGGGAAGGTCGATTCGTAGTCGGGGATCAGCTCGCCGTCCGGACCCGTGGTCCAGACGCCGTCGCCTGCGATCGGTTGCTCGGTATCAGTAGCCATACAGCGGCCGATCAGTATAGCCAGGGGTCTTGCGACCCCTGGCCCACTGATTAGAGGCTTGCCGAAAGCGATTTCAGCGTGTCGGCCTGGGCCGGCGTGAAGACGCCGCTCTTGTCGACGAGGTCGCGGAAGGACTCGAGGTGCGCGTCCTTCGCGGCCGCGTTCGGCGCCTTCTGCGCCTGGTCGAGGCGCTGGCAGAGCTGGCTGATCGTCTGCGCGTCCTGCGTGTACGCCTGGACGAGATCGCACAGGCTGGTGAACGTGACGACGACGTCCACGGTCGCCGTGTACGTCGAGACGCCGCCGTCGTCGTCGCTGATGCGGCCGCCGACCGTGAGCGGGCCGACGGCGGTCGTCGAGCACGAGGCCGTCGAGGCGGAGCCGAACGCGCCGAACCCGCCACCGCAGTCGAACGCGTACGTGAACGTGTCCGCGGGCGCCGCGTCGTGCGGGCTCGTCAGCGACAGCGTGAACGCCAGTCCGGCGGACGCCGACGCCGGCGCGGCGAAGACCGCCGTCGGTTGGACGTTGACAACGTTGACGGTCGCCGTCCCCGTGGCCGCAAGGCCGCCGTTATCGGTGACGCGCACGCCCACCGTCCGCGACGCCGGCCCGTCGATCGCCGCCGCCGAGAACGAGGCGTTCTGGCCGCTCGTCTCGAACGTGCCGTCGTTGTTCAGATCCCACGCGTACGTCAGCGCGCCGCCTTCGGGATCGCTCCCGGTCGCCGACAGCGACACCGTGCCGCCTTCCGCCACGGTGTACGGACCGTTTGCCGACACCGTCGGCGGCGAGTTGAGCGTCACGCGCACCACCGACGGGTCGTGGTCCGACGCCTGATCCCAGAACTCGGCATTGACGTGCACCGGGTCGAAGAGGAACGGCCGCCCGAACAGGCCACCGCTGAACATGACGTGGTCGAGGACCTGCGCGTTGCCCTCGAACTCGTAGCTGTAGCGCTCGTTCTGCGGCAGCGTCTCGATCAGGTCGTGTAGCCCGGCGTTCTTCAGGATCTGCACCGTCTCGGAGAACTCGAAGTCGTTGAGGTCGCCGAGCACGACCACCTTCGCATTGGCGTCTGCGCCCGTCAGCTGTGACACGAAGCCGGCGACGAGCTGCGCCTGCGCGTGCCGCTGCGCCTCCGAGCTGCGCGTCGGCGGCTGGAAGTGACCCAGCAGCGGCTGGTCGCCGCCCTTCGAGTTGAAGTGGTTGACGACCGCGAAGAATCGCGTGCCGCGGAAGACGAACTCGCCCGCGAGCGGCTTGCGGCTCGCGTTCCACGCCGAGTCGCCGGGCGCGATGCGACCGGGGCTGAAGGTCAGCTGCGTCGAGTCGCCGGTCCCCGTGACGCCGGTCGAGCTCGTCGACGTGCCGCCGGGCCGGTCGACGAACGACAGCCCGCGATCCGTCCGGAACAGGAAGACCTGGCGGATGTTGCCGCCCGGCTCGCCGCCGTCCTGGTCGTCGACCGGATTGATGTACCTGTAGTCGTAATGCGGCCCGCCCGCGGCCTCGATCGCAGCGACGAGCTGATCGAGCGTCGCGTCGGAGCTGACAACCGAGTCGTTCGCCGGCCCGTTGTTGTCCTGGACCTCTTCGCCGCCGATCAGATCCGGGGAGCCGAGGTTCCTGACGACGATGTCCGCGAGCTGCGCGAACTTCGAGGGCGGATCGCCCGGATCGAGATTCTCGAAGTTGAAGGTCGCCGCGGAGAGCTCGTTCGCGCCCGCGGGCTCGGCCGCCTCACGCTGGAGGTGATTGTCGACACGGCCGACGGAGCTCGTGACCTCGAGGAAGAAGTTGCCGAAGTTGTAGTCGAGGACCCCGACGAGCGGCCCGTCATAGCCGTCGCCGACATTGAGGCTCGGCAGAGGGACGAGCAGGTCGTCTGCGATGACGCGTTCGGGATTGCCGTCGTCAGGCCGCAGCAGCAGCCCGCCGCGAGGGGTGCGGACGCCGGCGTTCGCGCCGCCGTCGCCGATGACGGGCGTCTCGCCGAACGCGGGGTTCGTCGGGCCGACGGCCACCGCGTCGTTCAACCGGACGCGCATCCCTTCGACGCTTTCCCAGAAGTCGATGCCGTCCGAGAGGTCGAACGCGCCGCTCGTCTCGACGTCGCCGGTCGCGTCGTTCTCGATCACCTCACTCGGCGGCACGCGTCCGGCCGTTCCCACGATCGTCGCGGCAGGAAGCTCGTTTCCGCTCGAGAGCTTGCTCACGGTCGGAGACGTCAGCTCGGTGGTCGTGAGGTTCGTCGCGCCGCCAGCACCGCCGGGGCGAAACTCCTGCACGCTCCCGTCGACGCGGACGGAGTCGCCGACGACCACCGGCGGAGCAGACGACGTGAAGACGAAGATCCCCTCCGACGTCGCGTCGTTCGAGTCGGGGTTCGGATCCTGCATCCAGAAGCCGTTGGAGCGCCGCGCCGTGACGATCCCGCGGACGTTCGAGACGTTCTGGTTCTCGAACGGCGAAATGTGGGCGGCGCCCTGGATGTCGTGGACAGCCGTCGGCACCGTCGCCGGGACGATCGTGATCGTGTACGTGGCGCCACCGTCGCGGCCCTCGTCGTCGAAGACGTGGCAGTCGCCGACGCGCTGGCCCGTCGCGGCGGAGCTCGAGACGGCGACCCGGCGCGTGAACCGCAGATCTCCGGCCGTCGGGTCTCCGTTCGTGCCGTCGTCGAACAGCGGGGACGGATTGGCGAGGCCGGCCCAGCTGAAGTCGCAGCCGACCGAGAGGCCGGTGCTCGGCGGATTCGTTCCGGGAGTGACCGTCGCCGTGAACGTCACCGTGCTGCCCTGCTCCGGGCTCGGCGGCGACGCAGCGACGGTGATCGTGGGTGAGGTCGTCTCGCCCGTCGCCTCGCACACGTGCGGCGGAGTGTTGGAATTGCGCGGCGCCGGCGACTCAGACGTGAAATCGTGCGCGTTGTCGTCGGTGTCGGTGCAGCCGCCGTCGCCGCGGAACGCAGCGGTGGTGTTCGAAAGTGTCGGACCGGCTCCTGCGCCCTCGAAGTAGTTGGCGCCGTCGTACCCGATCAGGTCGACGATGGTGGCCTGGGCTGCAGCCGAGCACGGCGACGCCGTGCTGCCGTTGCAGCCGAGCGGTGTCGTCGAGCTCACAAGCGCGACCTTTCCGCCCGTCGCGCTCATGTTGATCGGCGTCGAGTCCGTCAGGAAGGGTGCGGGAAGGGGGGCTCCGGTCGTTCCGGAAGCCTCCTGCACGAGGAGGTACTGGCCAGAGGCGAGGCTGCCCGACAGCGGCGTGATCGTGGTCGTCGCAGAGCCGAACGTCCCGGTGCCCGTCGCGCTTGCGTATTGGACCGACCAGTCGGAGAGGTCGACGGGAGCCGAGCTGCGGTTGAACAGCTCGATGAAGTCGCTGTTGTACTGCCCCCCGACGTTGCCGCCGCCGCCATAGATCTGGCTGATCACGACCGACGTGCTGACCGCGCCGGCCTGATGCACTGCGCCGGCGAGCACTGCGACGAGCGCAAGCACGGCGCACGCGCCCAACCGAAAACGAGCGGCTTTCAACTGACGTCCTCCTAGTTTTGACGTGGCCTTATCGGCCCCGGCCCGCAGCGATGGTATCGCGGTTTTCCGCGACCGCCTAGCTCTTCGCCTCGTTCCAGTCGTCTCCTACGCCGATGTCGACGGCGAGCGGCGGGTCGAGCGGATACGCGCTGCACATCTCCTCGCGCACGAGCTCGCGCACGGGACCGATCTCGGCCTCCGGGACCTCGACGAGCAGCTCGTCGTGCACCTGCAGCACCAGGCGTGCGCCGCGTCCCTCGTCGCGCAGCCGCCGGTGGATGGCGATCATCGCCTTCTTGATGATGTCCGCGTTCGAGCCCTGCATGACGAAATTGACCGCGAGGCGCTCGCCGAGCGAACGCGTCTGGCGGTTCGATGCGCGGATCTCCGGAGTCGGCCGCCGCCGCCCCAGCAAGCTCGTCGCGTAGCCGTCGCGCATCGCCTGCTCGATCGTGCGCTGGATGAAGTCCTGCACATGCGGGAAGCGCGCGAGGTACGCGTCGATGTACTCCTGTGCCTGCTCGCGCGGAATCTCGAGGTTCTCCGAGAGACCGAATGCCGAGATGCCGTAGACGATGCCGAAGTTGATCATCTTCGCGATCGACCGGTCAGCGGCGGTCAGCTCCGCGGGCTCCTTCCCCAGCACTTCGACCGCGGTCGCGGTGTGGATGTCGTCGCCGCGGGCGAAAGCCTCGCGCAGCTTCGGCTCGCCGGAGACGTGCGCGAGGATGCGCAGCTCGATTTGCGAATAATCCGCCGAGAGCAGGCGGCAGGCGCTCTCGGCGACGAACGCCGACCGGATCTCCTTGCCGAGCTCGGTACGGATCGGGATCGCCTGCAGGTTCGGGTTCGTCGTCGACAGCCGCCCGGTTGACGCGACGGTCTGGTTGAACGTCGTGTGCAGGCGGCCGTCGCTCTCCGAGATCAGCGACGGCAGCGGGCCGAGGTAGGTGTTCAGGAGCTTCGAATACTCGCGCCACTCCTCGATCACGCCGACGAGCTCGTGCTCGTGCCGGATCGAGCGCAGCACGCGGGTGTCCGTCGAGTAGCCCGTCTTGCCCTTGCGGCCGGGCGTCAACTGCAGCTTCTCGAAGAGGATGCGCGCGACCTGCGGCGTCGAGCCGCGCATGAACTCCTCGCCGGCGAGCTCGTAGGCCTTCGCCTCCAACTCCTCCACGCTGTCGGCGAGCCGAGCCGTGATCTCGCCCATGCGGTACGTGTCGATCTTGACGCCGGCGTCCTCCATCGCGGCGAGCACCGCCGTGAGCGGCAGCTCGATGTTCCGATAGAGGCTCTCCGCCCCGCGCTCACGGACGCGCTCGAGCATCGTCGGCGCGAGCCGGCGCGGGATCTCGGCGTGGCGAACGAGCGCGGCGGTCTCCTCGTCCGTCGCCGGGGTCGGGATCGGCTCGACGCCGTATTCCGCCGCGAGGTCGTCGAGCTCGTAGCCGGCGCGGCCGGGCTCGATCAGGTACGCGAGCAGCATCGTGTCCTCGGCCGGTTCCATCGTCAGGCGCGGCAGCGCCTTGAAGTCGTGCGCGATCACGTCTGCGCGGTCGAGCCGGCGCTCGAGCGGCGCGTCCCACCGACCGACGATCACGCCGTCGTCCTCGCGCGCGAGCGCGAAGCGGCCGTCGCGAATCGCAAGCGAGGCCGGCCCCTTCACTTCGGGAAACTCACCCTCGCGCCAGGCGACGTCGGTGCCGGGCATGCGCATCGCCTGCGCCGGCACCGCCTCGTCGAGGATGTCGACGCGCCCGAGCAGGTTGCGGAACTCGAAGCGCCGGAACATCTCGCGCAGCTCGGAACGGTCGGGCGGCAGCAGCACGAGCTCGGCGGGATCGCAGTCGAGGTCGAGGTCACGGCGCATCGTCGCGAGCTCCTTCGACCGCCGCGCTTGCTCGGCGTGCTCGGTGATGTTCTTGCGCCGTGCGGGCGAGAGCTCGTCGACGTGCTCGAGCACGTCCTCGAGGGAGCCGTACTGCGCGATCAACTGGCCCGCCGTCTTGTCGCCGATGCCCGGGACGCCGGGAATGTTGTCGGACGTGTCGCCTTTGAGCCCGATGAAGTCCGGTATCTGGTCCGGCCTGATCCCGTAGCGCGCCTCGACGCGGTCGGGCGTGTACACGTTCACGTCCGCGACGCCACGCGGCGTCATCATCAGCACGACGTTGTCGGTCACCAGCTGGAACGCGTCGCGGTCGGTCGAGACGACGCACGTCCTGATCCCGGCTTCGTCCGCGTGCGTCGCGAGCGTCGCGATGACGTCGTCCGCCTCCCAGCCCTCGAATTCCAGGTTGCGGTAGCCGAACGCCTCGACGATCGGGCGAAAGTACGGGAACTGCTCCCCGAGCAGGTCGGGCATCGGCCGGCGGTCGGACTTGTAGTCCTCCGAGAGCTCGTGCCGGTGCACGGCGCGCGTGTCCCAGGCGACAGCGACGCCTTTCGGTCGGTAATCGGACAGCAGCTTGAAGAGCATGTTCGTGAAGCCGAGCAGCGCGTTCGTGGGGAAGCCTTCAGTGGTCGCGAGCTCCTCGGGAAGCGCGAAGAAGGCGCGGTAGGCGAGGTTGTTGCCGTCGACGAGGAACAGCTCCGCGTCGCGCGCAGGGCCGTCGTCGAGCTGCAGCTCGGCGCCTGTGAGCGTCTTGGGCATCCGGTTGATGTTAGACCGGGGACAGGCTCAAGCCTGTCCCCGGTGTAGAAGACAACTATCGTCCGGCGCCGGATGCCGGACGTCGAGATTCGCCCATTTTCCGACGAGGACCTCGACGACGCCGCGCAGCTGCTTGCCGCGCGGCACAGACGCCACCGCAGCGCGGAGCCGCTGCTGCCGGAGCGCTTCGAGGATCCCGCCGCGGCGCGGGAGCAGGTAGAGGCGCTTTGGCGTCAGGACGCGGCCGCGGGCGCGTGTTGCCTACGCGGCGGGCGCCTCGTTGGGTATGTCATCGGCGTCCCGCGCGACCCCGACGTCTGGGGCGAGAACGTGTGGGTCGACTACGCAGGGCAGGCGGTCGAAGAGGCGGAAGACGCGCGTGACCTGTACGCCGCCGCGGCGGCGGAGTGGGTCGCGCAGGGCCGCAAGCACCACTTCGTTCAGGTGCCGGCAAGCGAGGCGGCGCTGGTCGACTCGTGGTTCCGCGTCGGTTTCGGACAGCAGCAAGCCGACGGCCTTCGCGAGGTATCTGCGCACACGGCCGTGGGTCTCCCGAGCGGTCTCGAGATCCGCACGCCGACGGCGGAGGACGTCGAGGCGTTGCTCCCGGTCGATCTGGCGCTGCCTCGGCAGCATCGCAGCGCCCCGGTCTTCGGCGTCCGGCCGTTGCCGACGGAGGAACAGCTGCGCGCTGAGTGGGCGAAGACGCTCTCGAGCGACGAGGAAACCCTGCTCGTGGGATACCAGGACGGTAAGCCCGTCGCGTGCTGGGCACTCGTCGATTCGGAACATGCGCCGCAGTTCCATGGACTGCACGCGCCGGACCGCGCGTGCTATCTGAAGTTTGCGGCGACGCTTCCCGACGCGCGGGGCCGGGGAATCGGTGTCGCGCTGACGGAGGCCTCCTTCGCTTGGGCAGCTGAGGAGGGCTATGACGCGATCGGGACCGACTGGCGCGTCACGAATCTGCTGGCGTCGCGCTTCTGGCCGAGGCGCGGTTTCAGGACGACATTTCTGCGCCTGCATCGGCAGATTCAGTGAGACGCGTTCCGATGCTGGCGGGATCGCGGCTCGTCGTCGTCACCGCCGACGACGACGCGCTCGTGCTGCGGCCGCCGCCGCCTGCGAACGCGGTCGCCGACGTCGGTGCAGCCGTGCGCGACGCGCTGCGCTTTCCGCTCGCGGGCGAGCCGCTCGAGGCGCTCGTCACGCGCGGCATACGCGCGACGATCGTCGTCGAACCGCCGCAGCTGCCGCTTCCGGGGACGGAGCGCGATCCGCGGCAGGCCGCGATTGCGGCCGCCGTCGCCGAGCTCGAGCGGCTCGGCGTGCCGACCGGCTACCAGACGCTGCTTGTCGCTGGTGGCCTCGCGCGGCGTGCAGGACACGACCAGCTCGAGACGCTCGTTTCGCCGGAGTTCGCGCGGCGCTTCCACGGGCACGTCGAGGTGCACGACGTCGAGCGCGACGACCTCGTCGAGATCGGCACCGCCGGGGCCGTGCCGTTGCGCGTGCATCCGGCGCTCGTGCAGACGGATCTGGTCGTCGTCGTCACCGCGGCGGAGACGGTGCTGCACGGTGGGCCGGCGGCGCTCGTCGGCGCGTCCGGGCGCGAGGTGCTGCGGGCCGCAGGCGCGTACTCCCTGCTCGAAACGTCTGCGTCGCAGGGCTGGCGCCTCGGGCTCGAGCTCGAGCGCGCGCTGCTGCGGCGCATGCCGGTGATCGGCGCGTCGCTCGTCCTCAACCATCCGCGCCTCGGCGGCATGCTCGGGGGCTACCCGTACGAAGAGCAGGCGCTCGACCGCGTCGTACGCTCGCCGTTCCGCCAGCTCTTCCGCATGCTGCCGGGAGGTCTCCGCGCGTACGTGCTGCGCTCGCTACCGCTCGAACGCTCTGCCGCGGCCGCGTACGCGGGCCCTCCCTCGGTCGCGCACACCGAGGCGCTGCTGCGAGGCGTCGAGCTGCGCGGCGCCACACTCGATCGTGAGCTCGACGCCGTGTGTGTCGGCGTTCCGCGCACGACGCCGTATCTCCCACGCGAACGGCCGAATCCCCTGCTCGGGTCGTACCTCGGATTGGGAATCGCGCTGCGCTTGTGGCGCGACTCGTTCCCGGTCGCAGAGGGCGGGACGGCGATCCTCTTGCACCGCTTCCAGCGCCACTTCAGCCACCCGACGCAGCAGCCGTACCGCGCCTTCTTCGCCGCGACGCGCACCGCCGGCCATCCCGACCCGTCGGCGCTCGCGGAGGCCGAACAGAGCGCCGGGGCCGACGCGCGCGCGCTACAGGCGTACCGCAACGGCCGCACGTGCCACCCGCTGCTGCCGTTCGTGAACTGGGACGGGTGCCGCCCCGCGCTCGGCCAGCTCGGGCACGTCTTGATCGCCGGCTGCAGGGACCACGCCGCCGCACGCCAGCTCGGATTCGTACCGACGCACGGCATCGGCGCGGCGCTGACGATGGTTCGCGGCTGGTCCGACCGGCCCCCCCGCGTCGGCTTCCTGCTCGGCCCTCCGTACTTCCCGCTACGCGTTTCCGGTGAGAGACGTCCCGCGACCATCCCGGGACACGTCTCTCAAGACGCGCCGAGGTAGGTCTTTCTGACGTCCTCGTTTTGCTTCAGCGTCTTCGCGTCGTCGGCGAGCGCGATCGTGCCCGTCTCGAGCACGTAGCCCCGGCTCGCGACGTCGAGCGCCATCAGTGCGTTCTGCTCGACGAGCAGGATCGGGGTCCCCTGCGAGTTGATCTCGCGGATGATCTCGAAGATCCGCTCGACGAAGATCGGAGCGAGCCCCATCGACGGCTCGTCGAGCAGCAGCAGCTTCGGCCGCGCCATCAGCGCACGCCCGATCGCGACCATCTGCTGCTCGCCGCCCGACAGCGTCCCGGCCTTCTGGTGCTTGCGCTCGTTCAGGCGGGGAAACAGCTCGTACACGCGCTCGAGGTCCTCGTTGACGGCCTTGCGGTTCGTGCGGTCCTTGCGCTGGAACGTGCCCATCTCGAGGTTCTCCAGCACGCTCATCCGCGGGAACAGCCGCCGGCCCTCCGGGGACTGCGCGATGCCCTGCTCGACGATGTCGTGCGCTGACGCGAAGGTGATGTCGCGGCCCTGGAAACGGATCCGGCCGCGGCGCGGGCTGTTCAGACCGTTGATCGAGCGCAGCGTCGTCGACTTGCCGGCGCCGTTCGCGCCGATCAGCGTGACGACCTCGCCCTCGCGGACGTTGAGCGAAATCCCCTTGAGCGCCTGGATCGAGCCGTAGTACGTGTGCACGTCCTCGAGCTCGAGGATGTTCTGCGCCTGCGCGCTCATTCGGCCTCGTCCTGCGCCTCGAGCGCCTGCTTGCCGAGGTAGGCCTCGATCACGCGTGGGTCCTTCTGCACCTCTTGCGGCGTGCCCTCCGCGATCTTCTCGCCGTAGTCGAGCACGGTCACCCGGTCGGAGATGTTCATGACGACCCGCATGTCGTGCTCGATCATCAGCACCGTCAAGCCGCGCTCGTTGCGTACGTCGTCGACAAAGGCGGTGAACTCCGCCGTCTCCTGCGGGTTCATTCCCGCCGTCGGCTCGTCGAGCAGCAGCAGCTTCGGGTCGGTCGCGAGCGCGCGTGCGACCTCGAGGCGGCGCTGGTCGCCGTACGAGAGGTTGCGCGAGATCTCGTCGTCTGCGTTGCGCAGCCCGCAGTAGCGCAGCAGCTCCCGTCCGCGCTCCTGCGCGCCGCGTTCTTCGCGGCGGATCCGGGGCGTGCGCAGGATCGAGCCGACGATGCCGCCCTCGAGCCGCGAGTGCATCCCCACGAGCACGTTCTCGAGCGCGGTCATGTTCTGAAAGAGGCGGATGTTCTGGAACGTGCGTCCGATGCCGCGCTCGGTGATCGCGTGCGGCGGCTTCCCGGTGACGTCCTCGCCGTCGAAGACGATGCGCCCGGCCGTCGGCCTGTACACGCCGGTCAGCATGTTGAAGAAGGTCGTCTTGCCGGCGCCGTTTGGCCCGATCAGGCTTACGATCGCAGCGCGCGGAATCGTGAAGTCGACGTCGTTCGTCGCGACGAGCCCGCCGAACTCCTTGCGCACTCGCTCGGCCACGAGCAGGTTGCCGTTCCCGTTACTCATGCTGCGCGTCGTAGAGCGGCGCGTCGTGCACGCCTTCGTGGAACTCGGCCTGCCGTCTCGCACTAGGGATCAGACCCTCCGGCCTGGTCAGCATCACGATCACGATGATCGCGCCGTAGATGCCGTACTGGTACAGCGGCACCTCGAAGTGCGTGCCGAAGGTCTCGTTGAGCTTGTGCCCGATGTTCGCGAGGCCCTCCTGGTTCAGGTACGCGAGAAAAGCGGCCCCGAACATCACCCCCCAGACGTTGCCCATGCCGCCCAGGATGACCATCGAGAGGATGAACGCCGAGATGTTGAAGCTGAAGTCGTTCGGGAACGTCGAGCTCTTGAAGCTCGCGAAGTACGCGCCGGCGATCCCGCCGAAGAACGCACCGGTCGCGTAGGCCCACGTCTTCGTGCGCATCAACGGCACGCCCATCGCCGCCGCCGCCGTCTCGTCCTCGCGAATCGCGATCCAGGCGCGGCCGAGACGCGAGTCGCGCAGCCGCAGGCTGCAGAAGACGGTGATCGCGACCAGCACCAGCACGAACCAGAAATACAGACGCGGCCCGGTGAAGAACGAGCCCGAGCCCTCCTGGAAGCTGACCCCGAAGAAGCCGGGCGCATCGATCGGCGTGATGCCGTTCGGGCCGTTCGTCAGGTTGAAGCTGCCCAGATTGTCGCCGTTGTTCGCGACCTGCGGCAGGATCTCCCCGAACCCGAGCGTGACGATCGCGAGGTAATCGCCGCGCAGCCGCAGCGTCGGCAGGCCGATCAGGATGCCGATGAACCCGGTCAGCAAGCCGGCGATCAACAGCAGCACCCAGATCGAGATGTGAATGCCCGGAGTCGATCCGCCGACGCCCACCGCGCCGAGCTTCACGTCCTGTCCGGCGAACTGCACCGACGCGAACCACGCGCACGTGTACGCGCCCATGGCATAGAACGCGACGTAGCCGAGATCGAGCAGGCCCGCGTAGCCGACGACGATGTTCAGGCCGATGGCCATCATCACGTACACGCCCATGATCACGGCCGTCCCGACGTCGGGGTACGCGCCGAACAGCTTCATCTCCGAGAGGCTGTCGACGTAGAACGGGTACGTGACGACGACGAGCGAGACGATCGTGGGGATCAGCGCTCGCCTAACCCATGCGTACTCGTCCGGGATCCGTGGCTGCACGTACTGCGCGAGGATGATCAGCGCAATGAAGACGGCGAGCGTCCACGAGATGTACACGAGCACGAGCAGCAGGACGACGCGCAGCACCACACCGGCCTGAAAGCGCTGCCGGTCGTCCATGCCGCGCCAGCGCCGCCGCGGCTCGCCGAGCAGTCCGGTCCAGCGGTGATGCCAGGGGCGGCGGTAGTCCGGACGGTCAGCCACCCTCGGGCGTCCTTTCCCCGAGCAGGCCTTCGGGCCGGAAGACGAGGATGAGGATCAGGATCGCGAACACGATCGACTGCGTCCACTGCGAGCTCGGCGCGTGCCACGACAAGCCCTCGTTGAACTGCTGGATCAGCCCGATGATGATCGCGCCCAGCACAGCGCCGGGCAGGTTGCCGATTCCGCCGAGCACCGCCGCGGTGAACGCGATCAACCCCAGCTGGAAGCCCTGGTCGTAGCGGATGTTCGTCGAGTAGAGCGCGTATAGGAGGCCCGCGACGCCCGCGAGCCCCCCGGCGATCAGAAACGTGAACGAGATCGTCCGGTTGACGTTGATGCCCATCATCGCCGCGGCTTCCTGGTCCTGTGCGGTCGCGCGCATCGCCTTGCCCTGGCGCGTGCGCTGCACCAGCCAGATCAGCAGGAAGAGAATCGGAAAGGTCGTCAGCGCGACGATCAGGCTTGACCACCGGTACGCGTGGCCGCCGACCGAGAAGACGGGGTCGGTCGGAAGGATGCTGGGCACGGAGACCGGCGCCGGGCCGAGCCGGTTGAGGCCGACGTTCTGCAGGATGAACGACATGCCGATCGCGGTGATCAGCGGCGCGAGGCGAGGCGCGTTCCGCAGCGGCCGGTACGCAAGCCGCTCGATCGCCGCGTTGAGGATCCCGCAGAACGCGATCGCGACGAGCAAAGTCAGCCCCAATCCCCAGACGACCGCGGTCGTCGTGCTGCCTTCGTCGAGGCCGAGCCAGTGCACCATGAACGTGAACGAGATCCAGCTGCCGAGCATGAACACGTCGCCGTGCGCGAAATTGATCAGCTCGAGGATCCCGTACACGAGCGAATACCCGAGCGCGATCAGGCCGTAGACCAGGCCGAGCGTCACGCCCTCGAGCGCGACGCTCACGAAGTCGGACGGCGTCTGGACGAGATTGACGCCGAGCCACAGCAGCAGCACGGCGACGAGGAGGAAGGCGAAGAACGGCGCGACCCCCGCGTCCTTCAATCCCCGGATCCAGGAGATGTTCTCGCGTCGCGCGTCGGTAGCCACGGGAAAGAGCGACGGAGGAGAGCCGGAGCCCTCCTCCGTCTCGTTGTAGTTGCCTTACCCCTTCACCAAGTCCTGCGGGGGCGTGATCGTCTTGTACGTCGTCTGCTTCCCGCCCTTGATCTGATAGATCGTGACGGGGTTCGCGTTCGTGTCGCCGTTCGCGTCGATCGTGAACGACCCGAGGATGCCGTCGCTGACCTTCGTCTTGAGCAGCTGAGCGGCCACGTCTGCGCGCGTACCGTCGCTGTTCTCGATCGCGGTCAGGAGCACGTCGGCCGACTGCGCCGCGTACGACGAGTACGGGTCGACGTCGCCGCTCGACTGAGTCGCACCGAACTCCTTCACGAACTTCTTTCCGGTCGGACCGAGCTTCTCGTTCGGCTGACCCGCCACGCTGATGTACATCCCTTCGGACGCGTTACCGGAGCCGCTCACGACCGCGGAGATCGGCGTGAAGCCGTCGGGCCCGATCAGTGTGACCTTGTCCCCGAGCACCGACTTCAGGTCCTTGATCAGCTTGCCGCCGTTCTCGCAGATCAGTCCGCCGACGAACACCGAGTCGGCCTTGGACTGCTTGATCTGCGTCGCGAGGCCCGTGTAGGACGACGCCTTCGAGTTCCACGCCGAGAAGCCCGCCACCTTGATGCCAAGCTTGTTCAGCGAGTTCCGGTAGTCCGTCGCGACACCGAGGCCGTACGCCTGCTTGTCGTTGAGGATGTAGACGTTCTTCAGGCCGAGTTGCTGCGTGTGCAGCGCGTCGGCTGCACCCTGGAAGTCGTCGGCCGCGACGATGCGGATGTAGTTCCGCTTGCCGTCGGGGTAGTACTTGTCCGGCTCGCCGGCCGCGGTCCCCGGGCCTCCGTGCGTGAGTCCGACGTACGTGTTCGCCGGGCTGATCATCCCGACCGGACCGTCCGGTGCACGGTTCAACACCGGGATGATGATCTCGGCACAGCCTGAGTTGAACGTCCCGATCACGCCGATGACGCTCTTGTTCTGCGCGTACGCCTGCGCGTTCGCGGAGCACTTCTCCGACGCCCACGCGCCTTCCTGCGCCGTCGCGTCATCGCACGACTGGTAACCGATCTTGTAATCGCCGGCCTTGAAGTCGTGCTGCTTCAGGATGAACTTGATCGCTTCCGTCATCTGGACCGTCTGCGCACGGCCGGAGCCCTGCAGCGGCAGGTCGGAGGCGATGATGTAGTCGGGATCGCCGTCGCCCTCGTAGTAGATGTCGGAACATGACGAAGCGGGCAGCGCGGTCACGTTCCCCCCTCCGTTGCCGCCGCCTCCGCCGCAGCCTGCGGCGAGGAGCGCCAGCACGGCGGTGAGGCCGATCAGCACTGCCAGCAATGGCCTTCTGCTCACACTTCCTCCTCAGTCGCCAATACCGGTGCCACGCCGCACGCCCTGGGCCGGGCCGCGCCGCGAATCGCCAAGTATCGGGCTATCGCACCGGCTAATGCAAGCGCTAACCGACGCTACAGTGGCTTGGCTAGCCGAAGTGGCGGAATTGGTAGACGCGCCGGACTCAAAATCCGGTGGGGGCAACCTCGTGTGGGTTCGAGTCCCACCTTCGGCACCTATCGCCGACGGCGAGGCGGGAAAGCCTTCTGGCCGACCGCGACCCCGAACCCCGGCAGCAGATCGACCCATGCGGTACGGGCAAAGCCGGCGTCTGCAAAGAGCGAGCGGAACTGTTCGGGCGTGTGGAAGCTGATCCAGCCGGGATCCGCGCGCTTCGCGAGCGGTGCGGCGAGGCGGTTGTACCACTCCGGTCCCGGGTCGACGACGCAGTAGACACCGCCCGGACGCAGGCAGCGCAGGATCTCCGCCGCAGCTCGCGGCGGCTCCGGGTAGTGATGGTGGGCGAGGCAGTTGTAGACGAGGTCGAACTTGCCCGTGAACGCGCGCGGGAGCTCGCCGACGTCCGCCTGGAAGAACGCGCAGTTGTCGAGCCCGTGCGCGAACGCCGCGCGCTGGGCCGTCTTCACCATTCCCGCTGCGAGGTCGACGCCCACGACCTCGCCGTCGGGCACGAGCCGGGCAACTCGCTCGAGCTCCTGGCCCGGCCCGCATCCGGCGTCCAGCACGCGCGCGTCGCGCCCCGCATAGCGCTGCATGACGCGTAGCGCCTCGTCGAAGATCGGACGCGAGAACGGCCGCACGAACGCCGAGTAGGCCTCGGCCACGCGGTCGAACTCGTCGACCAGATGATCGTGCTCCGTCGGTGCCGCGAGCAGCACCGGCTCCTTGTGCTTGCGCGAGAAGTACGGTCCGAGCCCTTTCCGAGGCAGCCCCTCCGGCTCCTCGCCCAGCACGGTCTCCGGCGCGAACCCCGCCCGCTTGAGCGCCTGCGCCGGATACAGGACCGTCGCTGCGTAGGACCACATCGCACCGACGAGCACACCTTCGGACCCACCGCCCGCGTGGCTGTGCATCGCGGCTAACCCGTCCGCTTCGCGGCCGGTCGCCGCCGCGACGCGAGCCGCCGGACGACGAGCGGCACCGTCGTCCCGGGCGGTCCCGGTACGCGCACCTCGCCGCGATAGTCGATGCCTGCGCGCAGGGACCGGTCGATCTGGACTGACGCCTGGACGACTGTCTGCTCGCCGGGCTGGAGGGTCACGCGGTCCGGCTCGAAGCCGATCCCGGGTTGCACCTCATGCCCTTCCGAATCGGCGAGCTTCGTCAGCTCGATCGTCCCCGAGACCGCCGACGAGCCGCTGTTCTCGACCACGAACATGCCGACCGCGACCGAGCCGGCCTCTGCTTCGAGCGCCATCGTCGTCCTCGCCGCAGTCGGCTGCCGCGTCGTCGGCCGCACACCCCCCGGCTGCCTCGGCCGGAGCTCGGCGGCCGTGCCGGCGAGCGCACGGGCGTAGTCGGCCGTCAGCCGACCGAGCGAGCGGGTGTAGTCGACATACGCCTCGAGAGTGCGGCGCCAGACGCGCTCGAGCTCACCCGTGACTGCCATGAGTGGTCACGCGCCGGCCGTGGCGGCATGGTCTCGCGCAGTAGAAGTGGTCGTACCAGTGGTGGAGATAGTCCGGGCAGTCGTCGATGTCGAGCTCGTGACAGCAGTCGCCGCCGCGCCTGGAGGTCTTCACCGTCCAGCGTACGGCGTGGTCGACACAGCCGCGGATCCAGATCAGAACCTCGTGCTCGGTCCCGACGGCCTCGTTCACGTCGGTGTCGAGCGTCAGCCCGACGACGCCGCGCTCGAGCGGGGACAGCGACAGGCTCTTGGGATCGACCTTCACGCTGCCCGCAGCCGCTCCGGTGGGCTGGATCTCGATCTTCGACGATTCGATGCTGCAGTTCGTCACGCGCAGTCGCAGCGTCGCCCTGCCTCCGGCGCAGACGTGCGTCCTCACCGGGCCGTGCTCGCGCGGCATCCAGCACGGGGGCGGAATCTCACACGAGCACGACCCGAGCTTCGGCATTTGCATCTGCATGCCGGAGATCAGCGGGCTGCCGGCGAGCGAGTCGAGCAGGCCGGCGCCACGCTCGAGCAGGCCGACGATCTGGTCGACGGTTCGCTCAGCGGTCGTTGTCATCCCGCTTTCCTCCTCTTCCGGTCCGCCGTCACGTCGACGCGAACGACGTAGTTGACGTTGTAGAGATTCCACGTGCCCCAGTAGTTGCGTCCCTGCTCGAGCCGATCCGGCAACGCGAAGACGGCGTGGACGTCGCGCGTCTCGCCAGGAGTCAGCTCGCCCACACCGCTCTCGAGCTTGATGCGCACGAGCCCGCCGAACCCCTCCGCGGCAGCGTCGGCGATCATGTCCAGGCGGCGTTCTCCCGTCGCCGGCTCGTTCGTGAAGGCGCGGCCGATGGCGCGGTCGAGCCCACCGGTGTCGAACAGCCCGAACCCGTCCGCAGCGCGCAGCTCGCACGGAACGTTGCCGAGGTTCGTGACCGAGAGATCGACCTCGCGGGTCTCTCCTGCCGTCGCGGCGAAGTGGAGGCGGCGCGGATCGATGCGCAGCTGAACCCTGGGCTCCACCTCGAGGACGAGCGGATGCTCTTCGTTGCCGAGTCGGACCGTGCCCTCGTAGCTTCCGGGTGCGGTTGTGCGGGCGACGCTGAACGTGAGCTGGGTCGAGCCCTCGACGTCCTGGACCGTCACCTCCGGCCGTTCGACGCCGGTCAACTCGAAGTCGACGGCGAGGGGCACCTCCGCCAGCCGCGGCACGGCAACGAAGCCGGTTACCTGCGACGGCGTTCCCCGCAATCGCAGCGGCTCGTGTGTACGGCGGCTTCGCGCCACCCGGACCTCAGCCTTCGGGGTGCCGCACGGTCGCGGGCTCGAGCTGGCTGACCTGCCGTCGCGGCTCGCCGCAGACCTCGCACGGGTTCGGATGGTACGGCTCGGTGATCATCTGGGCCTCGCCGCAGAGGCGCAGGCACATCAACTCCATTCCGAGGAGCGACAGGCCGACACTGAAGTCCGCAGGCAGGTGTGCCCGGATGTCCGGGATCTTCGAGATGCCGATCGTGACGTCGACGGGATTGATGGTGACGGGGTCGACGCCGAGCTGAATCTTGGGCAGCTTGTCGATGTTGATGTGGAAGGTGTCGGGGATCCCGTCCACGGTCACGGGCCCGACCGCACCGATCTTGCTGACGGTGACCGGCGGCAGCGGTGCATCTATGAGTACGTCATACGACGTAGGTATAGAGACGCCCAAGGCGACCTCCCACTGACGGTGAGTCGATCATCTTCCTGCGCCGTGCGGCAGTCAAGTCACGGCAGCAGGTCGTGGCGGTCGAGGATCGAGCGCTCCGCCTGCTCGTTGCCGCCTGGGTACCACGGTTGCGGGCGCGGCCGCGGTCTCGCCTTTGCGCCGGGCGGCCGGCACGGATCTTCCCGGAAGTCGCGGGCGAGCTCCTGCAGCGGCGGGATCCGTGTCGAGCCGTCGAGCAGGATCTCGATCGCGACGAACATCCGCCATACGTTCTCGGTGTCGCCCGCGACTGCGAGGCGTCCGTCGACGATCGCATCGGTGACCTCGACGTAACCGTCGAGAAGATCGAGGACGGTGTCGCGGTCGGTGGCGCCCTCGCCGTCGACAGCTCCGCGAGGATCGTCGACGCGGAGGCGTCCGTCGTCCCCGAAGCTCACGTCGACGACCTCGTCGTCGAGCCGGATGCGGGCCCGCCGCGCCGCGACGCTCGCGCGCATCCGCTCGGCGGCGCCGGGCTCGGCGGCCTCGAGCCGGCCGATCAGCTCCGCGATGTACTCGCCCAGGGTCCGGCACGGCGGCAGCCCGCGTTGTCGGAGCTCAGTCGACGTACTCGACCACCGCCAGCCCCTTGCCGCCGCCCTCCGCGCCCGCGAGGCGGCTGGTGAACTCGAAGTCGCCGACGAGCTCGTGGATGAAGCCGCAGCCCGGCTGTGCCGGGTCCGCTGCCAGGAGCTGCGCGACGGCGCGTGCGCGGAACTCGATGTGAACGCGATCGACGCCGTCGTCGGCGACGATCTGCAGCCTGGCCGGCAGGTGCGGGGTCGCGCGGTCGTGGTGCAGCGCCGCGAGCGCTCCGGGCACTCGTCTGGGCCTGGCAGCGAGCGAGCCGCTCCACGTCACAGTGAGACCGGCGCCGAGGAACCAACGTCTCTGCGTGCGGGTGTACGCCACGAAGAGCGAGGGCTCCTTGAGCTCATGGCGTCGATTGGTGACGCGCGTGAGGACGAATGCCGGCGCAGGGTCCGGAGGGAGGAAACAACCCCATTCCCAGCCGAAGTCGTCTCCCCAGTGCCAGCGTCCCCAGTTGTGATCGTGGTAGGCGCTGGCGGCGCGAAGGTCGAGCTCCGACCCCCCGACGCGCGCGAAGCCACGCGGCCGTAAGCGCGGCACGCCCGACCAGCCAATCCAGCCGACGCCGAGCGGGAACGTCTCGTTCGCCGTGACGACGGGCCCAGCGAACGTCGCCGTCAGGTCGAGCTCCAATTCGTCGTTCGGGAGCCTGGCCGAAGCGAGCACCGTGTCGGCCTCGACGGCGATCGCGACGTGCTCGAGGGCGATGCTGGAAGTGTCTATCCGCGCTTCGTCGAAGCCGACCGGCTCCACGTTGCCGAACCAGCCCTCGCCGGGCACGTGCAGGAGCGCGGTGCCGACGGCACGCGAGCGCGGGTCGGCCGGATCTCCGTGAAGCGAGACGTTCACGAGGCCCACCGTGCCCGAGTCGTGGTCGAGCACGTTGACGTGCAACCAGTCCTTGTACGCCGATGCGGTCGGGTCGAACGCGAGTGGCAGCCGCAGCGCGGCCGTGCTCACCGAAGCAGCTCGCCCGCCGGGGGCTCCTCGGCGGCAGCTCCGATGCGAACCTCGCCGGGGGCCGGGAGCGTCGGCTCGGCCAGGGCGCCGACCGCGTCGACGAGCTCCCTGCTGAAGGCCCACAGCCCGACCACGAGATCGGGAAACTCCCATTCGCCGAGTCCCGGCGCGCCGAGGCCGGCCGGCTCGCCAGGGATCGGCAGCAGCTCGAGCGTCTCGATCAAGTCGTCGGCGAGGAGCAATGCAACGTCGTTTCGAAGCTGGTCGAGCACCGGGCTCGGCGGCACCGTCGAGACCCAGTTGCCAATCTTGAGCGTCTGCCAGACGGCGGCGCCGTTCGCGCCCACGCGACCTCGTTCGAGCGCCGCGCGCAGGCGCGCACCTTCCGACGTCTGCGAGACCTCGCGGCCCAACGCGCAAAAACCGGCGACGAGTGACCCGACGGCGTCGGCGCCCGAGACGACGAAGAGCGTCCCGAGCCGGGCCGCGAGCGACGCAACGAGAGTCGCCGTCGTGCGGCCCGCCTCCTCCGGTGCGTCGACGAGCCGGACGCGCACCGGCTGCGGGCTCATCGCTTCCTCTGCGCCCGTTGCGTGGTGCCGCTCGCGCGCGTCTTGCGCGCGGCCGGTTTGCGGCCGGCGGAGGTCTTCTTGGCCGACGCCGCGCGGGCAGTTGTGGGCCGTGGGGTCGCGGCGCCCGTCGCCTCGATCGCGACGGCGACGCCGCGCTCGCCGAAGCCCTGGAGGACGAGTGCACCGCGGTAGACGCCCGGCGGGAGCGCGGCAGGGATCGACACCGCCACCGCCAGCGCCCGCGTCTCCGCAGGTGCGAG
>JBJMJL010000067.1:0-14380 GCA_045806365.1 Gaiellaceae bacterium
TGATCTTGTCCAGCTTCGGCTTGACGCCCCAGTACTTCGCGTTGCGGACGAGCTCGACCTTCTGGCCGATCGTCCACGATCCGAACTTGAAGGGACCGGTGCCGGTCGGATGCTGGAACGCATACGTGCCGGTCGCGCGGAATGCGCCACCGCTCAGCGTCCCCTGATCGGCGCCGTACTTCTTCATCGCCGTGGGGCTCTGCATCGCGAACGACTGGATCACGAGCGACGGGAAGAACACGCCGGACGGACGCGTCAAGCGAACGACGATCCGACTCTTGCCGACAGCCTTGCAGCTGCGGAACAGCGGCGGCGACAGATTCGCGACCTCGTTGTGCTTGAAGCCGCCGTACGTCGCCTGGTAGTAGAACGTGGCCGACGGATCCTGGAACGGACCGGTCCAGTTGTACCAACGGTTCATGTTGTAGCAAGCAGCCGCGGCGTTCCACGGCGTGCCGTCATGGAACTTGACGCCCTTGCGCAGGTTGAACGTCCAGACCTTGCCCCCGCCGGAGAGCTTCCAGCTCGTCGCGAGCGACGGGACGATCTTCGTCGTTCCCGGTCGCAGCTTGACGAGCCCTTCCATCATCTGCTCGGTGACCCGGAAAGTCTCCCCGTCAGATGCGAGCGCCGGATCCAGATACGCCGGATCCGCGGTGCCCGCAAAGACGAGCGTGCCCGACCTCGCTGCGCCGCCTGCAGTGCCTGCCACGATCAGGACCAGCAAGGCAGCAACAGGCAGAGCCAGCCTCCTCACATTCGCCCTCACACACGCTCCTTTCGTCGTCCCGCCTTCCCAAGGCGGACGCTCAAGTATGAGCAGAACGTTAAGCCGTTCTCAAGGTAAGACGGCCGGCGGATCAAAACGATTGCGATGCACTTGAACCATGTTCGCAAGTGAGTTAGGGTCGCGCGACTGCGGCAGTCCTCTCTCGAAAGGAGGAAGGAATGTCGCAGCAATTGCAAGACCTCTCTCCGCTTCTCCAATGGAGGCCGTGGCCTCCGGGCGATCCTGCGCCTGAGATCTGGCGGATCATCTTCGAGCTGGACCGTCGAGTTCAGATCCAGGTCGTCGAGCGTGTGCTCGACACCCAGGTCGCCGTCCTACAGGCGCACGTCAAGGGCCTGCAGGGCCTGAAGCAAGTCCTCGCCGAAGCGGGCAAGGGCTAGAGCGGCAGGCCGAGCGATGGCGAGCGTCGATTCGGCGGCGCCCGAGTCCGAGTCCGCGTTCGCGCGCGCGTGCGCGCGCGAACGCGACTCCTCGCGGAACGTCGTCCTGATCGGCTTCAAGAACCAGGGAAACCTGGGGCTCGGCTACCTCGCGGCCACCCTCGAGTCGGTCGGGTACCACGTCGAGGTCGTCGACTTCGAAGCTCCGCGCGAGGAGACACTCGGGACGATCCTGCGACTCGATCCGGTCGTGGTCGGCTTCTCGCTGATCTTCCAGTTCTACGTGCACCGGTTCGAGGAGCTCGCGCGATTCCTCCGCGCGCACGGCGTCGACTGCCACTTCACCATCGGCGGGCACTTCCCGAGCCTGAGCCCGGCGGAGACGCTGACACTCGTGCCGCAACTCGATAGCGTTGCCCGCTTCGAGGGTGAGCTGACGCTCCTCGAGCTGAGCGACCGGATCGGGCTCGGCGAGGACTGGCACGACATCGAGGGGATCGGCTACATGCGCCGCGGCGAAGTCGTCCTCACCGAGATGCGACCCCTGCTCGCGGACCTCGACGAGCTGCCGCGGCCTCATCCGATGGTCGAGACGCGGCCCATCCTCGGACGCAAGGTCGCGCAGCTGATCGCCTCGAGAGGCTGTGCGCGCACCTGCTCGTTCTGCTCGATCCACATGTTCTACCGGGTCGCCCCGGGCAAGGTAGTTCGCACGCGACGCCCGGCGGAGGTCGCGCGCGACATGCGCGATCTGCTCGACGACACCGGCGCAACGGTCGTCCTCTTCCAGGACGACGACTTCCCGATGTTCGGGCCGGCGTGGCACCGCTGGACGCGGTCCCTGCTGGAGGAGATCCACGCGCAGGATCTCGTCGGCCGGATGCTGTGGAAGGTCAACTGCCGCGCCGACGCCGCCGATCCCGAGCTGCTCGCCGAGATGCGCGAAGCCGGCTTGTACATGGTCTACATGGGCCTCGAGTCAGGCAGCGAGTCGAGCCTGCTCACGCTGCACAAGCAGATCGACGTCGCGCAGAACGAGGCCGCCGTCGCGACTATGAAAGAGCTCGGCATCCTGTTCGACTTCGGCTTCATGATGCTCGACCCGTCGAGCACCTTCGAGTCGATCCTCGAGAACGTCGCGTTCCTCCGCCGCATCGTCGGCGACGGCTCGATGGCGGCGGAGTTCTGCCGGATGGTGCCGTACGACGGCACGCCGATCAAAGACCAGCTCGCTGCGGAAGGCCGGCTGCGCGGCGACGTCATCAACCCCGACTACGACTTCCTCGATCCGCGCATCGAGCTGTTTTTCCAGCGCGTGAACGAGGCGTTGAACGTGACCGGCTGGATCCACGGGCTCCGCGCGCTCTCCCCGCAGCTCAAGTTCGCATGGAACGAGCTGGCAGTGATCCAGGGATTCATCCCGTCGCTACCGGGCCTCGACGGCTACCACGAGCGGTTGCGCGGGATCACACGCAAGAGCAACGAGACGCTCATGCAGGTCGTCGACGACCTCGTCGCGGTGTGCCGTGACGGCGCCGAGCAGACGTTCCTGCCGGATGAGCTCGCGCAGCGCTGCAGCTCGTACGTCGACGACCTCTTGTACGAGCGCAATGCCTACGTGCTCGCCAACCAGGAGCAGCTGCTCGCCGCCGTCGGCGTCGCTGCCTAGCGGACTAGGCCGCGAGCGAAATCAGATCGCGCAGCGCCGAGAGGCGGGCGAGAGCCTGGCCCTCGAGCTGGCGGACGCGCTCGCGTGTCAACTCGAGCTCGTGGCCGATCGCCTCGAGCGTCCACGGTTCGCCCTCGAAGCCGAAGCGCAGCTCCAGGATGCGGCGCTCACGCTCGGGAAGCGCGTCCAGCGCCCGGCGGACGCCCTGCCGGCGGAGTGACTCCTCGGCCTCGTCGAACGGATCCGCGGCCTCGCGGTCGGCGAACAGGTCGCCGAGCTCGCCCTCGTCGTCCGCGCCGACGGTCTGGTTCAGCGAGACGGACGCCTGCGCGGCGCCAAGCGCCTCGTCGACGTGCTGGATCGGCAGGCCGGTCGCCTCGGCGAGCTCGTCCTTCGTTGCCTCACGGCCGAGCTCGACCTCGAGGCGGCGTGCGGCACGCGAGAGCTTCTGCTGACGCTCGACGACGTGGACGGGCACGCGGATGGTGCGGGCGTGGTTCGCGACCGCACGCTGCACCGACTGCCGGATCCACCAGGTCGCGTACGTCGAGAACTTGTAGCCGCGGCGCCAGTCGAACTTCTCGACGGCGCGGTTCAGCCCGAGCGTGCCCTCCTGGATCAGATCCAGGAACGGGACGCCGAGCCCGCGGTAGCCCTTGGCGATTGAGACGACGAGCCGCAGGTTCGACTCGATCATCCGGCGCTTGGCGACTGGGTCGCCGCGCTCGATCGCCTTTGCGAGCGTGACCTCCTCGGCGGCGGTCAGCAGCTTGTGGCGGCCGACGTCCGCGAGGAAGAGCTGCAGGCTGTCGGCCGAGCCCGAGAGGACGTGCGTCTCCGCCGCTTCAGCCTTCTCCCTCTCCTTCTCCTTCTCAGCTTCCTTCTCGGCCTCGGCGGCAGGCTGGCGCACCTCGAGCCCGATGCGCTCGAGCTCGCGGGTCAGCTCCTCGACCTCGTCGTCGTTCAGGTCGTGCTCGAGGGAGAACGCCTCGAGCTCGGCCGGCTCGAGATACCCGCGCTCCTCGGCACCCTCGACGAGGACCTTGGCCTGGTCGGAATCAAGCAGTTCGTGCAGCTGATTTTGTGTCAACTCTCCCTTTCGCCCCTGACTTCGTATCTGCGGCCAACCCTTCGCACTGTAGGCGGAGTTCCCTTTTCTTTCCAGGCAGAACCACCTGCCGACAGCTCCGAACCTGCAACGAGACCGTGTCCTTTGTTATTCCGTCGCCGCGGGCTCTTTGGTTTGCGCGCGCACGGGGAAATCGAACTCGATCTTGTCCTCGTCGTTCAAGACGAGCCGGGCACGAAAAGGTTTGCCGTTCCGTGACCGGAAGCCTGAGAGTACTTCCCGGGTCCGACGTTCCTCGATCAGCTGGCGCGCGATCTCCGGTGTGAGCGTCCGGCTCGCGACACGTTTCCAGATCACAAACCCGCACCCGGCCTCCTCACGGCTCTTCCAGCTCGTGCAGCCGTAGGCCTTGGAGTTCTCGCGGATGATCTCGCCCGTCACGGCGCCGCAGCGCGGGCACTGGCCGAGCTCGACGCGCTCGGGCCGGAGCTTCTCCTTGTCGAGAGCGGCGATCTGCTCGACGGTCTCCTTGGTGAACTCGGCGATGCCCTTCATGAAGGCCTCGCGGTCGCCGCGGCCGTGCTCGATGTCGGCGAGCTTGTGCTCCCAGTCGCCGGTCAGCTCCGGCGAGGTGAGCTTGTGCTCCTCGAGCATGGTGATCACCTGGATGCCCTTCGGCGTCGCCTGCAGGTCCTTGCCGACACGCTCGATGTACTCGCGCCGGATCAGCACCTCGATCGTCTCCGCGCGCGTCGCCGGCGTGCCGAGGCCGGAGTCCTTCATCGCCTCGCGCAGCTCTTCGTCGTCGATGAGCTTGCCGGCCGTCTCCATCGCGGACAACAGGGTCGCCTCGGTGTACCGCGGCGGCGGCCTCGTCATCTTGTCCTCGATCTCGGCCGCGATGCAGCGCACCGTCTGTCCTTGCTGCAGCGCCGGAATCTCACCGCCTTCCTTCTCCTCTTCCTCCGACTGGCGCTCGTGGTCCGGCTCGAGGCCGTAGACGGCGCGCCAGCCCGCCTCGAGGGTGATCTTGCCGCGCGTGCGGAAACGCTCCTCCTCGACGAGGGTGATGACCGTCGTGCGGGCGTACCGCGCAGGCGGATGGAACACGGCGAGGAACCTGCGTGCGACGAGGTCGAAGACGCGCCGCTCGTCGGGCGTCAGCGCTTCGACGTCGTGCTCGACGTCGGTCGGAATGATCGCGTGGTGGTCCGCAACCTTCGCGTCGTTGATCACGCGCTGCAACGGCAGCTGGTCGAGGGCGAGCACGAACTCGGCCGCCTTGCGGAAATCGTCGATCGGCTGCAGCGTCGCTGCGGTCGGCTTCAGCTGCGGGACCATGTCGCCCGACAGGTACCGCGACGACGTCCGCGGGTAGGTGATCGCCTTCTTCGCCTCGTACAGCGACTGCGCGGCCTGCAGCGTGCGGCGCGCCGAAAAGCCGTAGCGCCGGTTCGCATCGCGCTGCAGCGACGTCAGGTCGTACAGCAGCGGTGCACGCTCCGACTGTTCCTTCCGCTCGAGCTTCTCGACCGAGCCGTCCTGGCCGGACACCTTTGCGACGATGCGGTCGGCGCGCTCGAGGTCGCCGAAGATGCGCGTCTCGTCGCCTTCGAACCAGATGCCCTGGTACGGCGGCTGGAACGTCGCGTGCACGAGACGGTACGGCTCGGGGACGAACGCCTGGATCTCGCGCTCGCGTTTCACGATCATCCCGAGGGTCGGCGTCTGGACGCGGCCCAGCGAGACGACGCCGCCCACCCACGCGCGGCCGCGGATCGTCGCAGCGCGTGTTGCGTTCATGCCCACGAGCCAGTCCGCCTCCGAGCGTGACCGTGCGGCCAGCTCGAGCGAGTTCATCTGCACGCCGGGGCGAAGCTTCTCGAAGCCCTCGCGGATCGCCTGCTTCGTCATGGAGGAGATCCACAGGCGATGCACCGGCTTGGGCGCCTTCTCGCTCGTCGCGGACGCGCCGAAGACCGACTCGTACACGTACGCGAAGATCAGCTCGCCCTCTCGGCCGGCGTCACATGCGTTGATGACGTCGTCGACGTCGTCCCGCTTGAGCAGCGTCTCGATCAGCTTCAGCTGCTTCTTGGCCTTCGCGTCGCGCGGGACAAGCTTGAAGCCGTTCGGCGGCACGATCGGGAGGTCCGCCATCTTCCACTTCTTCCACTTCTCGTCGTACTCCTCGGGCTCGGCGAGCTGGACGAGGTGGCCGACGGCCCACGTGATCGCGTAGTCGTCGGACTCGAGGAAGACGGCTTCGTCGCGGGTCGTGCGCGTCGCCTTCGGCTTCGACGTCGCCTTCTCGACGGCCTCCTCGGCCGTTTCCTCCGCCTGCTTCTTGCCGCGCTTCGGCTTGATGTCGTCGAGCTTGCGGCGCTGGAACGGACCATCGAGCGCGGACGCGAGATCGCGGCCGACGGAGGGCTTTTCTGCAATGACGAGCGTCTTACCCAAGGAGAAACACCATAGCGACCTGTGGAATCGACGCTTCGAGCGCCGGTTGAAGACGTTGTGGATCAACGATCTGGAGGTGCCGTGGATACTTGGCTCCGTGCGGCCAAGCCCCTTCTACTTCTTCGTCGGCTTCGTCTCCTGGCCGTTTGTCAACTGGCTCTTCCGCCTACGCGCCGAGGGCGTCGAGAACCTGCCGAAGGAGGGCGGCTTCGTGCTGGCAGCCAACCACATCTCCAACTTCGACCCCTGGCCGCTCGGCATGAAGCTGTGGCCGCGGCGCTATCTCCGCTTCATGGCGAAAAAGGAGCTGTTCTGGTGGCCGCTCGGTCCGGTAATCCGCTCGGGCGGCGCCTTCATGGTGCGGCGCGGGGAGCGCGACGTGGAGGCGATGAGGACGGCGACCGAGCTCGTCCGCGACGGTCACATCGTCGTGATGTTCCCGCACGGAACGCGACAGCGGAAGGGGCTCGTGAAGAGGCATCAGCCCCGCTCGCACACCGGCGCTGCGCGCATCGCGCTCGAGGCGAATGCGCCACTTGTGCCCGCGGCCATCACCGGCACCGACCGGCTCTCACGGCTCGGTCCGCTGCGCGTCCGCTACGGGAAGCCGCTTCAGCTCGACGGCCTCGACGCACGCGAAGCGACGGACAGGCTGATGGCGGAAATCGAAAACCTAGAGCAGGGGCTGTGACGAGCGCGCGGCCGCTGCTCGTCGTCGACGGAGACTCGCTGGCGCACCGCGCTTACCACGCGCTGCCGAAGACGTTTCGCCGTGCGGAGGGGAAGCCTGGCAACGCGCTGCTCGGATTCTCCAACTTCATCGTGCGGCTCTGGCAGTCGGAGGAGCCGCGCGCCGTCCTCGTGGGCTGGGACTCGCTCGACACGCCGACCTACCGGCACGAGCTCTTCGCCGGCTATCAGGCGGGCCGGGTCTTCGACGCGGACCTGCTCGAGCAGCTCGACCTGCTGCCCGAGCTCGTGCGCGCATTCGGTTTCGCGGCAGCGAAGGCGCCCGGATTCGAGGCGGACGACTTTCTCGCCGCCGCTGTGCAGGAGGAGGAGAGACGCGGCGGTACCACGCTCGTCGTCACGTCCGACCGCGACTCGTTTCAGCTCGCAAGCGAGCACACGACGATCCTGCAGCCGACGCGCGGCGTCAGCGAGCTCGCGCGCATCGGGCCTGCCGAGGTGCGCGAGCGCTACGCCGTCGAGCCGCACCAGGTGCCGGACTTCATCGCGCTGCGCGGCGATCCGTCCGACCGCATGCCGGGGGCGAAGGGCGTCGGGCCGAAGACCGCGGCGAACCTGCTCGACCAGTACGGCACGCTCGAGGCCATGCTCGAAGAGGGCCGCTTCGGCGCGCAGGCGGAGGAACTGCGCATGTATCGCCGAATGGCGACGCTGGACGCCTCCGCCCCCCTACCTCCCCTCGAGAACCAAACCCCAAAGTGGGCGGAGGCGTCCTCCTTCGTGCGCGAACTCGGGCTCAACGCACTCGCCGACCGCGTCGCCGCGCTTGAACCTCGGACGGAATGATCACGCCGCTGACGGAGTGCGAGTGGCCGACCGCGAGGCAAGGACGCAGGGAGCGGACATAGCAGCGCTATTTCCGCGACCGACGACGCAGCATCGCGCTGGCCGGCGTAACCCGTCAGCCCATGCTTCGTTTCGTTCGAGGTTCGGACAACAATCGACGTCGTAAGCCACCCCGCGCTGACGCGCCTGCATCCCACGTTCGGGCACCCGGAGTCGGAGGAACGGCTGGCCGTGCTCCTCGACGCTTTCCCCGCTGCGCGCGAGGCGTCCGCCGCCCGCCGCGAGGCGCTCGAACGTGTACACGCGCACGAGTACCTGGACCTGCTGGAAAACGTGTCCGAGGCGGGACTCTTCGGGACGATCGACACGATCGCGTCCGACACGAGCTGGGACGCGTGCCTGCTCGCCGCCGGCGCAGCGATCGAAGCCGCGGAAACCGGCGCGTTCGCACTCGTCCGCCCGCCGGGACACCACGCGGTCCCGCAAGGGGCGATGGGCTTCTGCCTCGTCAACAACGTCGCGATCGCGGCACGGCACATGCAGGCCCATCACGCAGTCCGACGGATCGCAATCGTCGATTTCGACGTGCACCACGGCAACGGCACTCAGGACGTCTTCGAGCACGACGATTCGGTGCTGTACGCATCGCTGCACCAGGTCGGCATTTATCCGGGCACCGGCGCGCCCGGCGAAGGCGGCGCGACGACGGTGAACGTTCCGCTCCGGGCGGGATCGGGCGACGGCGAATGGCTGCACGCGTTCGAGCGCTACATCGAGCCCGCCGTCGCGCGGTTCTCACCGGAGCTCGTCCTCGTCTCGGCCGGCTTCGACGCGCACGAGGACGAGGACATCTACCTGGTCGACATGCGCGTCACCGCCGAGGGCTTCCGCGAGCTGGCGCAACGGTGCGCCGCGCTCGCGCCGCGCGTCGCCGCCGTGCTCGAAGGCGGCTACAACCTCGAGACGCTTCCAGCGCTCGTCGCCGCGGCGATCGAAGGCTTCTCGGGGACGTCGACGGCGCAAACGGCGCCGTAGAAGCCACGACGGCCGGCTGAGCCGGCCGTCCCGTTCGTCGCCCATACCTCTGGCGGCAGTATCGACGGCCGCAGGCGCTGGGACGATCGCTTCGCGCGGGTGATCCGGCTCACCCAGCCTGAGGGAGCTCAGGCGCGAGCAGTTGCGAGGGCTTCGAGCGCGTCGCGCCGGGACGAGACGCCGAGCTTGCGCAGCAGGCTCTTCACGTGCGAGCGCACGGTGTGCTCGGAGATGAACAGGCGCTTCGCGATCTCGTCCGTCGCGAGGTGGTCGTCGAGCAAGAGCAGCACCTCGAGCTCGCGCGCGGACAGCACCTCCGCGATCGAATCCGGCACGCCCGAGCCGCGACCGCCGTTGACGCGCACCTGCTCCAAAAGCCGTCGCGCGACCGCGCCCGACAGCGCGGCCTCGCCGTTCGCGACACCGCGTAGGAAGCCGACGATCCGCTCGGGCGGCTCGCTCTTGAGCAGGTAGCCCGCGGCGCCGGCGCGGATTGCGCCAAGCAGGTTTTGCTCGGTTCCGGACGCGGTCAGCACGACGACCTCACACGACGGAGCCGCCTCGCGCAGCCGCGGCAGCGCGGTCAGGCCGTCCATCCCCGGCATCGAGAGGTCGAGCAGGATCAGGTCCGGTTGGAGCTCGGCGGCATGCGCGATCGCCCTTTCGCCGTCCTCGGCCTCGCCGGCGATGTCGAAGCCCTGCTGGCGAAGCAGACCCGCGAGCGCGGAACGCGTCAGCGGATGGTCATCGACGAGAAGGATTCGCTCGGCCATACAGCTGTTATCGGCCGACGCGGGCGAAGGGTTGATGGCCCAAGATCCGAGGTCGTGGATCAGACGGCCGTCCGGGCCGCAAGCGGCGCCTAATCGGCCGGCGGGGATCTGCCGACAAGAGTGAACATGCGGGAAGACGGCAGGGATGATTTCCAGGCCTGGCTGACAGGAGAGATCCTGCTGATCGGGCTGCTCGGCGCCTCGCTGGCACTGTTCGTGACGCGGCGCGACCTCCAGATGGAGGTCGCCCTTCCGGACTTGCGGCTCGTGCTACAGACGATCGCGGCCTTTGCGGCCGGCATCATCGCGGTGCTCGCGGGCGCGCGCTACTCGGTCGAAGGCCGCCGCCTTGACCTGCTCCTCTGCACGGGCTTCCTCGTCGCCTCGGTGTCGACGATGGCGTTCTCGATCGTCCCGGCGCTGAACGGCCATCCGGTTCACCGGCCCGAGACGTGGGCGGGAGTGGCCGGACGGCTGCTCTCTTGGGTGCTGATCGCGACCGCGCCGTTCCTGCGGGGACGCTCCAGCCCGCGGGTGCTCGCGAACACGGCCGTCGCCGCCGTGCTCGTCGTCTTTCTGAGCTGGCTCGCGCTGCGCTCGACCGGTACTTCCTTGCCTGCCCTCGATCCGGACGCCGACCCGCCTGCGCTGCTCGCCGGCTCGCTGGCCGCGCTCGCGTTGCTCAACCTGCTCGCACTCGTCGGCTTCGGGAAGCGCTTCTACGAGCGGCGCGAGGACCTCGATCGCTGGCTCGCGCTCGGGGCGACGCTGATGCTGTTTGCGTCGCTGCACGACATCTTCTCGCCGGTCAGCGCCACGAGCTCCGTCTCGCGCGGCGACTTCCTGCGCCTGCTCGCCTATGGATTGCTGCTGGTCGGCGCGTGGCGCGCGATCAGCTTCGCCGAGTTCGGACGGGCCGTCGCGGAAGAGCGTGCGCGCGTGGCGCGCGAGATCCACGACGGGCTTGCGCAGTACCTGTTTGCGGTCTCGACGCACGCAACCATGCTCGAGCACGGCGCTCCTCCCGAGGAGACGATCGGCAAGCTCAAAGAGGCGGCCGACGCGGCACAACAGGAAGCGCGCTTCGCGATCCTCGCCCTATCGAGCGCCGCCGGGAACGCGCCGTTCGACGCCGCACTGCGCCGCTACGTGGATTTCCTCACGGCCGACGGACGGCTGGAGGTCGATCTCGAGATCGACACGAGCGTCCGCCTCGCGCCAGACGAGCAGATCGAGGTCTTCCGGATCGTCCAGGAGGGGCTGGCGAACGTGCGCAAGCACGCGAACGCGCGGCGCGCCGAGGTCGTGATCGGGATGCGCGAGGGCGACCGGTTCGTCTCGGTGCGCGACGACGGCGAAGGCTTCGACGGTGAGGCGACCGCGGTCGGCCAGGGACTGAAGAACATCCGCGCGCGCACCGAGAGCATCGCCGGCGGCTTCACGCTGACCTCGGGTCCGGGCGTCGGGACGGCGCTCGACGTGGTCCTCCGGGCCTAGCGGTACGCGGCGATTCACTTGCGACGGCGCCGGCGGGTCAACCGAGCGTCTCGACGCGGCGGGTTCCGCCGGTCGCAGGGTCGATTTCCGGCTCGAAGTGCAGGAACAGCTCCTCGTGCTCGTGCTCCGACGCGTACACGACCGGCACGTGCGTGTCCTTGCTGGCGTAGAGCGCGAGGTCGCCTCGCTTGAGCAGCTCGGTCGCATCCGTGCCGTGCTGCGGGAAGATCGCGACGCCGATGCTCGTCTCCAACTGCAGCGAGACGTCGCTGACGGCGAACGGCTCGTCGAGCGCTCGGCGGATCCGCTCGGCGACGAACAGCGCGCCGACGCCGTCGTTCGCGCCGAGCAGGATCAGCGCGAACTCGTCCCCGCCCAGGCGTGCGACAGTGTCACTCGCGCGCGCGATGCTCTTGAGTCTCGCGGCGAACTGCTCGAGCACCGCGTCGCCGGTCTGGTGGCCAAGCGTGTCGTTGATCTTCTTGAAGCGGTCGAGGTCGAGGAGCATCAGCGAGAAGCCGGCGCGGTTGCGCTGCGCTTGGAGGAACGCCTGATCGAGGCGGTCGTGAAACAGGCGGCGATTCGCAAGGCCCGTCAGCGCGTCGTAGAGCGCAAGCTGCTCGATCTGCTCCACCTGTGCGCGCAGTCGCCCGGTGACGCGGCGCAACAGCGGAAAAAGGGAGAGGTAGAGCGTCAACAGCACGAGCAGCAGCACGCCGAGAACGGGCAGCATTGCCTTTCGCCCGGCTCGTGCGATCGGCGCATAGTCCTGTGCGAGCACAAGGACGCCGGCGGGCTCGGACGCACCCACGAACGGCACGGGAACGAACACCTTCAGAACCTTGCGCCCGTCCAGGACTTCGACATGCTTGCGGACGTTGCCGTCAAGCGTCGCGCGCGCGTAGTCGCCGTCGTGCGGTTTCGTGCCGAGCAGGACCCGGTTCGTCGCGTACATGATGTGACCGCCGGGGTTGTAGAGCGCCATCGCGACGGAGTCGCCGACGAGCACCTCTGCCTCCGCGACGCCGTCGAGCATCGCCGCGCGCTTCCTGTCGATGCGACGGCTGAAGTCCGTGGGGCGCAGCCGGTCGCCGAGCACCGAGCGGACGACGAAGCGCGAATGGAACACGGCGGCGCTCTCGGCCTGGGAGATCGCGTGCTGGCGAACGAAGATCAGAATGACGAACGCGCCGATCGAGAGCAGCACCGCCGTCGAGACGGCGAAGCGCAGAACGAGCCGCGGCGGGCGCTGCACCCCCGACGGATTCGTGGGCTTACGCATGAATGTCGGGGCGGCGAAAGGCAAGGTCGATTACGTCCCGCCGAAGACCGTGTCGTCGGCACCGAAGGGTGTTCGAAGGTGTCTCTAGCCGCATGGGAAGTCCCGTCTGACGAAGGGCTCACAGTCATTTCGGCTTGAACAGGAGCTGCGGTGTCCTCCATTCGGGGGATCGGCACTACGCTGAAGTGGTGGCTGATCCGGTCGTGTTGTGCGCGGACGTGGCCGCTGCCTGGCACGCGTCGTGGTTGAAGGCGCTCGGCATCGAATCGGAGCGCCGAGACGGGATCTGGCGAGCGCTGGCCAAGCCGCCGGTGATCTATTTCGCAGGCATCACGCTCGTGCGGGACGTCGGCGCCGAGAGGGTCGCGGACGTGCCGGGCAGCGTGTGCGACGCGTGGCAGACGCTCGACCTCACGCCGTACGGTTTCCACGTCTTCCGGCGGGAGCCGTGGTTCTACCGCCCGGCCGGGCCCGCAGATGCCGCGACACCGCCGGAGCTCGAGATCGTCGCCGTCTCGACGCCGGAGGAGGTGTACGAGTTCGAGGCGGTGAGCGTACGCGGATTCGGCGGCGAGGACGCGTTTGTCGAAGCCGGGGCGACGCATCCGCCCGCGGTGCTCCGCGACGAGGCGATGAAGATGTTCACGGGCCGCGTGGACGGCCGTCCCGTGGCCGCGGCGATGGGCTACCGGACCGATCACGTCGTCGGAGTGTTCGGCGTGGCCACGGTCGCGTCGGCTCGGCGGCGCGGCTACGGAGCGGCGCTGACACGCGCGGCCATGCAGGCGGAGACCGGACTTCCAGCGATCCTCGCGCCGAGCGAAAAGGGCGCCGCGCTCTACCGCCGGCTCGGATTCGAGCGCGTCGGCGAGCTGGCCATCTGGTCTAAGGGCCCGTGACGCGCCGATCGCCGCGCGGAGTCTTGACGAACACCTGCCAGTTGTAGAGCTCGTAGAAGCTTCCGCGCATCTGACGCGTGTAGCGCAGGACGGCGTCGACGTACGACGGCGAGGGGTTGTACGCGTGCAGCGCGCGCCGCACGTTGCGTGGCGCTCCGGCCGCGTGGAGATAGTTGGCGGCGCCGAGGACCGCGTCGTGCGCATCGTGCACGTCGCCGCCCAGGCCGTACTGCTTCCACGTCGCCGGCATGAACTGCATCGGCCCTTGCGCCCCCGCGGCGCTCGTGCTGCGGATCTTTCCGAACTTCGTCTCGACGAAGTTCACGGCCGCGAGGAGGTTCCAGGGGACGCCGAACCGGCGCTCGGCCTCGCGGTAGTAGCCGAGCAGCGTCGCCGCCGGCGGCGCCGTACCGACTTTGATCGCGCGCGACGGCAGCGGCGGCGTCAGCCGGTAGAGCTCACGCTGCGCGGTGACGAAGTCACGTGCGCGCGGCGTCAGCAGGCGGAGCGCGCGGTCACCAAGCGCCGCATCGCGAGCGAGCACCCGGTAGATGCGCTGCTGGTAGAGCGCCAGCAGCACGACGTCCCGCGGCGCCGCGCCGCTCTTCGGCGACCAGCGCACGATCGCGGTGCGCAGGTCGGCCTGCGTTTGCGTCAGCACCTGCGCGAGCGCGCGCGGCCCGCGCGGCAGCGGGGCGTCGGGCGCCGGTGGCGCGACGGCAAATGCGGCGACAAGTAGAGAAGCCCGCGCGAGGCGCGGGCTTCTCGTTAGCAGGCCTGTAAGCCGGATTCTGTTTGCGGTGACCATCCCTCTGTGCAGCAACCCGGTCCCTCGGCGGGCCGCCTGTAGCGGGACCTGTTTGCCTTGCACCGGACGGGGTTTGGCTAGCCGCCGTGTCGCCACGACGCTGGTGGGCTCTTACCCCACCTTTTCACCCTTGCCTCGGCGTCTCCGGAGAGAAGCTTCGCCGGTCGGCGGTCTCCTTT
>JBJMJL010000068.1:0-6366 GCA_045806365.1 Gaiellaceae bacterium
CAACACCGTCTACGCACTCGAGCCGGAGCTCCTGGCGGAAGTGCTCAGGCGATCCTGAGCCGGCGCCGCTCGAGCGGTCGCTCGCGCAGCATGCGCCGCTCGCGGTCGGTGAGCGCGCCGACCGGCGCCCAGCCGACGTAATTGCAGCGTGGGCATTCGGGGCTGACCTTCCGCAGCGGGGTTGTGCCTGCTTCTCTGTGACTGCCGCAGCGGAGGCACTCGAGCACGAGCGACTCCATGGCCTGATTCTGACCGGCCGGGGGACGCAAACCGTCCCCCGGCCGGGTGATGTGTCAGGGCCTGACGGTCGCGGCCCACGCGTCCTGCGACGCCGGGCCGTTGCCCGTCCACGCCAACGCGACGCGGCTGCCGAACGAGTCGATCCCGATGTAGTCGCCCATGAACGGCGTGCCGGTCGGGCCGCGGGGCGGCTGCGAGTCGCCGTCGATGCCACGCTGGACGACGGTCCGGCTCATCGTCGACGCTCCGGGCGCAACCTGCCCGTAGTCGACGTCCATGAGCCCGGTCGTCTCGTCGTAGTCGTAGAAGATGATGTCGGCGCGGCCGCCGGAGGTCACCGACATCCACGGCATCACTTCGTCATGAGCTCCGCTCGTCAGTTGGATCTGGGTGCTGAACGACGCACCGTGATCCGTCGACCTCGCGAGGTACATGTGCAGGTTCCCGCTCACCGAGTCGCCGGTCAGCTCGTAGACGACGCCGTTCCCGTCGACGCCGATGGAGCCCTGCATCGAGGTGCGCCACTGCTCGCCGGGAAGCGTCATCGGCGCGGGGACGAGGTCGCGCACCTTCACCGTGTGCGTGAACGCGGTCTCACCGGGCCGCAACTGGCTCACGACGACGGCTTGCTCGCTCCATTCCTGCACGTGCTTCCACACGCCGGCGGTGGAGTAGATCGTGCCGTCCGGCGCACCGGCGAGCGAGACGTCGAAGATGTCGGGCGCGTTCGACTTGTAGTCGGCCGCGATGCGATACGGGCCGGACCAGCGTGTCCCGGTCGAGTCCGACACGAGCGCGTACGAGTTCGCCTGGAGGCCGCTCCAACCGGTGTACGCCAGCAGCGCGCGATTCTTGTAGTGGTCGAGCGTCATCATCGGATGGTCGAGGTTGCCGGCCTTCGTGTCGGCGGACGCCACCTTTTGCGCCGGCGACCACGTCCCGCCGCCGTCCTTCGACGTCGTCACGAAGATCGCGGTGGGCTTCGTCGTGCTCCACGCGTTGCACGTGAACAGGGCCGTGCCGTCGTTCAGGAAACCGACGGACGGATCACCCGCGCCGTAGTCGTACGTCGGGTTCCCGCCCGCAGGCGTCATGCCGCGCAGCCAGTCCGAGTGCCAGGTCCTGCCGCCGTCCAGCGTCCAGCCGACGCCGCAGGAGTTGCCGACGCCGTAGTCGTTCCAGCCGGCGACCATGTTCGACGGGTTCGTCGGGTTGATCGCGATGTCGAGCTCGTTGTCGCCGTTGTCATCGTTCGTCACGTTCACGACGTTGTCCACGCGTGAAGCGGCCTGAGCCGCTGCGACGCCGACGACGAGCGCGGCCGCCGCGAGCACGGCAACCAGAATCCTCAGCTTCACTACCCCTCCCTCTGTTGGTCTCCCCGATCGCGGCCGAGCTTAGCTCGATGAGCCCGTTTCCACGACCTGTCGAGCAGCCTCGAGCAGCTCGTTCCAGGTGCGGAGCTTCACCCGGGGGCGCCCGAGCTTCTCACCGGCGGCGCGCTCGAGCTCGTCGATCGATGCCCAGCCCGGGTAGAGCACGGCGTCCACGCCGCGCTCGGAGAGCAGTGAGTCGACGGCGTCCGCGGTCGCTGATTCGCGATGATCGATCCGCCCGTCCGCGACGTCCTCGAGCAGAAGATTGACCGTCTCGGTCGCATCCTTCTTGTTCGTGCCGATGATCCCCGTCGGGCCGCGCTTGATCCAGCCGGCACAGTACGCACGCTCCTCGCCGACGATCCGCCCCCGCTCGTTGAGGATCGTGCCGCGCCGTTCGTCGAACGGCACGTCCGGCAAGCCCACGCCGCGATAGCCGACGCTGCGGAAGACGAGCCCGCACTCGATCCTCTGGTGCTCGCCGGTCGAAACCGCTGCGAGGTAGCCGTCCTGCTCCTCGAGGCGGTTCCGGACGAGCTCGATCGCCTCGACCTTGTCGTCGCCGTGCAGCGCAACGGGCGAGCGAAAGAAGAGGAAGCGGATCGTGCGCCGCTTTCCGGCCGGTGTGCGCGCGGCGAACCCGCGCAGGACATCCATGTTGCGCTGCACGTGCGTGTCGCTCTCGTCGGCCCCTTCGAGGTCGTGCGCGTCGACGACGACGTCGGCGCCGGCGAGCTCGCCCATCTCCTTCAGCTCCTGCGTCGTCCACGACGCCTGGGCCGGGCCGCGCCGTCCGACGATCAGGATCTCGCGCAACGACGCGTTGCCGATCGCCTCGATGGCCGGATCGGTGGTGTCGGTCGGCGCGAGCTCCTCGGGGGTCAGCGCCAGCATGCGGGCGACGTCGAGCGCGACGTTGCCGTTGCCGATCACCACCGCCCGATCGACGTCGAGGTCGAACTCGAGCTCCTGGTAATCGGGATGGCCGTTGTACCAGGCGACGAACTCCGTGGCCGACCACGAGCCCGGCAAAGCCTCGCCGGGAACGCCGAGCCGCTTGTCCGTCTGTGCGCCGAACGCGTAGATGACGGCGTCGTAGAGCCGCAGCAAATCGGCATGCGAGAGGTCGCGACCCACCTCGACGTTGCCGATGAAGCGGAACCCGGGCTTCTCGGCGATGCGCTCGAACGCACGCGAGACGCTCTTCAGCTTCGGGTGGTCGGGCGCGACTCCCAGGCGTACGAGGCCCCACGGGGTCGGCAGCCGCTCGATCATGTCCACCTCGACGCCTGCATCGGCGTCGAGGAGCGCGCCCGCGGCGTAGAAGCCGGCCGGGCCGGAGCCGACGACGGCAACTCTCAGCGGAGCCATGGCGCGATCGTAAGGCTACGGATGGTGCGCCGAACCATCGTTCTCGCCGCCGTCCTCGTCCTTCTCACAGGGTGTGGCCATGCCCCGCCGTCGCAGAGGACGACATTCCGCATCTCCGGAGAGAAGGGGATCGGCCCGGCACTGGCCCTCGCCGATGTGGCGCGCGAGTCCGTCCGCGCGACGTCAGATCCGGCGACGGGACAACCCGTCGTGACCTTCCGGCTGACGCCGGAAGGCGAGACGAAGTTCGCGCGACTGACGCGCGCGCTCGCCCGTCGCGGTGCGGCTGTGGGCCGTCCGTTTCATCTCGTGATCGCCGTCGACGGCCGCGTCATCTCGCGGCCTTACGTCGACTACGGGCGCAACCCTCAGGGGATCCCGGGCGACAACGGCGTCCAGCTCGGCACCGCCACGATCGTGGACGCGCGACGAGTGGCGAAGGCGCTGCGGGGCTAGGCGCTGCAGCCGGAGCCGCAGCCGCCGACGGACGCGTCGGCGTCGCCTTCCTCGACTTGGAAGGAGTGTCCACACCCGCACGAAGAAACGGCGTTCGGGTTGTTGATCGCGAAGCCCGCGGCCTCGATCGAGTCGACGTAGTCGATCTCCGCGCCCTGGAGGTACGGGGCACTGAACGGATCGACGACCACCTGCACGCCGTGCATCTCGAACTCGACGTCGCCCTCGGCCGAGCCGCGGTCGAAGCCGAGGCCGTACTGGAAGCCCGAGCAACCGCCGCCCTGGATGGCAACACGCAGGACGCTGACGTCGTCGTCCTCGGCCATCAGCTGCCTGATCTTCGTCGCCGCCGCCTCGGTCACGGTCATCAGCGGGAGCACGCGTTCGGAAATCGCCATCGCACCTCCGATCGTAGCAATGCTCTCGGAGCCTGAGCATCCCCCGACCGGGCTGCGCTCGCCGCGACTTTGTAACAGTCGTCTCGCGCTTGGCTACGCGGTTTTCGCCATGCTTCGTAGCGGCTCGAGACCTGCTAGGTTCCCGTCCGCCTCAAGGAGGAACGCGTGCTCGACAACTGGCTGCCGTTCCTGATCTACGCGGTGTTCGCGCTGGTCATTCCGGCATCGATGATGTGGTTCTCGTTCGTCTTCGCGACGCGGCCGCATCGACGAGTACGCGCGCGTGAGCTCCCGTTCGAGTCGGGCGTGTCGGCCGGCCCGCCGCAGACGCAGCGCTTCACGATCAGCTTCTACCTGACGGCGATGCTGTTCATCGTCTTCGACATCGAGATCGTGTTCCTGTATCCGCTCGCGGTGATCCTCCACGAGCTGGCGTGGTTCGGATTCCTGGAGTTCCTCTTCTTCGTGGTGATCCTGGTCGTCGCGTACGTCTACGTCTGGCGGAAAGGCGCGCTCGAGTGGCACTAGAGGGCGGCAAGCGCCTACGTGACTACGGTCTGCAGTCCGAACGCGTGCTCTGGCCGCAGAAGGGGCCGGGGGCGTTCGAGCGCGAGGTCGAGGCGATGGAGCGCTCGGTCGGGCTGACGACGCTGGAGAAGGCGGTCGCCTGGTCGCAGACGAAGTCCATGTGGCCGGACACCTTCGGGCTCGCATGCTGCGCGATCGAGATGATGTCGATCGTCTCGTCGCGCTACGACATCGCGCGCTTCGGGATGGAGGCGTTCCGGTCGTCGCCGCGGCAGGCGGACCTGCTGATCGTCTCGGGCCGCGTCGTGCACAAGATGGCTGCGCCGCTCCGGCAGGTGTACGACCAGATGCTCGAGCCCAAGTGGGTGATCGCGATGGGCGCCTGCGCCAGCTCCGGCGGGATGTTCAACAACTACACGACCCTGCAAGGAGTCGACAAGATCGTGGCCGTCGACGTGCACGTGCCGGGCTGCCCGCCGCGGCCCGAGGCCCTGATGGAGGGGATCATCCGGCTGCACGAGAAGGTCCTGGCCGGCGTGCCGCCGGCGTACGAGCTGCGCGGAGTCGCGAGCTGAACTACCGAGGCGTCCCCGGGCTCGTCGAGATTCGCGAGGCCAAGGGCGAGACGACGCTCGTCGTCGATACGCCCCGCCTGCTCGAGGCCGCGCGCTATCTGCGCGACGAGCTCGGCTTCGACTTCCTCTCCGACGTCGCCGCCGCGGACTACCTGGGCTGGGCGGCGAAGGGCGTCTCCGGTTACATCGCGACGTCCGGCGGTCGGGACCTGAACAAGCCGCTGACGCAGGGGTTCCAACGCCTGCCCGCGCCGAAGCCGCGCCGCTTCTCGGTGAGCTACCACCTCTTGGCGCTGCAGCCGCGTGCGCCGCGGGTGCGGGTGCAGGTCTGGCTCGACGACGGCGAGGAGGTGCCGAGCGTCGTCGCGATCTGGCCGACCGCCGACTGGCACGAGCGCGAGGCGTGGGACCTGTTCGGCATCCGGTTCGCCGGACATCCGAACCACAGCCGCATCCTCATGGACGACGACTGGGAAGGGCACCCGTTGCGCAAGGACTATCCGATTGGCGGCGAGCCGGTGCGCTTCTCAGGGGACGAGTAGGTGGCTCTCCACTGATGGCGATCGCGCCCGAACGCCCGCTGATCTACGAGGGCTCGCGGATCCCGTCCCCGATCCCGAGCGTGCTGCAGGTTCCGGAAGAGCTGCGCACGTCGGAGGACGTGATGACGGTGAACTTCGGCCCGAACCACCCGTCGACGCACGGCGTGCTGCGCCTCGTCGTCGACCTGAACGGCGAGGACGTCGTCGGCCTCGCCGCAGTGGTCGGCTATCTGCACACGGGCTTCGAGAAGAACATGGAGCAGAAGACGTGGTGGAAGGCGATCACGTATCCCGAGCGGATCGACTACGTCTCCTTCCAGTACAACGAGCTCGTCTTCGTCCTCGCGATCGAGAAGCTGCTCGGGATCGAGGTGCCGCCGCGGGCGACGTGGATGCGGATGCTGCTGTCGGAGCTGAACCGGATCCACTCGCACCTGGTGTGGCTCGGGACGGCCGCGCTCGAGCTCGGGGCGATCTCGATGTTCTGGTACTGCTTCCGCGAGCGGGACCGGGTGCTCGACCTGTTCGAGCTCGTGACGGGGTACCGCATGCACACGCGCTACTTCCAGGTCGGCGGCCTCGCCGAGGAGATCCCGCCCGGCTTCTTCGACGAGTGCGCCGAGTTCGTCGAGGTGATGCCGAAGGCGATCGACGACTACGAGGGCCTCGTCGACCGCAGCCCGATCTGGTCGGAGCGGACGAAAGGGATCGGCCTCCTCTCCCGCGAGGACGCGATCGCGCTCGGCCAGTCGGGCCCGGTGCTGCGCGGCTCCGGCGTCGACTGGGATCTCCGGCGGTCGCAGCCGTACCTGGCCTACGACCAGGTCGACTTCCGTGTGCCGGTGTACAGCGAAGGCGACGTGTGGGCCCGCTACCGCGT
>JBJMJL010000069.1:0-8083 GCA_045806365.1 Gaiellaceae bacterium
GAGAGCGCCTGCGAGGCCATGGTTGAGCGCGAGCTTCGCGAGCCGGACGGCGTCGATCACGATGCCGGCGGAGTTCGGCGAATCCCACACCTCGAGCTTCAGCTCGAGGTTGAGCGGCACGTCTCCGAAGGCGGAGCCCTCCATGCGGATGTACGCCCACTTGCGGTCGGTCAGCCACGGCACGTGGTCGGAGGGGCCGACGTGGACGTTGCCGGGGCCGAGGTCGTAGTCGAGCATCGACGTGACGGCGTTCGTCTTCGAGATCTTCTTGGACTCGAGCCGGTCGCGCTCGAGCATGTTGAGGAAGTCGGAGTTACCGCCGACGTTCAGCTGCATCGTCTTGTCGAGCTTCACGCCGCGCTCGCGGAAGAGCGTCGTCAGGACGCGGTGCGTGATCGTCGCGCCAACCTGGGACTTGATGTCGTCGCCGATGATCGGGACGCCGGCCTGCTCGAAGCGCCGCTGCCAGTAGCTCTCGCGGGCGATGAAGACAGGCATGCAGTTCACCATCGCGCAGCCCGCGGAGAGGATCTGCTCCGTGTACCACTTCGTCGCTTCCTCGGAGCCGACGGGAAGGTAGTTGACCACGACGTCCGTCTTCGTCTCCTTGAGGATTCCGACGACGTCGTCGGTCTCCCCGGGAGCCTTCTCGACGACCTCGGAGAGGTACTTGCCGATCCCGTCGTGCGTCATGCCGCGGGCGACCTTGATGCCCGTCTTGGGGACGTCGGCGAACTTGTAGGTGTCGTTGGGCCTGGCCCAGATCGCGTCGGCGAGGTCCTTGCCGACCTTGTCGGTTGTGACGTCGAACGCCGCCGTGAACTCGACGTCGCGAACGTGGTAGCCGCCCAGGTCGACGTGCATGAGGCCCGGGACGAACTCGTCCGGGTCCGCGTCCTTGTAGTACTCGACGCCCTGGAGCAGCGAGTTGGCGCAGTTCCCCACGCCGACGAGTGCGACGCGAACCTTGCCGTCGTCGAGCCGTGCCCTACCGTTGGTCTGAGCCACTGGTTCCTCCGGAAAGTTGCTTTCTGACATGCAGGACGCGCTGGACGACCGTGAGCCATGCGGTCGCGGCGAGCGCGACGATCGCCCACGGCAGGCCGCCCCAAGGTGCGAAGACGAGCCCGGCCGTGATGAGCACGACACGCTCGGCGCGAGAGCCCAGGCCGACGTCGCCCCTCAGTCCGAGCGCCTCGGCGCGGGCGCGGGTGTAGGAGACGAGGAAGGAGCCGACGACAGCCGCCACCGCGACGACCACCGCCCAGTCCTTCCCCTGACGCGAGAAGACCAGCGCGATTGCGGCGAGCATGGCGCCCTCACCGACGCGGTCGGTCGTGGAGTCGATGAACGCGCCGAATGGGGTCGACTTGCCGCCGACGCGGGCGAGCGCGCCGTCCAGGATGTCGAGGAGCGAGCCCACGACGAAGACGGCAGCGGCGAGCCAGTAGACGAGCAGCGTGTCCGCCCGGTTCTCGAACGGGACGAGAATCGCCGCCGCGAGACAGAGCGAGACGCCGGTCGTCGTGAGGACGTTCGGCGTGATGCCGGTCCGCGCGAGACGCGTGACCGAGCGGCCGGCGAGTGAGCGTGCTCCGGTCGTGTAACCGTGCTTCACGCGGCGGAGTCGTGGGGACGTGTTCATCTCCAACATCGCAATCCTGCTATGGGCGACTATAGCAGGTTTGCGATAACTGGCCCGAGGCCCCGGAGGCGTACGAAGAGCCGGGGCAGCCAGGTCGTGGCGAGCAGCGCCGCGACCGCCACGCCGATCCCCGCGAGTACGTCGAGGACGTAGTGATTCGCCGTCGCGATGACGCAGAACCAGACCCAGAGCGGCCAAAAGGCCCATAGCACCTTCGCCCAGATCGTCCGGGAGGTCGTCACGAGGAACCAGGCGACGATCAGTGCGTCCGCCGCGTGGAGGCTCGGCATCGCGGCGTACGAGTTTCCGAGAGTCTGTAGGAGCGCGCTCGAGTGGTTCACGCCGTCGACGAATCCCTTGTCGGGGAACATCCACGGCGGCGCGGTCGGCATGAGCCAGAAGCCGAGGAGCCCCACGATGTTCGCGAGCAGGATCGTGTTGCGGAACCGCCTGAAGGCCTCGTGTCGGCGGAGATAGACCCAGAGCAGGGTCAGGCCGATCACGGTGAACTCCGAGTTCCAGTAGGTCCAGGCCGCAGCCGTCAGCAGCGTCGACGACGAGTCGGCGATCCGCGCCACGGTCAGCTCGAAGAGGTGATGGCTCATGTGCCGCTCGAACGAGATCACGCGGAGGCCGTTCACGATCGCCTTGGTCGGGTCGCGGTCCGTCAGATGCCGGACAACGAGGTACGTGAAGTAGAAGCCGAACCAGATGCTCAGCTGGAACCCGAAGTCACGCCAACCACGCGGAAGCACCCTCTGTCCCAGAGCGACGACACGCTCCATGCCGTCAACTCTAAACCGTGGGGTTACAGGACGGCTAGCAAGATGTGACTAACCGCCGATGTAGGACATCTCGACTTTCGGCAACGAAGCCGTTTCGGCGGTTCGCAGCTCGGAGTAGCGGTCGGTGCGGCGCGTCCAGAGCGCGCTCAGCTGCTCGGTGAGCTCCTCGTCGGTGGCGCCGAGGCGCAGCGGGGCACGGAGATCGTGGCCGCGCGCGGCGAACAGGCAGGTGTAGAGCCGTCCCTCGGCCGAGAGCCGGGCTCGTGAGCAGCCGCCGCAGAAGGGCTGCGTGACGGACGCGACCACGCCGATCTCGCCGGCGCCGTCGACGTAGCGCCAGCGCCGCGCCGTCGCGTCGGGCCGCTCCGCGTCGACCGGCTTGAGCGGCCAGCGCTCCGAGACGCGCTGCACGATCTCTTCGGCGCTGACGACGTCCTCGAGCCGCCAGCCGTTCGTCGAGCCGACGTCCATGTACTCGATGAAGCGGAGGACGTGGCCGCTGCCACGGAAGTGCTCGGCGAGCGCGACGACGTCGCCGTCGTTGGCGCCGCGCTTGACGACCGCGTTCACCTTCACCGGGAGGCCCGCGGCCGCGGCCGCGTCGATCCCCTCGAGGACCCGCTGCACCGGGAAGTCGACGTCGTTCATCGCCCGAAACGCCGCGTCTTCGAGCGAGTCGAGACTGACCGTGACGCGGCTCAGGCCTGCGTCGGCGAGGGCCTCGGCCTTCTGTGCCAGCACGGAGCCGTTGGTCGTCAGCGCGAGCTCGAGCTTGCCCCCATCGGGCCTCTCGATTGCCGCGAGCAGCTCCACGAGGTGCTCGACGTTGCGGCGTACGAGCGGCTCGCCGCCCGTGATCCGCACGGTCCGGACACCGAGGCCGGCGAAGATGCCGACGACGCGGGCCAGCTCTTCGAGCGTGAGCAGCTCGCGGCGCTCCAGGAACGCGTAGTCGCGACCGAAGACCTCCTTCGGCATGCAATAGACGCAGCGGAAGTTGCACCGGTCGGTGATCGAGATGCGGAGGGTCTCGAGCGGGCGCCCGAGCCGGTCCAGGAGCGGCTCCATCCCTTCAGTATGCGCGTTGTTACTCGGCCCACACGCGGGCGAGCTCCACCAGCGTCGCCGCGGCGAGGCCCATGTCCTCGACGCAGATCCACTCGCGCTCGCTGTGCGCGTCGTGGCCGCCCGTGAAGATGTTCGCCGACGGCAGGCCCATCTCGGTGAGCGCCGAACCGTCGGTGCCGCCGCGGATCGCCGTCTGCTTCGGCTCGAGGCCGACGCGCCGGATCGCCTCCTCGAGGTTCATGAGGATCTGGGGATACCGCTCGAGCGCGGCGCGCGGGTTGCGGTACTGGATGCGGTGCTCGACCTGGACCGTGCAGCGCGGCTCGGTGGCGCAGACGTCGTTCGCCAGGCCGGACAGGAAGGCGATGTGCTCGGTGAGGAGGTCGTCGTCGAAGTCGCGAACGATGAAGCGCAGCTCGACCTCGGACGAGTCGCCCTCGACGAGGACGGGGTGAACGTATCCCTCGCGTCCCTCGGTGGTCTCGGGTGAGAGGCTGTCCTGCGGCAGGCGGGCGAGGATCTCGCCGGCGATCTTGATCGCGTTGACGAGCTCGCCGCTTGCCCAGCCGGGATGGATCGCGCGCCCGTGGATGTGCATGCGCACCTGCGCGCCCGAGAACGTCTCGGTCTGCAGCTCGCCGGCGGTCGAGCCGTCCACGGTGTAGGCGGCGACCGCGCCGAAGCTCTCGACGGGGAAGTGAACGACGCCGCGGCCGATCTCCTCGTCGGGATTGAACGCGACCTTCACCGTGCCGTGCGGGATCTCCGGGTGCTCGACGAGATAAGCGGCCGCGGCCATGATCTCGGCCACGCCGGCCTTGTCGTCGGCCCCGAGGAGCGTTGTTCCGTCGGTCGTGATCAGCTCGTGGCCGACGTGGTTCTCGAGCTCGGGCGACAGCTCGGGTTGGATCGACTGGCCCGAGTCGCCGAGCACGATCTCGCCCCCCTCGTACCGCACCCGTTGCGGCGAGACGCCGGCGCCGCTCACCTCGCGCGCGGTGTCGACGTGGGCGAACAGCGCGATCGTCGGCACCTCGTGCTCCACGGTCGCCGGCAGGATCGCGGTGACGTAGCCGTGCTCGTCCATCTTCACGTCGGCGAGGCCGAGCTGCTCGAGCTCGTCGTGGAGCAGTCGCAGCAGCTCGAGCTGGCCTTCCGTGCTCGGGTAGGTCTCCGACTCCTCGTCGGACCGGGTGTCGATGCGGACATAGCGGAGCAAGCGCTCCGCCGCATCCTCCGCGAGCTCGGCGGCGAGCGTCGTCTCCGTAGACACGGCGCGAGTGTACGTTCGGGGAGTGCGTCTTCGTCTCGCTCAGCTGTACGTCGGCCTCGTCCTCTACGGCGTCAGCGCCTCGCTGCTCGTCCTCGCCGGCCTCGGGCTCGACCCGTGGGACGTCTTCCACCAGGGCCTGTCGCGGACGTTCGGCCTCGCGATCGGGACGTGGGCGATCATCGTCGGCGTCGTCGTGCTCCTGCTCTGGATCCCGCTGCGCCAGCGGCCGGGCATCGGGACGGTGAGCAATGTCGTGCTGGTCGGCCTGACGATGAACCTCGTGCTGGGGCACGTGCACGCGCCGCACGCGATGGTGGCGCGCGTCGCCTGCCTCGTGTGCGGCGTCTTCCTGAACGGCGTGGCGACCGGCGCGTACATCGGGGCAGGCCTCGGGCCTGGGCCCCGTGACGGCCTGATGACCGGGCTCGCGGCGCGCGGCCACTCGATCCGCGTCGTGCGCACCGGTCTCGAGGTGACCGTGCTCGCGAGCGGCTGGCTGCTCGGCGGCACGGTCGGCGTCGGCACGGTTCTCTACGCGCTGTCGATCGGCCCGCTCGCGCATGTGTTCATCCCGCTCTTCGCGCGTGGGAGGCCGACCCCCGAGGGCGCGCTGGAGGCCGCATAGCTGCCGTCGGGCTCGCGCTCCTCTCGGCCGTCCTGTTCGGCGCGATGAGCGTGGCCCTGCGGATGGGGCTCGACCGGGACCCAGACGTCGCACTCGGCACGATCGCGACCGCGGCGACCGCGCTGGTCATCGCACTGGTCGCCGCGGCCGGCGAGGAGCCGTCCCGCGGGCTGCACCTCGACTCGGTCTGGCCCTTCCTGCTCGCGGGCCTTCTGTCGCCGGGCGCTGCGCAGATTCTCGTCACCATCGCGATCCGCGATTCGGGGTCGTCGCGCGTCTCGATGATTTTCGGCATGGCGCCGCTCGTCTCGGTGACGATCGCGCTCCTCTTCCTCGATGAGCCCATGAGCGCGCCGCTGCTTGCGGGGGCGGTGCTCGTCGTCGCGGGCGGCGTCCTGCTCGCGCGGGAGCGCGACCGGCCGGAGCACCTGAACAGACTCGGCCTCGTCTTCGCGTTCGCCGGCGCGACCCTGTTCGCGGTCCGCGACAACGTCGTGCGCCACCTCGCGGTGGGGAGGACGCCGGTGCCGCCGGCAGTCGCGGCCGCTGCCGCGCTGCTGGGCGGGACGGTGCTCATCGCCGTCTGGGCGCGGAGAGGAGTCGGCCGCCGCTGGGTCCCCTTCGTCCCTGCCGGCCTCCTCTTCGGCGGCTCCTACGTCTCGCTCTTCGAGGCCTATTACCGCGGCCGCGTGACGGTCGTCGCGCCGTTGGTCGCCATCGAGTCGCTCGCCGGCGTCGCGCTTTCGGCGCTGTTCCTCCGCCGTTCCGAGCTCGTGGGGAAGCGGCTCATCGTCAGCGCGGCACTCATCGTGGCCGGGGGCGCCCTCATCGGGGCGTTTCGCTAGCTGCGTGTAGGCCATATCTGCTATAACCAGGCTTAGATTTTCTCACCAGAGGAGGCAGAACACCACATGGCGAAGACCATCGGCATCGACCTGGGCACGACGAACTCGTGCATGGCCGTGCTCGAGGGCGGCGAGCCGGCCGTCATCCCGAACGCCGAGGGCGGCCGCACCACGCCGTCCGTCGTCGCGTTCCCGAAGGACGGCCAGCGGCTCGTCGGCGCTCCGGCGCGGCGGCAGCAGGTCACGAACCCACAGAACACGATCTTCTCGATCAAGCGCTTCATGGGGCGCAAGTTCGACGAGGTGACGGAGGAGATGACCATCGTCCCGTACGAGGTCGACAAGGGCCCGAACGGCGACGTGCGCGTCGAGGCGGAGGGCAAGGAGTACGCCCCGCCCGAGATCAGCGCGATGATCCTCCAGAAGCTCAAGCAGGACGCGGAGGCGTACCTCGGCGAGTCCGTGACGGACGCCGTCGTTACCGTCCCCGCCTACTTCAACAACGCGCAGCGCGAGGCGACGAAGGACGCTGGCAAGATCGCCGGCCTCAACGTCCTCCGCATCATCAACGAGCCGACCGCTGCCGCCCTCGCGTACGGCCTCGACAAGGAAGGCTCGGACCAGACGATCCTCGTCTTCGACCTCGGCGGCGGCACGTTCGACGTGTCTGTCCTCGAGCTCGGCGAGGGCGTGTTCGAGGTCAAGTCCACTGCCGGCGACAACCACCTCGGCGGCGACAACTTCGACAAGGCGGTCGTCGACTGGATGGCTGCGGAGTTCAAGAAGGACCAGGGCATCGACCTGACGCAGGACAAGATGGCGCTCCAGCGCCTGTACGAGGCTGCGGAGAAGGCGAAGATCGAGCTCTCGTCCACGATGACGACGCAGATCAACCTGCCCTTCATCACGGCGACCGCGGACGGGCCGAAGCACCTCGACCTGCAGCTCACGCGGGCGAAGCTCCAGGAGATCACGGCCGACCTGCTCGAACGAACCGTGGAGCCGACGAAGCAGGCGCTCTCCGACGCTGGCCTCGACTCCTCGAAGATCGACCACGTCGTGCTCGTCGGCGGCATGACCCGCATGCCGGCGGTGCAGGAGAAGGTCAAGGAGCTGATCGGCAAGGAGCCGCACAAGGGCGTCAATCCCGACGAGGTCGTCGCCGTCGGCGCCGCGCTGCAGGCCGGTGTGCTCAAGGGGGAGGTCAAGGACATCCTCCTGCTCGACGTCACCCCGCTCTCGCTCGGGATCGAGACGAGAGGCGGCGTGATGACGAAGCTGATCGAGCGCAACACGACCATCCCGACCAAGAAGTCCGAGGTCTTCACGACCGCGGAGGACAACCAGCCCTCGGTCGAGGTGCACGTCCTCCAGGGCGAGTCGGAAATGGCGGCCTACAACAAGACGCTCGGCAAGTTCCAGCTCGTCGGGATCCCGCCGGCGCCGCGCGGCATGCCGCAGATCGAGGTCACCTTCGACATCGACGCGAACGGGATCATCAACGTGTCCGCGAAGGACATGGGCACCGGCAACGTCCAGCAGATCCAGATCCAGGGTGGATCGGGCCTGTCGGAGGACGAGGTGCAGGAGATGATCCGCAACGCGGAGGCGCACGCCGACGAGGCGCACCGGCTGCGTGAGGCGGCGGACACGAAGAACCTCGCCGAGACCCTCGCGTACCAGACGGAGCGCTCGCTCTCCGAGCACCGCGACAAGCTCGACGAGTCCGAGGCCTCGACGATCGAGGGCCGGGTCATGGAGCTGCGGCAGGCACTCGAGGGGGACGACCTCGCCGAGATCCGCGCCAAGATGGACGCGCTGCAGGAGTCCTCGCACAAGCTC
>JBJMJL010000070.1:0-13434 GCA_045806365.1 Gaiellaceae bacterium
CGACGCGTGCCGGCTTCATCCTCGACGCGAATGAGCGGATCGTCCTCCACGCCGCCGACGACGACGAAGCGGAACGCGCCGCGCGCGGGCTGCGGGCCGTCGGCTTTCTCGAGCTGGCCGGTTACGTGAGAGACGTCGAGGCGACCGAGCAGCTGCGGCCGGTCGAGCTCGACGAGCTCGAACGCCTGCTCGCCGCCGACGAGGTACAGATCGTCGACGTACGCGAGAAGTCGGAACGCGACGAGGGCTACATCCCCGGCTCGCTGCACATTCCGTACCGCCTGCTGCGCGAGACCGGCGCGGACGGGCTCGACACGAGCAAGCCTGTCGTCACGATCTGCGGCTCGGGCACGCGCGCCTCGATCGCCGCGAGCGTGCTCGCGGCCGCCGGCGTCGAGGCGCGCCCGGTTCTGCACGGCGGCGTCGACGACTGGAAGGGCCAGACAGTGTCCTTCCGCCGCTGCGGCTCGTCCTAGGACTTCATCCGCGTCGCGACGTCGTACCTCGTGACCGACGTTCGCTGTCCCGGCGTGTCGCCCGCAGGCATTGCGCTGAGGATCTCGTCGCCTTTCCTGTAGTCGTCTTCGTTCTCGAACAGGATGACGACGAGCGACTTCTCCGCCTCGGCGTCATGGAGGACGATCATCTCCGCCGAGGGGAAGCCCTCGGGCGGTTGCCCGTCGCTCATCTCGCGGTTCATCTCGTCCATTCGCTCCTTGCTGACTCCGTCGAACGTGACTACACGTGCTACTGCCATTTCGATCTCCTTTCGGTTCAGCGCAACCGCTCGACGCGGTAACCGCGCTCGGCCATCGTCTCCAGCAACCCTCGGCAGTGCTCCTCGTCGCGGGTGATCATCGTCAGCTCGACCTCGGTCTCGGTGACGGGAATGTCCATGCCCTCGCGGTGATGCTCGACCGAGATGAGGTTGCCCCGCTCCTCGGCGACGAGTGAGAGCAGCTTGATCAGCTCGCCCGGACGGTCGGAGAGCTGCGTGCGCACGACGACGTAGCGGCCGGCCACCGTCAAGCCGTGGCGCATGACGGAGATGAGCATCGTCGCGTCGATGTTTCCACCGGACAGGATCGGCACCGCTGTTCCGCTGCCGCCGGCCCGCCCCGCCAGCAACGCAGCGACGCCGACGGCCCCAGCGCCTTCCACCAGCAGCTTCGCGCGCTCCAGCAGCAGCAGGATCGCCTCGCTGATCTCCTCGTCGCTGACCGCGACGATGTCGTCGAGGAGATCCTCGAGCAGCGGCATCGTGAACTCGCTCGGAATCTTCACCCAGATGCCGTCGGCGATCGTGTAGCCCTCGAGCCCGGCCTGGACGCCGACGAGACGCACCTCGGGGCGTAGCTCGCGCAGCGTCGTCGCGACGCCGACGGCCAGGCCGCCGCCGCCGATGGGGATCAGGCACGTCTCCATGTCGGCGACCTGCTCGGCGAGCTCGAGCCCGATGGTGCCCTGACCGGCGATGACGAGCTGGTCCTCGTACGGATGGATGAAGGTGCCGCCGGTCTCCTCGACATGCTCCTGCGCGGCAGTGAGCGCGTCTTCGAAGTACGCGCCGGTCATCACCGTCTTGGCGCCGTAGTTTCGGCACGCCTCCACCTTCGCCATCGGCGCTTCCAGCGGGACGTAGATCGTCGCCGGCATGCCGAGCTCACGAGCGGCCCACGCGACCGCCTGGCCGTGGTTGCCGGCGCTGGCCGCGACGACGCCCGCCGATCGTTCCTCGACCGAGAGCGTCGACAGCTTGTTGACGGCGCCGCGGATCTTGAACGAGCCCGTCCGCTGCAGGTTCTCCGCCTTCAACCGCACCTCGCGCCCGCAACGTCGCGAGAACGTCTCGGACAGGTAGATCGGCGTCTCCTCGGCGATGCCGCGCAGCCGCTGACGCGCCTCCTGGACGTCAGCGAGTGTTGGTGCCGTCAGTTGCGTCGCCAAGGTGGAAGACCTTTTCCATTATCTCTCGGACCGCCGTCAGCGGATCCAGCTCGCGCCGCTGCACCTCGTCCAGCAGGCGGCGCAGCTCCGGATCATCGGCGACCGCCTGCTCGAGGTGCGCCTTCGCGCGCCCCGACGCGACCGCGAACACCTCGCCCGCGAGGTTCTTCCGGCGGCGCTCCTCGAGCTGTCCGTCCTGTTCCAGATGCGCCCGATGCTCCTCGACCTTCGCCCAGAGCTCGGCGACGTTTTCACCGCGCGTGGCCTCGGTCAGGACGATCGGCGGGCGCCAGCTGCGCTCGCGGTCGAGCGAGAGGATCGAGCGCACTTCGTTCACCATCGTCTTCGCGGCGGGGTGATCCATCTTGTTGACCGCGATCACGTCGGGAATCTCCATGATCCCCGCCTTCAGCGCCTGCACCGAATCCCCGGAGCCAGGCATGAGGACGAGCACGACCGTGTCGGCGATCCCGATCACCTCGACCTCGCCCTGGCCTGCACCGACCGTCTCGAGGAAGACGACCTCCTTGCCCGCCGCGTCGAGGACCAGCAGCGCCTGGAGCGTCGTCTCCGCGAGGCCGCCGAGATGTCCCCGTGTTCCAATCGAGCGGATGAACACGCCGGGATCGAGAAAGTGGTCGGCCAGGCGGATGCGGTCTCCGAGCAAGGCGCCCTGCGTGAACGGGCTCGAGGGATCGACGGAGATGACGCCGATGCTGCGCTCCTGCTCGCGGATGTGGCGCACGAGCGCGGAGATCAGGCTCGACTTCCCGACTCCCGGCGGCCCCGTGATGCCGACGGCGTACGCGCGTCCGGTCTCGGGATAGAGGTCTCGTACGACGTCGTAGGCGAGCGGGTCGGCGTTCTCGACGAGCGAGATCGCACGCGCGAGCGCCCGCTTGTCGCCCGCGCGCACGCCCGCGGCAAGCGTCTCCCGCGTCCAGTCCCTTCGGTGGCTCATGTCGGAAGGATGACGCGCTGCGCGGGTGCGATGGCCGAGCGCGAATCAAGGACGCAGGGAGCGAGCGATAGCGGCGCTATCGCCGCGACGGAGGACGCAGAGCCGCGTCGGCAAGCGCGACCGAGCAGCCCGTTCTTCGTTCCGACATGAGCGTCCACTACGCAGCCCCCACCTCGGGTGTCGTTTCGGGAACCTCTTCGCGAGCGAGCATGTACGCGATCATCGACGCGAGCAGGAACACCAAGCCGACGCTCGCGTAAAGCCAGCGCGCGCCGTACGCATCCACGAGCGGCCCGGCGAGGAGCACGCTGAGCCCGTAGACGGCGTAGTTGACGCTCATGATCACGGTGAACACGCGACCGCGGATCTCGTCGGTCGTGCCGCGCTGGACGAGTAGCGAGTTGCACACGACGGCGGTGCCGTTGCCGATGCCGGAGAGGACGAAGCAGGGAAGTGCCGCCCACACGTTCGGCATCAGCGCAGCCGCGCCGACCCCGATCGCCTGCAGCAGGATGCTCGCGGCGTACACCGAGCCGACGGACCGGCGCTCGACCCACGTGGCCGCGCCGTAGCTGCCGATTGCGAGACCGAGCCCGATGCAGCCGAAGATGAGCCCGTAACCGAAGTCGCCGGCCGAGAACGTGTCCTTCGCGAGAAACACCTGCGCGGTGTTCAAAGCAGCGGCTCCGCCGAGCGCGATCGTCCAGACGACGAGCACCGTGAGCAGCGGCCGCGTCGTCACGACACGCCGGAAGCCGTCGGCGAGATCGTGCAGGTGCCCGCGGCTCGCGGCGAGCGCACCCTGCAGCTTGTCGGCGGCGATGCCGTAGAGGAGCAGCGCCGACAGCAGGAACGAGGCCGCGTTGACCCAGTAGGCAACGTCCGGGCTCGCGGCCGCGACGAGCGCGCCGCCGAGGATGGGCGCCACTGTCCAGCTGACGTTCTCGCCCGTCTGGATCAGGGAGTTCGCGCGCGCGAGCTCATGCTCTTCGACGAGGTTCGGCAGCCCCGCGTACACGGCGGGACGGAAGAAGCCGGTCGTGAAGCCAGCGATGCCCGCCAGCGCGACGATCTGTCCGGCCGAGGTCGCGAACGGCAGCGTGCAGAACACCGCCGCGCGCACGAGGTCGGCGACGATCATCACGCCGCGCCGCGGCAGGCGGTCGAGCAACGGCCCGAAGAAGAGGCCGACAGCGACTGCCGGCAGGAACTCGGCGAACATGAGCGCTCCGACCCAGGGCCCCGAGTCGGTGCGGTCCTTCACGTCCACGACCAGCGCGACCGTTGCAAGCAGCGTGCCGAGGCTCGAGCCGAGCGTTGCGAAGAACAGGAAGCGGAACCCTCGCGCGGTGCGGAGCAGGCTCATGCAGCCGTGCGGACTCGGACGAGCGCGTCCGCGAGGAACGCATGCTCGTCGGGCGTGCCCACGGTGATGCGGACGGCGTTCGGGGCGCCGAAGCCTGTGAGCGGCCGCACGATCACACCCTGTCGGAGCAGCGCGTCGAACAACTGCTGGGCGTCGTCGTCCAGCTGCACGTAGAGGAAGTTCCCGGCCGCGGGGCCGGCAGTCTCGTAGCCGGCGTCGCGCAGGAGCCGCTCCAGCTCGCCTCGACCCTCTGTGTTCAGCTCGCGCCGCCGCGCGAGCTCGTGCGGCGCATCGAGGCTCGCGAGCGCAGCCTCCTGCGCCGGCGTCGTCAAGTCGAACGCCCGCCGCGTCTTGCCGAGTGCCGTGACGAGCTCGGCCGACGCGACGCCGTAGCCGACGCGCAGTCCGGCGAGGCCGTAGATCTTCGAAAACGTCCGCAGCACCATGACGCGCCGTCCGCGCTTGAAGTACTCCTCGATCCCGTCGGCGTATTCCGGGTCGTCGATGTACTCGAAGTACGCCTGGTCGAGCACGGTGAGCACGTGCTCCGGCGCGCGCTCGAAGTACGCGTCGAGCTCGGCGCGCGTGTTCATCGTCCCGGTCGGATTGTTCGGGTGGCAGATGTAGACGAGCTTCGTGCGCGGCGTCACGGCCGCGAGCAGCGCTTCGAGGTCGTATCGATGCTCGACGAGCGGGACCCGGGCGGCTGATGCACCGAGCTTGCGCGCGTAGATGACGTAGCTCGGGAACGACGGCCAGCCGCAGACGAGCTCGTCGCCAGGGTCGAGCACCGCCTGCGAGATGCCGTCGATCAAACCGTCCGCACCGGAGCCGACCGCGATCTCGTCGAACTGGACGCCGTGCCTCGCGGCCAGTGCTGTCCGCAACCGGTAGGCGCCGCCGTCGGGATAGCGGTTCAGCTCCCCCGCGGCCCGTTGCATCGCCGCGAGCGCTTCGGGGAACGGACCGAGAGGTCCTTCGTTCGAGGCCAGCTTGACGACGCGCTCCAGCCCGAGCTCGCGTTGGACCTCCTCGACCGGCTTGCCCGGCTCGTACGGAATGAGCTCCGCGAGCGCGGGTCGGACGAGGCTCACGCTACGAGCCGGACGCGGGCGTGTCGTGCGACTTCTTCCGCCAGAACCAGAGCACGCCCACGACCGCGGCGGCGATCGAGGCAAGCGCCGACTTGTTCAGGCCGGCGTGGTCGCCCGTTCCGGGAGCCACTGCCTTTGCCTTCTGCTTGCCCGCGTACTTGGCGACCTTCCAAACGATCCAGCCGAAGACGGCATTGCGGCGATTGACGATCGACATGGACCGAGCCTACCAAGCCAAAAATAGGGAACCCCCGGAAGCCGCGGGCGGCTGCCTCCGGGGGTTGGGGACGAGGGCACGTCCGTCTAAGAAGACCCCGGACGCGCGAATTCCTTGCGACGGATTTCTGGCCGCGAAGCTAGGGCTTCTTGCCGTTGCCGCCGCCGTTGCCGTGATCCGTCGGGCCGGGCAGCGACTTTGCCCTCTTCGGCTTGGCAACGTGGGTGGCGTGGCGATGCGGGGCGGCTCGGGCAACCGGGTGAGTTGGATGGGCCGAAGACGCCGGGCGGATGTGCTGCTTCACGCGAACGTGCCGGGAAGCCACGCTGGCGTCGCCGAGCGGACGCTTCTGCCGGTGGCCCTGCGCGCGACCGTGAACCGCTCTCGGGGCCCGCTGCCGGTTCACGTGCGAGATCGACCTGCTCGCTCTTCCCTTTGCCGCGGCCGCGACGATCGGGATGTGCTCCCGCGGTGCCGGCACCGACGCGTCCGGTGCGACCGACTGGAAGACCGGGGCTTTCGCCTCCGGGGTTGCGTGCCTCGTCGCGTGGCGCACACCTTCGACGCCGGCGCCGCCGACCGCTAGCCCTGCCGTCAGCACGGCGGCCGCCTTGAGCGCGACACCTGTGCCCACGGCAGCTCCACCGCCGAAGAACGACGTAAGCGAACCGGGCACCGGGATGAGCGCCAGGGACTTCAGCGCGCCGCGCTGCGCCCGCTGCCGGCGTGCGAAACCCGCACACTCGCCGCACTCGCGCAGGTGCGCGCGCAGCTGCCCGCGCTCGTGGCGCGGCAGGCGCCCGTCGAGCTGCCGCGAGATCGCGAACTCGGCTTCCCCGCAGGTCAGCGACCCCTCGAGTTGCTCGCGGAGCGCGCGGCGTGCACGAAAGATCAGCGTCTCGACGGCGCTCGTCGAGACGTCGAGGATCTCGGCGATCTCGGCGTACGAGCGTCCCTCCAGCTCGCGCATGACGAGAGCGGCTCGCTGGTTGAACGCGAGATGGCTGAGGGCCCGTCGGATGTCCTCGCCGCTGATTGCCTCGTCGTCGGCGATCGTGTCGGCGATGTCGTCCTCGAACGCGACCTCGGACGGGCGCCGCGCCGACTGGCGGAACCGCTGCCGGCAGACGTTGTGGGCGATGGCGATGAGCCAGTTCTGCGGCTTCTCGGGCCGGTTTCCCTTTTCGACGAACGCGCGGTAGGCGTTGAGGAAGGTCGTCTGCGTGACGTCCTCCGCGTCGGCCGGGTTCCGCATCACGGCTAGGGCGTAGCGGTACACGTCGCCGACGTGCCGGTTGTACATCCGTTCGAACGCGCGGTCCGACCGCGACCGCTGCGCGAGCAAGGGCGCCATGTCCTAGTAGATACCCGCTCGCGCGGAATCTTGCTCAGTACTTAAGGCAACTTCGGCAGCGGCGGGAGCGGAGGCGGCTCCACCGGTAGAGAAGGAAGGGGAGGCGGCTGAACCGGCAGCGAGACCGGCACTGGGGGGACCGTCTGCTGGACCGTGTCGGTGATCGTCTGGACAGTGCTGGTCACCGGGGCGGGCAGAGGCGTGGGCGAGGCGCCGGCGGCCTGGCCAGCCTCGGCCGTCGGGCCCATCGATCCTCCGCTCGCGCTGGGCAACGACGAGCGTCCCAACGAGCCAGAGGCGACGTGGCTTGTGCCGGAGAGGGCCGACCCGGCGCTGCGTCCGCGGCCCGTCGCCTGTTGCCTTGCGAAGGCGCCGTGCGGCTTCGGCGCGCCAACGTGCACAACAGCGGCCTGCTGCTCGGCAGCAGCGACGTTCGGCGCAGCCTGCGACTGGGGTGCCGCCACCGCCGGGGTGGAGTGCCCGCCGCCCACGCTCGTCGCGAGCGCTCCCACGACCAGCGCCATCGCCGCCTTGACGGCGATGCCGGTCCCGATCCCGCCCGCGGCGACGATGCCGCCGTTCTCGAACAGCTGCGCGAGCGAGCTCGGGAGCGGGATCGTGGCGAGCGACTTGAGTGCCGAGGCGCGAACGCGCAACGAGCGGCGCGCTCGGAAGATCAGCGTCTCGACTGCCGGAACCGACACGCCGAGGGTGTCCGAGATCTCGGAGTACGAGCGCCCTTCCAGCTCGCGCATGACGAGTGCAGCACGCTGGTTGAACGGCAGCCGCCCGAGCGCGCGCAACACCGCTTCGATATCGGGACGCTCGTCGTCGGGAACCGCGAGCTGCTCGACGTGGTCCTCGAGCGGCACTTCCTTGACGCGCCTGGTCGAGCGCGCGTAACGCGAGCGCGCGACGTTGTGCGCGATCTTGATCAGCCAGTTCTGCGGCTTGAGGATCTCGTCGCCGCGCTGGAACGCGCGATACGCGTTCATGAAGGTCGTCTGGGTGACGTCCTCCGCGTCGGCGGGGTTGCGCAGAAGGGCGAGCGCGTAGTGGTAGACGTCTTTGACGTACTGCCGGTAAAGGGTCTCGAAGGCCTCGTCCCTGGCTAGGGCAGGAATCTCCGGGGCAAGCGTGGCCATGGTCTGAAAACGGTTCTTGCCGTTTCCGGGGTACGGCTAACGCGGCTAGGCCGTCGCCTTGGCCTTTTTTCGGTTTGGAACGTGGATTGCGCGGCCCAAAGCGACCAAACCGGCCTCCTTGATCGCCTCCGAGAGCGTCGGATGGGCCGCCATCCCGTCGGCGACCGTCTCGACGGTCGCCTCGGCGTCGATCGCCACGACGCCAGCCTCGATCAGGTCGGTGACGTGCGGGCCGACCATCACCAGGCCGAGCAGCTCGCCGTACCGCGTCTCGTGAATCGACTTGACCCAGCCCGTCGTCTCGTTCTGCATCACGGCTCGCGCGTTCGCCACCCAGGGGAACATCCCGGTCGCGACGTCGTCGCCGTACTGCTCGCGCGCCTCGGCCTCGGTCAGCCCGACGCCTGCGATCTCCGGGTCGGTGTAGATGGGCCGCGGCACGGCACGATTGTCGACGACTGCCTCGTGGCCGCACGCGTTCTCGGCTGCGACCTCGCCTTCGCGGAAAGCGGTGTGCGCCAGCTGCCAGTAGCCGGCGCAATCGCCGACGGCGTAGATGTGCGCGACGGTCGTGCGGCGGTGCTCGTCGGCGGCGATGCCCTTGCGCTTGTCGAACTCGACGCCGATCGATTCGAGCCCGAGCCCTTCGACGGACGGTCCGCGGCCGACGGAGACGAGCATGAGGTCGGCCTCGACGGTCTCGCCGTCGCCGAAATGAACGGTCAGAGCGTCACCGCTCTCCTCCACCTTCGTGCACTGCTTCTCGAGGTGCAGCGCGATGCCGCGCTTGCCGAACTGCTTTGCCAGCTCCTTCGACGCGTCGGCGTCCTCCTGCGGAATCAGGCTCGGCAGCATCTCGATGATCGTCACCTCGCTGCCGAAGCGGCTGAAGATCGACGCGAATTCGCAGCCGATGATCCCGCCGCCGAGCACGACGAGGCGCTTCGGCACTTCCGTCTGCGCAAGCAGGCCGGTCGAGTCGACGCAGCGCTCGGAATCGAGGCCCTCGATCGGCGGACGCAGCGGGAACGAGCCGGTGGCGATGATCGCCGACTTGAACGAGACGTCCTCGCCGCCTTCGACCGCGATCGTGTTCACGTCCTTGAACGTGCCGGTCCCCTTCACCCACTCGACGCCGTTCGCCTTGAAGAGCGACGCGACGCCCTGGGTCATCTGCTTGACCACGCCGGCTTTCCACTCGTTCGCCGTGCCGAACTCCAGCTGGAAGCCGCCGACCTTCACGCCGAGCTTGTCGAACGTGTGCTCCGCCTCTTTCAGCGCGAAGGCGGTCTGCACCCAGGCCTTCGTGGGAATGCAGCCGACGCGCAGGCACGTGCCCCCGAGCTCGGGCTCGCGGTCGATGCAGGCGGTCGTCGCGCCGAGCTGCGCGGCGCGGATCGCAGCGGTGTAACCGCCCGGACCGCCCCCGAGGACTGCGACGTCGACTTCCATCGAACCTAGCCTAGATCAGCCTTCATGGTCACCGTCCCGTCCTTCTCCTCGACGGACCGGAAACCGAAACGCTCGTACAGCTTCGTCATTCCTTTCTCCGCGCTCAGGCTGATGGCGGGATGACCTTGCTGGCTCGCGCGCTCGAGCAGCGCCTCCATGAGCTGTCCGCCGAGGCCGCCGCCGCGCCGGCTCGGGACGACGGCGACCGTCAGCTCCGGTGTCTGCTCGTCGACGAAGCCGAAGCCCGGCGCGTTCGCGGGAAACATCCGGTACCACGCGGCACCAACAGGGCCGGCCTCCCACGCGATCAAGCCGGCGTCGCCGGGCCGTCCCCAGTTGTTGACGTAGCGCGCGACCGGCAGGTCGGGATCTTCGTTCAGTCGCCAGTGGTACGCGTGCTTGAGCATGTCGCGGAGGAAGCGCACGTCCTGCGGGCCCGCCTGGCGGATCACGGGCTTGAGTCTAAGCCGGGCAATCCCAGCTCGCGTGCTGCCCAGCTGAGCGCAACCTCGCCCTGGCGCCGCTGGATGTCGCGGACGCGCGGTGCAGTCGCAGGCGGCGGCAATCCCGCGCGCGAGGTGAAGAACCCCGCGAGCAGCGCGGCGAGGCCGCCGCTGTCGGAGACGATCTCCCAGGGCTCTGGCCCGCCCTCCAAGCGCAGGCTCGGCAGCCATGCGACGACGTCGACGAGCGGGTTGCCGACGCTCGCCCAGTTCCAGTCGACGAGCACGACGCGGCCGTCGCGGAGGCAGAGGTTGTCGCTGCGGACGTCGAGGTGCAGAAGCGAGTCACCCGCGAGATCGCACGCAGCCGCGGCGGCGGCCAGTGTCGGCAGCGACGCATCGAGCCAGCCTGCGGAGACGAGACCGAGCGACAGGAACGGCCGTGGGTCGGCCGCGACGAGCGGCCAGCCGTCGAGCGACTCACGGTCGTCCTCGAGCGAATCCAGCTTCGGCGGCGGCGCCGTGGCGTGGACGTCTCGCAGCGTCGTCAGCACAGCAGCGACGGCCCCGTCCGGCCAGGGCGGCGGCCAGTGCGCGCCGGACAGATCCTCGATCGCGAGCAGCGTGACCCCGTCGTCGTGCCAGCCGAGGAGCTTCGGCAGAAACGGCGCGCGCACCGACGCATACACGTGGTGCTCGCGGCGAAGCCACTCCGCTGCGAGGGCGTCGAGCGCCAGCTTCACGAAGGCGCTGCCGCCGCGCTCGAGCTCCGCGCGCCACCGCGACGTGTTCGTCCCGTAGCCGCTGCCCGCCACCCGCTGCCGACGGACCGGGCGTCGTCCGAGCGCCGTCGCGACCTCGGCCGCGGGAAACGTCAAGCCGCAGTGCCTCGATCGAGGGAAATGCGGCGAAAGCGGCAAGAAGTGGCGAGCTGCGGCATCTCAACGGGCGTGAAAAGGAACGACGAACAGCGGACCGAGTTCGGCCACGGCCTCAGGGCCCGCCTGCTCCGTCGCCGCGCGCTGCGACTTGGTCCTGGACGCGTCCGCCTCCCCGCGCCGCTCGTCCACAGGCCGTCTGCTCTCTAGCCGCTAGAGAGCTCTTGCGCCAGCTGAAGACGGTTTCCGTCAGGGTCGAACACGTCCAAAAGCCGGATCTCGCCGTGCAGCTCGAACACGACGCCGACGTCCACTCCCGCCTGACGTAGCTCCTCCGCCGCGGCCTTGACGTCGTCGACGTCGACGTACGCGACACCGCCGTCTTCCTGCGGCTCACCCTGCGCCAGGCCGATCTCCATCCCGTTGCGCTCGAGCTTGGACCACTCGCCGTCGCCGTCGACGAACGTCTCGGTGAAGCCGAGCCTGTCTCTGTAGAAGGCGCGGGCGGCGTCGAGGTCGCGCACGTGGTACCAGACGGGCGTCACAACGCCAGGCCGGGCTCTTCCAGGAAGGCCTTGACGTCGCCGAGGAACTGCGCGCCCGTCGCGCCGTCGATCGCCCGATGGTCGCACGTGAGCGTGAGCTCCATGCGCGGACGCACGACGACCTCGCCCTCGACGACGACCGGCCGCTCCTCGGTCGAGCCGACTGCGAGGATCGCCGCCTGCGGCGGGTTGAGGACGGCGACGAAGCGCTCGATCCCGAACATGCCGAGGTTGGAGACCGTGAACGTGCCGCCCTCGAGATCCTGTTGCTGCAGCTTGCCGGCGCGCGCACGCTCGACGACGTCGGCGCGTGCGGCCGCGATCTCGGCGATCGTCTTGCGCTCGCACCCGCGGATGACGGGGACGATCAAGCCCTTCGGGACGGCGACGGCAATGCCGATGTTCGCGGTCGGATGCAGCTCGATCGCGTCGTCCTTGTAGAGCGCGTTCACTCCGCGATGGCGCATCAGCGCGGCGGCGCACACCTTCGTTAGCAGGTCCGACACCGTCGGCTTCGCGCCGTCGCCCTGGAGCTCGACGAGTCGCTTGCGCACCTCGAGCGCGCGGCCCATGTCGACCGTGATCCCGAGTTGGAACACGGGTGCCTGCCACGCCTCGGTCAGCCGCCGCGCGATCGTTTTGCGCATCGACGAGAGCTGCTCCACCTCGACGTCGTCCGACACGGGAGCGGGCGCTGCCACCGGCATGGGCCCGCTCGCGGCGGCGCGCTCGACGTCCTCCGCGACGACGCGGCCCTCCGGACCGGTACCGGCGACGCCGCTGAGCTCGATGCCTCGTTCGCGTGCGATGCGCCGCGCCAGCGGCGAAGCCTTGACGCGACCGTTGCCGGACTCCACCGGAGTCTTGATCTCGGTCACCTGCTCGCTGCGGTCGTCGGTCGACGCCGCGCGGCCGCGCTCCCTCTCTTGTTCACGCGCGCGCGCGGGCGAGCCCTCCTCCTGAGCATCCTCGCTCACCTCGACCGACTCGCCCTGCTCGCCGATCACGGCAATCGTCTTGCCGACCTCGACCTCGCCCTCGGCGACGGCGATCTTCAGCAGCACGCCGGAGGCGTCGGCTTCGACCTCCTGCGTCACCTTGTCAGTGTCGAGCTCATACAGCGGCTCGCCCTTCTCCACGTTGTCGCCCTCGGACTTGAGCCACTTGACGATCGTGCCGGACTCCATGCCCTGTCCGAGGCGCGGGAGCTTGATCTCAGTTGCCATTCCGTCCCACGGTGCGGCGAATCGCGTCGAGCACGTCGCCCGAGTGCGGCACGACCCACTCCTCCATCACGGGCGCGAACGGCAGCGGCGTGAACTTCGCACCGACGCGCTCGATCGGCGCGTCGAGCCAGTCGAAAGCGCCGTACTGGATCACCGCCGCGACCTCGGCGCCGAAGCCCATGCGCGTGACCGCCTCGTGCGCGACCACGCAGCGGTTCGTCTTCTTCACCGAGGCGACGAGCGAGTCCTCGTCGAGCGGTTGGAGCGTGCGCGGGTCGAAGACCTCGACCGAGATGCCCTCCTCCTCCGCCTCCTGCGCCGCCGAGAGCGCCTCGTGCACGAGACGGCCGGTCGCGACAACGGTCACGTCGTCGCCCTCGCGGTGCACGCGCGCCCGGCCGATCGGGATCGGCTCGAGCTCGTCTGACACGTCCTCCTTGAGCCCGTACAGCGTCCGGTGCTCGAAGAACATCACCGGGTTGTCGTCGTAGATCGCCGACCAGAGCAGCCCGCGCACGTCGGCGGGCGTGGAGGCGAAGACGACCTTCAGCCCGGGCACGTGGACGAACCAGGCCTCGACCTGCTGCGCGTGCTGGGCCCCCGGTGACCAGCCTGCGCCGCCCTGAGTCCGGATCGTCAGCGGCACCTTTACCTGCCCGCCCGACATCGAACGGTGCTTGGCCGCCTGGTTGACGATCTGCTCCATCGCCAGCGTCGTGAAGTCCTCGTACATGACCTCCACGACGGGCCGCATCCCCTGCATCGCGGCGCCGATCCCCGCGCCGACGATCGCGACCTCCGAGATC
>JBJMJL010000071.1:0-4105 GCA_045806365.1 Gaiellaceae bacterium
GGTCTGTGTCCTGATCGTCCGGTCGTAGAAGGTCTGTGCCGCCTGAACCGGGTGGCCGTCGAACAGCAGGATCGAAAAGACCACCACACTGGTAACAAGGAATCCTGCGGCAAAGGCGAGCGTGCGACGAGGCCGCCAAACCGGGCCGGGATACGTCAGCCACATGGGCGCGACGACGAGCGCCGCGAACTTCGTCCATCCCGCCAGTGCCGCAGACGCGCCGCGTGCCCACGCGGTACTCGCGAACAGAAAGCCCCAGATCAGGAAGACAGGGACGAACGCGTCGTTCGTGTTCGACATCACGACGTACGTGGTGAACGGGAACGCCGACCATGCGAGCGCGAGCGCGCCGGCGAGGAGCGCCCCGCCGTACCGCAGCCCGACGAGCCCAAGGCCGAGCAGGCAGAGCGCGTCGAACAGGACGGACGTGAACCTGACGGCGGGCAGCCGGTCCCACTTCCCGGACCAGCCGAAGATCCCGTAGCCGGGGAGATACGCCTCGTACGAGACCGGGCCGTACGTGTCGCCGAGTGGATTCGCCGACTCGCAACGGCCGTTCGTCTGGATCCGGTCGCGGATCTCGCCGTTCGCATCCGCCGGTCCGCAGGCCTTCAGGTCGTCCTCCTCCGGGAAATTTCCATACGGCATGACGCCCGCCGCGATGCGCTGCGCACCGATAACGCCTGCGTAGCCGACGTCGATCACGTTCGAGCCGCCCTCGTAGTTCAGCCCGATCTTGAAGCCGCCCACGAAAACCGCAAGGCCGATCAGCACCCAGGCGGGCCACACCGGTGCACCCCGGTTCGGCCGGTCGCGCACGCCGATCCAGATGCAGCGCACGAGCAGATAGAGCATCGGCGGATACGCGAGCGGCACGCTCGTGAAGATGTCCCCGCGATTGAAGAACCACAGCGACACCGAGAACGAGAGCAGGACGAGCAGGTCGAGGTTGCGCAGCGACAGCAGGCGGCGCAGGTCGGCGAGCGCGAGGAAGAAGACGATGCAGAACGGCAACCAGTAGCGGAGGCTGTTGATGCGCGTGCCGCCGAATGCGCCGTTCCCACCTCGTGCCATCGTCCAGGCCACCTGCGGGCCCGTCCATGCTTCGGTGACGACGCGCGTGACGTCGTCCACCTTGCCCTTCGCGATCTCACCCGCCTTCGCGTCCGACACGCTCACGTCCCAGCAGCCGCCCTGCGCACCGAGACCGCACTTGGTCGTATCGCTCTGGAACGTCGCCGCCGTCGTCCGCCGCTTCGTGGGATAGCGATCGAGCCAGTCGGCGACCTTGTCGTCCGCGAGGAAGATCGCCGTCGCCCGGCTTTCGGTCAGATGTTGTCGCGCAGGCGCGACCGGCGGCGCGGCGAACGCCGCCGGAGCAAGCACGAGCGCCGCAAGAGCGACGCCTAGTGTCTTCGTCGGAATGACCAGAGCTTGTTGCCGACAAAGTTCGCGGGAGTCACGAGGACGATTGCGATCGCCTGCGACACGATCTCGCCGACGCCGAGCTCGACCAGCACCGTGAGGATGACCAGGTTCCCGACGTAGGCAATCAGGGCGACGACGAAGAAGCGCACGCCCTGAAAGGCGAAGTGCCCGCGCGCGTGACGGAACGTCCAGAGGCGGTTCCAGAGGTAGTTGTTCGTGACCGCGACGACGAACGAGCCCGTCGCGGCGACGCGGTAATCGAGATCTGCGCCGTTCAGCAGCGCCGTGTAGACGAGCAGGTTGACGATGTAGCCGGACGCGCCGACGATGCAGAACTTCGCCAGCTGCTCCCAATTGTGGCGCTGGCGGAGGGCGTGGGTGGCGCGCGCGCGCAGACCCGGGGCGACTGCGGCGTCGCGTTGTTTCATGGGCGTGGCCGAATCTAGCGTGTTACGAGGACACGCCGCGACGGTCCGAACGCTCAGGCGGCCGTGCGTCGCTGGGCCAGGGCGAGCGTGTCGTCGAAGGGGACGCGCTCCCCGCTCTCGAACACGAGCGAGCGCACCTGGCCGTCGACCCCGAACACGACGTCGCGCAGCCTGCCGACCTCCTTCGCGTCCCTCGTCACCGCGCGCCCGCGCAGCGAGCTCAGCGCGAACGCGCGGGCGCGATAGAAGTCGAGCTCGTCGGCCTCGAGCAGGACGAGCGGCGAGTGAATCGTTAGGCCGTCGTCGCCGATTGCCGCAGTGGGCAGCGGCAGGAACCTGTGCACCTCGTCGCCGCAGAGCACGTCGAGCCCGACGACGCGCAGCGTCTCGCGGTCCAGCAGCAGGTCCGCCGGCCGCCCGAGCGAAAGGCCGTGCAGCAGCACGGGCATTGCAAGCACCTCGTCCCCCGACACGTTCCGCATGTCGCCGCGTTCGTGCCCTGACCGCCGGGTCAAAAACCTTCCTCTCCCACGAGCGGGACGAACCGGCACGGCACGGACTTCAGCACCGCGGGGCCCTCCGGGCTGCGGACGATCACCTCGAGCCGCTGGATTCCGTGCTTGCCGACGGGAACGACGAGACGTCCGCGCTCCTCGAGCTGGTCGTAGAGCGTCTGCGGCACGCGCGGTGCTGCCGCTGCAACCGCGATTGCGTCGAACGGCGCGCGCTCCGGCAACCCGCGCGTGCCGTCGCCGACGTGGACGCGCACGCGATAACCGGCGGCCGCGAGATTCGCACGCGCGAGCTCGGCAAGCTCGGGGATGCGCTCGATCGTGTCGACCTCGGCGGCGAGCTCCGCCAGCACGGCCGCCTGGTAGCCCGAGCCGGAGCCGACGTCTAGGACCTTCTCGGCACCGCGCAGGGAGAGCGCCTCGCAGATCTTCGCAACCATGTACGGCTGCGAGATCGTCTGTCCGCCCGCGATCGGCAGGGCGGCGTCGTCGTACGCACGATTGCGCAAGCTCTCCGGGACGAACACCTCGCGCGGGACGCGTTCCAGGGCGGCGAGCACCCGCTCGTCGGCGACGTCGCGGCTGCGCAGCTGGTCTTCGACCATGCGCCGTCGCTGCTCGGCGGGATCAACCGTTACGCGTGAGCGTGCGCGCATACGCCGGCGGCTCCACGCCGAAGTGTCGGAGGAGGGTCGGCGCAACGTCGACGATCGACTCGATGTCCGCGTCGACTCCGATCGTGAGCATCGGGACCTCGGAGTCGCCGCGACGGAGCGAGCCATGGCTGCCGCCGCCCGCATGGTGTCGGCCGGCGAGGTCGGCGAACTCGAATCCGGGGGCCGCAGAGACGAGCACGTCGCCGGCGTTCGGGTTCTGCAGCGCCGCCCATGCGCGCGCACCGCCGTCGGGATAGTCGAACAACGCACCGTCCCGTTCGACGCCCACGTCTTCGCCCTCGCGCCGCGCAACCACGTCTTCGCCCTCGCGGAAGAGCACGGTCTCGACCGCGTCCTCGTCGTCGAGGAGCTCCGCGAGAGCGCGCGCCTCGAGCTTGCAGCCGGGCAGCCGATACACCATTCCCGCGCGGTTCGACGCGGTCACGACGACCCCGGAGACATCCGCGAACGGCGTTTGCAGCCGCGCCGACCGCTCGACGCTCGTCTGACCGTGGTCCGAGCAGAGCACGACGGCGTAGCGCTCCAGGAACTCGTCCGGCCCGCCCGCCGCGTCCAGTAGCGCGCCGACGGCGGCGTCGCTCCGTGCCAACGCCTCGAACGCACCCTCGGGGCCGTGCACGTGGGAGGCGAAGTCGTAGTCCGGCAGGTAGTACGCGAGGAAGTCGAACCCGTCGCGCGTCACGAGCCAACGCCCGACGGCGGCTGCGTAGCCGTCGATCGAGCCCTGCGCGCGCCCGAAGACGGCGAGGGGCGCACCCGTCGGATCCGACTCGAACAGGTTGTAGAAGAAGAACCGTCTCGGCCCGTAAGCCGGAATCGTCACGGCCGGCAGCGATGGCATGTGGCGCGTGCGTCCGCGGTAGCAGGTGATGTTGATCGCCGCTGTCGTGAAGCCGGCGTCGTCGAGCGATTCGTACAGCGTCACGGCATCGCCCGCGAGGTGGACGCGGTTCATGTTGATGATCGCGTCGAGGATCGACCGCGCCATCCCGGCCGCGCGCAGAGCGGCGAACGACGAGCCGTACTCGACGACTCGCCTGCGAGCGCGGTCGTACCAGAC
>JBJMJL010000072.1:0-37222 GCA_045806365.1 Gaiellaceae bacterium
TGAAGTGCGCAGGCTTCGCGGGGGCGAGGCTGTCGAGATGCAGCACGCGCGACGCCGTCCACGCGGAGGCGTTGCCCGCCTCGTCGTGCGCGCGCACCTGCCAGTACCAGAGGCCATCACCGGGCTGCGACGCCGGCGACCACGTCGTCTCGGAGCCGTTGACCATCGTCCCGGAGGAGCCGGAACGCACGACGCCGAGGCACATGGCGTCAGAGCAGACGCGGAACTCCAACTCGCCGGTGCCGGCGAACGCCGGCTTGCTGAACGTCGCCTTCAACTCGATGCGCTTCATCCAGGCGTCGTCGGCCGAGGGCGTGGCCGGAACGGTCGGGACCGACGTGTCCAGCTGGAAGCTACGGGTTGCGCTCCACGCGGATTGGTTGCCGGCGGCGTCCTTTGCGCGCGCCTGCCAGTGGTACGTCCCGTCGGCAAGCGCCGTCGGCGACCAGGACGCCGTTCCGCCGGCTGCGAGGGACGCGGACGTACTGGACTGGACGAGCGGCGCACATGCCGCTCCGGCGGGCGCAGAGGACGAACAGATCTGGAAGTCCACCGTGCCGGTGTCGCCGCCGGTGGTCGCGTCGTCGAACGTCCCGCGTAGCTGCGACACCCCGTTGACGAGCGCCGCGTCGGCCGGGCTCACGAGCGACGGCGTCCCCGGAGCAACGTGGTCGACGTTCCAGGAGTACGAGGCCGGGCTCGTGTCGACGTTGCCCGCCGGATCGGTCGCGCGGACGTCGAAGCTGTGCGCGCCGTCCGCGAGCCCGGCGTACATCTGCGGCGTCGAGCACGCGATGTACGAGCCGCCGTCGAGGCTGCACACGAACGTCGAGCCGCCTTCGTTCGACGAAAGGTCAAACGTCACGCTAGCCGAGGAAGTGTGCGCCGGCGGGGTCGTCGGCCCGATCGCCGTCACCGGTGGCGTCGTGTCGATCGCCCAGGTGTACGAGGCAGGCGTTGAATCGCTGTTCGCGGCCGTGTCGGTCGCGCGCACCTGGAACGTATGAGTTCCGTCGGGAAGCGCAGAGTAGGTCTTGGGCGTCGAGCAGGAGGTGAATGACGCGCTGTCGAGCGAGCACGAGAAGGTCGAGCCGCCTTCGTTCGAGGTGAAGTCGAACGTCGCACCGGTCGCCGTCGTCAACAGGAGCGGCTGGCTCGGGCCGATCGTCGTGTCGGGCGGTGTCGCGTCGATCGTCCACGCGTACGACACCGGCGTCGAGTCGACGTTCCCTGCCGGGTCGATCGCGCGCGCCTGGAACGTGTGGGCGCCGTCGGCGACACCCGAATACGCCTTTGGACTCGAGCACGCGGCGAATGCGCCAGCGTCGAGCTTGCACTCGAACGTCGAGCCGCTCTGCGTCGCCGACAAGCCGAAGCTCGGGCTGGACGAGTTCGACAACGCGGTCGGGCTCGACGTCAGCGACGTGTTCGGCGGGACGGTGTCGATCGTCCACGGATAGCTCGTTGTCGTGCCTGGGTTGCCGGCGAGATCCGCAGTCGCCTTCACGGAGAACGTGTGCGAACCATCGGCGACCGGCCCGTACGGCGCCGGGCTCGAGCACGCCGCGAACGAGCCGGCGTCGAGCTTGCACTGATAGCCGGTTACGGACTCGTTCGCGCTGAACGCGAAGCTGCCGCTCGAGGCGTTCGAGTTCATGCCGGGGCTCGCGTCGATCGACGTCGCCGGCGCCGTCGTATCGACGACGAAGCTCCGCGACGACGTCCAGGCAGACGTGCCGACCGAGTCCGAAGCCTGCGCCTGCCAGTAGTACGTGCCCTCGGCGAGAGACGAAGGCGGCCACGTCGCGGTCGAGCCGTTCGTCGCGGCGAGCGCGCTCGAGCTCTGCACTACGGGCGACGAGCAGTTGGAGTCCGTGCAGATGCGGAACGTGATGTTCCCGGGGTCGGGCTCTGCGTCGGTGTACGTCGCGCCGAGCGTCGGTGTCGTCGTCGTGTGCAGACCGTCGGCGGGAGACGAGAGCGTCGCGGTCGGCGTGGAGTTGGGCGCGGGATGAATCGTGATCGCGTTCGACGGGTCGTACGGGACGAGTGTGATGAAGCGGTTGGCGCTGACGTTCGTGTACGCGGTCGTCTGGTGGCGCCAGAACATCAGACACAGATGCTCGGACGATCCGATGTTCGTCGGAGCAGACGTCGTCGCCGAGACGGTGGCGACGATCCCGGGCACCACGACGTTCTGAATCTGCTGCGCCCCGTCCGTCGGCCCGAAGACCGTCGACACGACGCTGCCGCTCGCATTGACGACGTATGCGCCGACGCTCAGGACGGCAACGCCGTTCAGCTGCGAGCCCGAACGGACGCGCGCCGTCACAGTCCACGTCCCGGCAGGGAGGCTCACGCCGCCCCCACCGTCGACGACCCAGCCAGTGCATGCGCTCGGCGCCGGCAAGGTCGAGGAGCCCATCGTGTTGGCGGAGTTGTTGAGCAGGCTGCTGCCCGGCGCGAAATCGAACCACCCGGTCGCCCCCATCGCCGCGCGATTGTCCGACTGTGGAAGAGCCGGGCCGCTTGCGCTGACAGTGGTATCGCTGTACACCGGGCCGACCCCACTGGCAATCAAGATCATCTGCCGGTTCGGCGCGCCGGCTGACGTCTGCTGGCGATAGAGGTCGGCGCCTGCCGGGATCCCCGACACCGTGACCGTCGCGTTGGTCGGCGACACCGTGTTCGACAGCGGGCTCGCCGTCAGCACCCCGCCGGAGTTGACGACGTAGACGTAGACGAAGCTCCCGCTCGGGCCACCGGAGCCGGAGACACCGGCAAGGGCCGTCGGCGCAGCACCCTGCGCGGGCGGTGCCGTGACCGAGAGCTGATAGCTGCCGCTGCCGACGCCGGACGCCGAGCCGTCGAGGTAGAGCGTCCCTGTGTACTGCGCGACCCCCGCGCCCGACGCGCCGGTCAGGAGCGTCAAGACGACGAGCCCGAACGCCAGGAAGACAGGCAGGCGGAAGCTACGGTGCCGCAGGCCCGAGGCGATACGAAGGCTGCCGAGTGTCCGCAGGGTCATGGTTGCCTTCACGCGCGCGTAGATACGCGCAACGCTCCGGTTCCTTTCATCGGCGCAGGCGCCGTCAGGCTTGATTCCTCCGTCGAGTCGGGCCGTTCCCTCGAAGGAGGGATTCCCCGCGCGTACCCCGATCGGGGCAGGACTCGCGCCGGGGCCGCTCCTACGTTTCGTTTGGCTAATTCGGCCTTTCGACTGCGGCCCACGCGAGAGCCTGGGCGGAAGGAGTTTCGTACATGCGGCACGACCGAAGTCTTCGTCGAGGTATTCGAGCGAACGCGCTCTGGGGACGGCGCGGTGAGTCTCGCTCGAATGCTCTCTGGGGCAGTGGCAAGCGGGGCATGATCACGCTCGCGCTGGCCGCCATGCTCATCGTCCCTATGGCAAGCAGTGCGTCGTCGATCAACTCAGGTCCCGGGAAGGGTTCGGCGTTCGTGCCGGATAGCCTCCTCGCGGCCGCGGCGGCTTCCCCGTTGCAGCTGTTCGACGTCGTCGTTCAAGGGACTCGCGACCGGACGGTGAGCGACACCGGCAAGGAAGTGACGAACGAAAACGGCAAGCTGAAGCGCAGCTTCCTGACCGTGAGCGGCGTTCAGGCGTCGATCAGCGGCAAGGACCTGCTGAAGCTCGCGCAGAACTCGCACGTCGCTGCGATCACGCGCAACGTGCCGGTGCGCGCGATGGGCTACCAGGATTCGACGATGTGGATGGAGTCGACAGACATGTCGATCCTGCAGAACTCGTTCGATCCCAACACCGGTGAGATCACGGGCCCGGCACCGCAGGCGCCCGCGATCGCGATCGTCGACTCGGGCGTGCAGCAGCGCTCCGACTTCGGCGGCCGGCTCGTCGCGAGCGTGAACCTCTGCTCGCTCTGCACCGACGGCTCGTCAGCCGACCAGGAAGGTCACGGCACGATGGTCGCCGGGATCGCTGCTGGATCGGGCACCTACGCCGGCGGTGCGCAGAACGCACCGATCGTTTCGATCAAGACGGCCAACGCCGACGGTCAGTCGCGCACGACCGATGTGATCGCAGCGGCCGACTGGATCCTCCAGAACGCGAAGAAGTACAACATCCGCGTCGCGAACTTCTCGCTCGCGGGTGCAACCGACACGAGCATCCGGTTCGATCCGCTCGACCGTGCCGTCGAGGCACTGTGGCTGAACGGCATCGTCGTCGTTGCGGCGGCCGGCAACCACGGCAAGGGCGGCCCGGTCAGCATGTCGTACGCACCCGGCAACGATCCGTTCGTGATCACGGTCGGCGCGCTCGACCAGAGCGGCTCGTCCGACCCGAGTGACGACACGGTTCCGAGCTGGTCGGCGCACGGCATGACGATGGACGGCTTCTCCAAGCCGGACCTGTCGGCCCCGGGCCGCTACATGGTCGCGGCGGCGCCGATGGACGGCACGATCGCGAAGACCGTGCCCGATCGGATCGTCGCACCTGGCTACATGTGGATGTCCGGGACCTCGTTCGCGACCCCGGTGGTGTCGGCGGCTGCCGCGCAGATCCTCGCGCGCCATCCGCGCTTCACGCCGGATCAGGTCAAGGGCGCGTTGATGCTCACGGCGAACTACCTCCCGAACGCCGAAGACAACGCGGGCGGCGTCGGCGAGATCGACGCAGGCGTTGCAGCCTCGATCGACAACCCGCCGAACCCGAATGCCGGCCTGTACCAGTTCGTCGGCGCCAACCTCATCACCGGCTCGCGTTCGTTCGACGCGGCCAGCTGGGCGGCGTTCCTCAGGTCGGGTGCCTCCTGGGCACAGGCGAGCTGGAACGCAGCGAGCTGGAACGCAGCGAGCTGGGCCGAGGCGAGCTGGAACGAGGCGAGCTGGTCGAGCAGCGTGGACAGCATGATGAGCTCCACGGCCTCGTACAGCGAGTCGACGTTCTCGCCGTAAGCGGCAGCTCACAGTCGAAAGGTTGACCGAAGAGCGCCGGCCGAAAGGCCGGCGCTCTTTCGCGTTAGCGCAACGTCACCGTCCGGCGCAGCGTCCCGGCGCGCTGGTGCCGCGCCTCGAGCCGGATCTCGGTGCCGGCCGGCGCCTCAATGACCCACTCGAGCTTCGCGAGCTCCTTCGTCGACTCGTCATTCATCCACCAGGTCGTCGAGCGTTTGTCGACGCGCCCGTTGAGCTGGCCGAGCTCGGTCTTCACCTCGCCGGCGATCACGCGTGCGCCTTCTGGGAGCTCCACCTCGACCTCGAGGTCGCGCACCGTCTTCCGTTGAAGCGCCTTCTCGGTCACGTTGGTCGGGAGCCAACCGGTGTTCTGCACCACGTAACGCACGAGGAACGTGTCCTCGCCCAGTTGCTCGACGTCCAGCGACCGTTCCTCGAGCAGCGGTGAGATCAGCGCGTGGAAGATCGCCCAGTCGGAGTGCGGTTCAATCTCCTGCTCGAGGCGGTCGAACGGGACGTTGAACCAGTAGTTGATGATGTCCCAGCCGCCGAGCTCGACCTTTCCGAGCTCCGGATGCTCGTACTCGTACCACTCGACGTAGGCGTCCGGATAGTTCTTGCGCGACCACTTGATCAGCGCGAGGTCGTCCTCGACCGGATGTTCGCGCACCCAGTCGGTGAAGTGGTAGTCCTTGAGCCCCGCCTGCCGCTGCGGGCTCCAGAACTCGGTCGTCCACGAGAACACGCCGAGGTGGTCGTACATCCAGTCGTGTGCACCGCCCTTGATCGTCTGCTTGGGGTCGTACTTGAAGTCGTGAAAGACGGACACGGCGGGGTAACCCGTCAGCTCGGTGCCGCGCGCGCCGATGATCTGGTACGCGCGCAGGTCCTGCGTCGGAAAGTCGTCGTCGGGCCGCCCGGCGTAGGGGCGCAGATGCACACCGCTGAAAGTGTGGTAGGCGATGTGCCCGGTGATGTTCGGACGGTCGGTGACGGCCTGCACCATCGCGCGCACTTCCGGCTCCGACGTCGGGTACGGCCCTGCGCCCCGCTGCTCGTGCTCCGGCTGCCACTCGGCGGGGAAGTTGCGGTTGAGGTCGAGCCCTTCGAGCGGGACTGGGATCTTGATCGTCACGCCGTCGTAGTTGACGACGCGCCCCTCCGTCAGCAGGCGGTAGAACGGGCCGTCGTCGGACGTGTCCACGGGCTCGCGGCGGATGAGCAGGGTGCGCTCGTCCGGGTGCGGGCGCCACGCGCCGGCCGGATCCTCGACGCGCATGTCGAGCACGCGTCCGTCGCCATCGAGGTCCTCGACGCGCAGACCGTCCTCGGGCTCCTCGCGCGGGTACGGACGCACGCTCGAGCGGATGAACCTCCGCTCCTGGAGCCCGCGCTCGGCGCCGTCGGGGTTCAGCCGGGGGATGACGTAAAAGGCACGCGTGTCAAGGGCGCGCGTGACGAGCTCGTCCTGGCCGTGCCCGCTGAGCAGCTTGTGCAGGAGATGGAGTGCGGCGGTGCAGCCCGTCCACTCCATCGAGTGGATGTTGGCCTCGACCAGGAAGCCGGGTTTCTCGTTGTGCGGCCCCGTGTCGCTGTTCGTAACGGTCACCAGCCAGATGTCGCGTCCCTCGTACGACTTGCCCATCGATTCGACGCTGCACAGCTTCGGCGCTTCCTCCGCCCACGCGTGCAGCGTCTCGGTCAGCTCGTCGTACGCGTAGAAGTGGTCGTACGAGACGGCGCGCAAGTCAGGCGGTCAGCTCGGCGACGAGGGGTGCCGTGTCGTACGGCTCGTAACCGAGCCGCGCAGCGATTTCCTCGCTCGACGGCTTCGTCCCCTCCGCGAACAGCGCGCGCAGGATCTCCCCCGTCTTGCGGCTGCACCACCAGTCCTCGCCGACCTCGTCGACGAGGTGTGCGCGTAGCTGCGCGTGCCGGATCCACGCCCGCAGGTAATCGGCCGAGTAGAAACCCGCATCCATGTCGGCGAGGTGCCCGTCGGGCGTGTAGCGCACGCCCGTCGCGGCCGTCAGCTTCTGCGCGTAGTCGTTACTCGAGAGCGTGGCCTCGTCGAAGTCCCCCCAGAAGCCCAGCTCGAACTGCAGCTTCGCCGTGTAGCGGCGGAAGAGGAGGCCTTCGAGAAACACCGTCGCCTGCGCGTTCGTTCGCGCCTCCTCCTCGCTCAGCCCGAAGTGCTGGGCATGCCAGCCCGGCTCGCGCGTGATCGCCTCGCAGATGTACGAGTAGATCTCCGTCAGCGCGTGGTCGCGCGAGATCCGCCGGAAGGTGTACGGCAGAGTCGGATCGCAGCCGGCGTAGTGGAGCGCGTGCCCGGCCTCGTGCATGAACGCCTGGTAGTCGTGCAAGCCGCCCTGCGCCCGCGTGATCAGGTGCACGACCTTGGGGGGATCGGACGCGATCACGCACGCGCGCGGGGACTTCTGCGGGCGATCGTCGAGATCGAGGCGGATGTTGCGATCGGCGGCAAGGTCGAAGCCGAGGGCCGACAGCGTCTGGAGACAGACCTCGGTCGCGCGCTCCTTCGTGTACGTCGCGTCGAGCGGCGACAGGCGGCGCACGTAGCCCATGTGCGCCGACGAGGGCTGCGCCTCACGATCCGGTCCGAGCAGGCGTTCGAACCACGTCTCGCGGAGCTCGAGGAACGCCGCTTCGATCTGGTCGCTCGCCGCGAGCAGCACCGACTCGAGCTCGCGCAGAGAGATCTGCTTCTCCTCCTCGTTCCGCGCGATCGGATCCGGCTCGTCGGACAGGTCAGCCTCGAGCTCCTCGTACGCGCGCAGCAGCTCGAGCCGCTGCTCGTTGAAGTCCGCCGACCTCGCGCGGTGCAGCTCTCCGAGCTCGTCGCGATCCTTGTAGTCGGGCAGCACCGCGAGCTGTGCGAGCGCCGAGCGCAACGGAAGCTCCTCGTTCCTGAACGTAACGCGTGCCGCGAGCAACGCGTTCTCGAGCTCGTCGTCCTTCTCCGCGAGCTCGGCCGCGACGAGGCCGCTCTCGCACGTCTTGCGCAGGCGGTACAGCCATTCGCGCTGCTCGCCGTCCGCGGCCTGCTCCTCCTGGCGCAGCGCCTGCAGCTGGTCCCGGCTGAACAGGTCGGCGTAGCGCGCGACGATCGCCGCCTGCTCGGACACCTCCTTCTCGCCGACGCGGACGGCGCGTCCCTCTTCGGAGCGCTCGTACAGGTAACGCTGCAGCTGCTCCTCGAACTCCGCAGGGCTGCGGACCGCCGTCGTCGACATCGCGGAGACTCTATCCAGCGAGGTTCGCGACGGTCGTGCGCAGCTGCTCGATCGTGAACGGCTTCGGAATGACAGCGTCGCCGCCGACGTCCGCGACGCGATCCGACCCGCTCAGCAGGGCGACCTTCACGTTCGGCCGGTCGCGGCGGAGCTCCTGCAGGAACTCGGCGCCACTCTCCACGCCGATGTGCACGTCGAGGACGATCACGTCGACGTCACCGGCCGCGAGCTCCTCTCGCGCCCGTGCGAGCGTGCCGGCGTCACGCACGGTCCATCCGTCGAGCTCCAGGTTGAGGCGACAGAGCAGGCGAATATTCGGGTCGTCGTCGACGACGAGAGCGGTATGACCAGGCGTGTCCACGCCGCGGGCGAGTCTAACCCGGCCCCCCGTAACCCGTCCTTCCGCCCAGACGTTTACCAGTTGAAAATGAGAAATCGCAAGAGACACTCCGAGGACACCGCCGTCCGTCTGCCGCGCCCCACGCCGGAGTTTCGCCGACGTGCCTGGCTGAAGTTCCAGCGCGCCTTAGATCCGTTGGCTAAGCCGCGGCCGATCCCGCCGCGCTGAGACGGCGCAGCGTCTCGTCCTTTCCGAGTAGCTCGAGGCTCTCGAAGAGCCCCGGTGAGACCTTCGAGCCCGTCACCGCTACGCGGATGGGCTCGAACGCCTTCCGCGGCGACAGCTCGAGCCGCTCGGCAAGTGCCCGCAGCGCGGCCTCGATCTCGGGAGCCGTGAACGGCTCGACGCGCTCCAGCTCGTCGCGCGCCGCGGCCACGATCGGCGCGCGGCCGTCGAGGAGCGACGGATCGGGATGCACCTCACGGAAGAGGAAGCCGGCGAAGTCGGGGTACTGCCCGAACCGCTCGATCTTCTCCTGCACGATGGGCACCGTGCGACGCACGAGCTCCTCGTCCCAGTCGTGGCCCGTCTCGCGTAGGTAGCGTGCGAGCGCGTCCGCGTACTCCTCCTGCATCAGGGCGCGCAGGTAGACGCCGTTCATCCAATCGAGCTTCTGGTAGTCGAACGTCGCGGGGCTCGGGACGACACGCTCGAGGTCGAAGCGCTCGACCAGCTCGTCGCGCGACATGATCGTCGTCTTGTCGTCGTAGCTCCAGCCGAGCAATGCGAGGAAGTTCACGAGTGCCGGTGCGTGGTACCCCTGGTGGCGAAAGTCGTCAACGGTCACGGAGCCGTGACGCTTCGACAGGCTCTTGCCATCGGCCCCGAGCACGTGCGACACATGCGCGTACGTCGGCAGCTCGCCGCCGACGGCGCGGATCAGGTTGATCTGCTTCGGCGTGTTCGAGATGTGGTCTTCGCCGCGGATGACGTGCGTGATGCCGTCCCACACGTCCTCCATCGGTGAGGCGAAGTTGTAGGTCGGTCGCCCGTCCGAGCGCACGAGCACGAGGTCCTCGAGCTTCTCGTTTGGGAACTCGACGCGGCCCCGCACCGCGTCGTCCCATCCCGTCACGCCGTCGTCGGGCATCCGGAAGCGGATCGCGCCCTCGTCCTCGAACGCCTTGCCCTCGTCGACGAGCCGGCGCGCGAGCTCGGCGCAGTCGGCCATCCGGTCGAGCTGGAACGTGACGTCGCCGTCCCACTCCAGTCCGAGCCAGCGCAGCGAGTCCTGGATCTGCTCCGTCGCCTCGCCGACCTCGCGGCTCGTGTCGGTGTTCTCGATGCGCAGGCGGAACTCGCCGCCGTGGTGACGGGCGAACAGCCAGTTGAAGAGCGCCGTCCGGACGTTGCCGATGTGCAGGAATCCGGTCGGGCTCGGCGCCATGCGGACGCGAACAGACACGCCGTTAGGTTACTGGCGTGTTGTTCGGAGCCCACTGCAGCGGCGGCGTCAAGAAGGCGCTCGACAACGCCGTGGGGATGAACGCCGACGCCGTGCAGCTCTTCGTCCAGAGCCCGCGCACGTGGCGCTTCCCGGAGCACGATCCCGAGGATCTGCAACGCTTTCGCGAGCGCCGCGAGCAGACGGGCCTCGCCGCCGTCGTGCACAGCCTCTATCTCGTCAACCTCGCGGCGCCGGACGATGCGATCTACACCAAGAGCGTCGACACGATGCGCGCGACCGTCGACGCCGCATGCGCGATCGACGCCGACGCCGTGGTCTTCCACGTCGGCTCGCATCTCGGCGCCGGCTTCGAGGCGGGTCTCGAGCGCGTGGTGCCCGCCCTTCGGCAGGTCCTCGACCGTTGCACCGAGCGCACGTGGCTCCTGATGGAGAACTCAGCCGGCGCCGGCGGAACGATCGGCCGCTCGATCGAAGAGCTCGCGCTCCTGTTCGACGCGCTCGATCGCCACCAGCGCCTTGGCATCTGCCTCGATTCGTGCCACCTCTACGTCTCGGGGGTCGACGTGACGGACGAGGCTGCGCTCGACGCGGTCGTGCGCGAAGTCGACGACCGGATCGGGCTCGACCGGCTGCGCCTACTGCATGCGAACGACGCGAAGGCGCCGCTGGGCTCGAACCGCGACCGTCACGACAACATTCGCGACGGGCTGATGGGCGACGGTCTCGCCGTGTTTCTCGCGCACCCGAAGCTGCAAAGCCTGCCCGTCGTGACCGAAGTCCCCGGCAAGGACGGCAAGGGCCCGAACGCCGAAGAGATCCAGAAGCTGCGTGACCTCCACGCCCGCGCCACCTCGTAGCTACCGCTGGACCGTTCTGTCCGCGGGCGTGTTCGCGCAGGCCGCGTACGCCGCGACAGGGCTCGGCTTGCCCGCGATCGCACCGGCGATCCGCCGCGACTTCGGCCTGACGCTGACGCAGACCGGCGTCGTGCTCGGGGCGGGTTTCCTCGGCTCGCTGGCGACGCTGCTGCTCTGGGGGATCGTCGCGGACGCCGTGGGGGAACGCGTCGTCATCGCCGTCGGACAGGCAGCGACGGCCGCCGCGCTCATCTGGGCGGCGTACGCGTCGTCCTACCTCGAGTTGGTCCTCGCGATCGCGGTCGCCGGCGGTCTCGGTGCGGGCGTCAACGCAGCAAGCGGCCGTGCGGTGATGGCGTGGTTCGCGGAGGACGAGCGCGGGTTGGCGCTCGGCATCCGGCAGATGGCGGTCCCGCTCGGTGGCGCAGTCGGCGCCGTGATGCTGCCGCTGCTCGAGCGCCACATCAGCCTTGCGGCGGCGTTCATCGGGCTCGCAGTGGGATGCTTTGCGGCGGCAATCGTGGGGCTGGTACTGCTTCGCGTCGAGCCGGCGGAGGATCACTCTGTCCTCGCGCGCCCGCTGCGCGATCCCCGCGTCTGGCGCATCTGCATCGGCAGCACCTTCTACGTCACGACGCAGCTGAGCCTGCTCGGCTTCTTCGTGCTCTTCCTGCACGACTACCGCGGCGTCTCGACTGCGGCCGCAGCAGCGGCGCTCGCCGTCACGCAGGTGCTCGGCGGCATCGTGCGCATCGCGGTGGGGCGCTGGTCCGACCGCCTACGGATGCGCATCGTCCCGCTCCGCTGGATCGCGCTCGCGCTCGCAGCGGCCGTCGCGCTCACCGCCGTGCTGCTCGACGCGCCGGGGTGGATCATCGTGCCGGCGCTCGTCGTCGCCGCGACGCTCGGCCTCGCCTGGAACGGGCTCTCGTTCACGGCCGCCGCCGAAGCGGCCGGCCGAGCGCGCAGCGGCGCGGCCATCGGCCTACAGCAGACATTCCTCGCCGCCGGCGGGTTCGTGGCGCCGATCGCGTTCGCCGCGATCGTCCATCACGCGTCGTGGCGGCTCGCCTTCCTCCTGGCGGCTGCGAGCCCGCTCGTGGGCTACGCGGTGCTCAGTCCGCTAGCAGAGCGAAGACCTTGAACGTGGGCGAGCCGACAGGCAGCTCGTGGAACTCAGGATTGACGCACCCGAGCTCCCCGCTGCGCTCGCTTCCGTAGCACTCCTCGACCTCGACGCGGCACATCGGCAGCGGCGCGCGCGTCGTGCGCATGGCGCCGAAGCCCTCGCGCCGTGCCTCGGCCTCGCGCAGCATCTCGAGGTCGATCTCGGCGCCGTACACCTTCTGCATGCAGCCGATGTAGGTGTGGCCGAACTCATGGAACGCGTAGAGGAAGGGACACGCGCGGTCGACGCAGGCGGACGGGTACACGACCTTGTCGCAATGCACGTTGCAGCGGCGGCACTCGAGCTCGTCTTGCGGCCTGAGCGGAAGCTCCGTCGCGGTCGAGGCGCCTTGCGCGGGTGGCATGACGGAATTGTCCTAAGCGGAAGCGCGCGCCGCAAGACTTGACAGAGCGCCGCTCTATAAGCTAGGGCCGCGTGGCGCGACGACTCCTCTGGGCCTCGCTCGCGCTCGCACCGATCACGTGGATCGTCGACGCCGTCGCGGCGCCGAGCAAGGTCGTTCTCTTCGTCCTCTCCGCACTCGCGCTGATCCCGCTCGCGTGGCTGATCGGCGAGGCGACGGAGCACGCGGGCGAGCACACGGGACCGCGGATCGGCGGCCTGTTGAACGCGAGCTTCGGCAATGCGCCGGAAGTGATCATCGCGATGATCGCCGTCGCGGACAATCTGCCGGACGTCGTGCGCGGGTCGCTCGCGGGCAGCGTCGTCTCGAACATCCTGCTGGTGCTCGGCGTCGCGCTCGCCGTGGGCCCGGACGGCGCGCGCCTCCAGCGCCGGTCGCTGCGGGTGCAGCTCGGGCTCGTCGCGATCGCGGTGGTGGTGCTGCTGATCCCGTCGATTCCAGGCTGGCACGGCGACCCGAACCGCCACTCGCTCGCAGTGCTCAGCATCGGCCCGTCGATCGCGTTGCTCGCGCTCTACCTGTTCGTCACGATCATCGGGGTCCGCCGGCGGGAGGAGTTCGAAGCGTCCGGCGAGCCGGCGTGGACGATGCGGACGGCCCTCGTTGCGCTCGGGGCGGCGACTGCGGCGACGGCCGTGACGAGCGAGATCCTCGTGCACTCGCTGCAGGACTTTGCCGAAGCAGCACACCTGAGCCAGTTCTTCATCGCGATCGTGATCGTCGCCGTCGTCGGGAACGCGGCCGAGCACGGCGGCGCGGTCGTGATCGCACACCGCGGCAAGATGAAGCTGGCGACGCAGATCGCGATCACGTCGAGCGCGCAGGTCGGCCTCTTCGTGCTCCCTGTCGTCACGCTGTTGTCCTTCGCCTTCGCACAACCGCTCGCGCTCGCGTTCCGACCCGTCGAGTTGATCTCGATGGGCGTTGCGGCAGTCTTCGTCGGCTTCGTGATCCGCGACGGCCGCTCGCACCGCTGGGAGGGAGCGCTGCTGATCGCCGTCTACGGTGGTTTCGTGGTGTGGTTCCTGCTGGCCGGCGACCGCTAGCAAAAGAGGCCGGTTAGCCGTACCCCGCCCCGCCCGGGTTGGTGAGACACTTGGAGCAACGACCGGGAGGGCAGATGAGCGAAGCGACAACCACAACCGTTCCTGCTGAAGCGCCCGACACCGAGGCGGTCGTGTCGGCGCAGGACGTCACCCGCCGCTACGGCGAGGGCGACACCGCCGTCGACGCGCTGCGCGGCGTGTCGCTGGACGTTCCGAAAGGGCAGCTCACCGCCGTCATGGGCCCGTCCGGATCCGGCAAGTCGACGTTGATGCACATCCTGGCCGGCCTGGACTCACCGACGAGCGGCGAGGTGACGATCGCTGGAACGAAGCTCTCCCAGCTCAACGACAACGAGCTGACGAAGCTACGGCGCAGGCACATCGGCTTCGTCTTCCAGTTCTTCAACCTGCTGCCGATGCTGAACGCGGAGGAGAACGTCGTCTTGCCGCTCTCGATCGCGGGTGAGAAGCCGGACAAGGCGTGGATCGACGAGCTGATGCAGGAGATCGGCCTGGCGCAGCGGAAGACTCACCGCCCGTCCGAGCTTTCGGGCGGCCAGCAGCAGCGCGTCGCGATCGGGCGTGCGCTCGTCAACCGCCCGACGATCATCTTCGCCGACGAGCCGACCGGAAACCTCGACTCCAAGACAAGCGGCGAGATTCTCGAGCTGCTCGAGCGCTCTGTGCGTGAGCTCGACCAGACGATCGTGATGGTCACGCACGAACCGCGCGCGGCTGCGATCGCCGACCGCGTGCTGTTCCTCGCGGACGGCGAGATCGTTCGCGAGGTGCGCGACATCTCCGCACACGACATCGTGGCGGTGATGGAGGAGCTCGACGCGTCGTGACCGCGTTCGCATTGCGCGGCCTCCTCGGCCGCAAACTGCGCACAGTGCTGACGGCGATCGCGATCGTCCTCGGCGTCGCGACCGTCAGCGGAACGTACGTCCTCACGGACTCGATCAACAACGCGTTCCACTCGATCTTCTTCGAGACGCGCGCCGGCTCTGACGTCGTCGTCAGCGGCAAGTCGGCTTTCGATCTCAGCGGTGACAGCGGCGTGACCGCGCCGTCGTTCAGGGAGTCCTTGCTGCAAAAGGTTCGCGAGCTTCCCGACGTCGCCGAGGCTCAGGGCCAGGTCAACGGCCAGGCGCATCTGATCGGCAAAGACGGCAAGGCGATCGTCTACGGCGGCGCGCCGAACCTCGGCTTCAGCATCGCGCGCGGCGAGTCGCGCTTCAATCCGCTCTCACTCGTCTCCGGCTCGTGGCCGAAGGCGAACGAGGTCGTGATCGACAAGTCGACCGTCTCGAAGGAGCACTTCGAGATCGGGGACGTGATCGGCGTGCAAGCCGCCGGGCCCGTGCAGCGGCTGCGTATCTCCGGAATCGTGAAGTTCGGCTCCGTGTCGACGATCGGCGGGGCGACGCTGTCGGGCTTCGACCTGCCGACGGCGCAGCGGCTGTTCGACAAGGTCGGCAGGCTCGACGAGATCGCCGTCGCCGCAAACCAGGGCGTATCGGATCCGAAGCTGCTCGCGGAGATCCGTCCGATCCTCCCGCCGGCGACGGAGGTCCGCACGGCGCAGGGCCAGTCGCACGAGGACAGCAAGGAGACCGACTCCTTCATCTCGTTCCTGCAGAAGTTCCTGCTCGGCTTCGGCGGCGTCGCGCTCTTCGTGGGCAGCTTCGTGATCGCCAATTCGCTCTCGATCACGATCGCGCAGCGCACCCGCGAGTTCGCGACGCTGCGCATGCTGGGAGCCTCCCGAGCCCAGGTGCTGCGCTCGGTCGTGCTCGAGGCGCTCGTGATGGGAATCCTGGCGTCGATCGTCGGGCTGTTCGCGGGCCTCGCACTGGCGAAAGGGCTCTTCTCGCTCTTCGAGGCGGTCGGCTTCACGCTCCCGAACAACGGCCTCACGCTCGAGACGCGGACGGTGGTCGTCGCGCTGCTCGTCGGCATCCTCGTGACGCTCCTCGCCAGCCTTCGCCCCGCGCTACGCGCTACACGTGTGCCGCCGATCGCGGCGGTACGCGAAGGCGCGACGCTGCCGGAGTCTCGGTGGGCGCGCTACCGCCTGCCGGCGGCGATCGTTCTGACGGCGCTCGGCTTCGCGGGTCTCTTGGTCGGCCTGTTCGTCTCCGATCTGAGCACGGCGCAGATCCTGCTCTTCATGCTGGGCGGCGCGCTGCTCGTCTTCTTCGGCATCGCGCTTCTGTCCGTGCGCCTCGTCGGCCCACTCGCCTGGACGCTCGGCTGGCCCGCGACGCGGATCGGCGGCGCCGCCGGCTGGCTGGCGCGCGACAACTCGAGGCGCAACCCGCAGCGGACTGCATCGACGGCGTCGGCCCTGATGATCGGCCTCGCGCTCGTCGCGCTCGTCTCCATGCTTGCCGCCGGAATCGTCTCGAGCTTCCGTGGGGCGGTGAAGGACATCTGGCGCGACGCGGACTACGCGATCACGGCACAGAACAACTTCACTCCCATCCCGATCGCGGCCTCAGAGTCCGTGGCGAAGACGTCTGGCGTGACCGCCGTGGCGGATGTTCGCGCGGGCCAGGCCCGCGCGTTCGGGAACACGATCGCCCTGACCGCCGTCAATCCGCCCGCAAGCGGCGTCTTCAACCTCGACTGGACGTCGGGCACGAGCGCGGTGCTGGCCGACCTCGGCGACGACGGCGCCTTCGTCGACGAGGCCTATGCGAAGAGCCACGACCTCGCGATCGGCTCGCCGGTGCCGCTGACCTTCCCCGACGGCTCGACGGAGCTCTTCAACGTCGAGGGCATCTTCGACCCGCCGGCGGGCGGCTCACCGTTCGGCCGCGTGTCCATCTCGGCAGAGCGGTTCGACGAGCACGTCGCGCAGCCCGAGAACCTCTACTCGTTCGTGACGATGCGCGGCGGTCAGACGAGCGCGAACGAGGCGGCGCTCGACAAGGCGCTGAAGCAATTCCCGAATGCGAAGGCCGCGACGCGGCAGAAGTTCATCGACAATCAGATCTCGGGACTGAGCTCGGTCCTCAACATCCTGTACGTGCTGCTGGCGCTGTCCGTGGTGGTCAGCCTCTTCGGGATCGTCAACACGCTCGTGCTGACGGTGTTCGAGCGCACGCGCGAGATCGGGATGCTGCGCGCGATCGGGATGACGCGCCGGCAGGTCCGCCGGATGATCAGGCACGAGAGCGTGATCACGGCGCTGATCGGCGCCGCGATCGGCATCGCGCTCGGGATCATCCTCGCCGCGCTGCTGATCGCGCGGGTCGACTTCATCGTCCTGTCGGTACCGGTGGTTCAGCTGATCGTGTTCGCGATCGCCGCGGTCTTCGTCGGCATCATCGCTGCGATCTTCCCGGCGCGCCGCGCCTCGCGCCTCAACGTGCTCGAAGCGCTGCAGTACGAGTGAGGCGCCGCTTGCGGCGCCGACGTCAGGACGCGCGGTTGATTCGCGCGTCCGTCTGAACCGACCGGTCGACACGCTCGAACTGATCTCCGTGCGCCAACCCGAGCGCGTGTGGAATTGCGTCGATCGCCGTCTCGATGTCGTCGTCGCTGACGTCCAGATGAGTGACGGCGCGGACGACCGTCGGGTGGACGGTCGTCGAGACGAGGACGCCGTGCTCCTTCATGCGCTCGATCGCATCGGCGCGGTCGGGCCCGACGTCGATCTGAACGAAGTTCGTCTCGACCTGCTCGAGCTCCACCCTGACGCCCGCGCCGGCGAGCCCTTCGCCCAGACGGCGTGCGCGCGCATGGTCGTCCGCGATGCGGGCGACATGGTGGTCGAGCGCATACAGCGCCGCGGCCGCGACGATGCCCGCTTGCCGCATCGCCCCGCCGAAGAAGTGCTTGCCTCGGCGTGCGCGCGCCATCAGCTCGTGCGAGCCGGCGATCAGCGCGCCGAGCGGACAGCCAAGCCCTTTCGAGAAGCAGATCGTCACGGTGTCGAAGCCGCGACCGATCCGAGCGGGCTCGACGCCCGTCGCGATCGCCGCATTGACGAGCCGAGCCCCGTCCAGGTGCGCGGCGAGCTCGTGCTCCCGGCACGTCGCGACGATCGCGTCGATCTCCTCGAGCGGCCAGACACGTCCGCCGGAGCTGTTGTGCGTGTTCTCGACGGCAACGAGCCGCGTCGGCGCGACGTGCACGCTCGTGCGGTCGCGGATCTCCGAAACGACCTGGTCGGGCGAGAACCGTCCGTGTGTGCCGTGCAGGCCAATCGTCAGCAAGCCGGAGTGCGCCGCCGGCCCGCCGAGCTCGGACAGCATGATGTGCGCATGCTCCTCGACGAGCAGCGCGTCGCCGGGCCGGCCGAGGATGTTGAGCGCGATCTGATTCGCCATCGTCGCAGTCGGTAGAAAGACCGCCTCGTCGTGGCCGAGGAACTCGGCGCCTCGGCGCTCGAGCTCGTTGACCGTCGGGTCCTCGCGCTTTTGCTCGTCGCCGACGGCCGCGTTCGCGATCGCCTGACGCATCGCCGGAGTCGGCTGGGTCAGCGTGTCGGAGCGGAGATCGATCACCGCCTCATTTTGCCGGTTTGAAGTGGTCACCCCCGCGGGTGATCATCGCCGGACCGCGCGACGCCGATGATGAGCACATGGGCGGCGGGATCGACAAGCGCTACGTGGGCGGCGGATTGAGGCTTGCCGCGGGCGCCGCCGCGCCGCTCCGCCTCGACCACGGCTACTTCGCCGACGAGGTCCGCCCCATGCTCGGCACGATCCTGTTGAAGAAGGGCTGGATCTCGCACGACCGGCTCGATGCCGCGCTCGAAGCATCGCGCATCAGCGGCATGCGCCTCGGCGAGACGCTCCTGGCCCGCGGTTGGCTCTTCGAGCCGGAGCTCGCGTGTGCGCTCGCCGAGCAGTCCGGGCTCAGGTACGTCGACCTCGTGCGGCACCCTCTCGATCCCGCTGCGGCCCGCATGCTGCCGCGCGAGGTCGCACGGCGCATGTTCGCGGTCCCCGTCCGCTTCGTGGACTCGGGCGCGATCGAGGTGGCGGTCGCCGACCCCGCCGACATCGACATCGCTGCGCTGCAGCAGATGCTCGGCCGCCGCGTCGAGATCGTCGTCGGCGAGCGTTCCGTGATTCAGGACGCCTGGCGCCACTCGGGCTGAACGACTCCGGCCCACGGCTCGAGCCGTAAACCGTCCTCGAGCTCGGCAGGTTCGTCGCTCAGGTTGACCGCGACCTTCGTGCGCTCGCCGCGGCGAAACGCCCACACGCCGTCCGGCGCCGGCAGCGTCTCGTATTCGCCTTCGACGAGGTCACGGCTCGCGCGGCGGCGGGCGATCAGCTCGCGCGTGTAGTTGAGAAACGAAGCCGGATCGCTGCGCTGAGCCTCGACCGGGCGAACGTCGGCGGTCAACGGCAGCCACGGATTGCTCCACCCGCCGTTCCAGGGAAGCGGTGTGCGCGCGCCGTCGCGGCCGGCCATGTCGCGTTCTTCGGTTGGCGGGACATGCGCCTGAGGCATGCCCAGCTCGTCGCCGTAGTAGAGGACCGGCGTCCCGCGCAAAGCCAGCAGCAGGAAGAGCACCGCGCGAGCCTTCCGCTCGTCGCCTCCTGCCATGCGCGTCGGGAACCGCGCGATGTCGTGGTTCGAGAGCATCCACACCGGCCAGGCGCGCTCGGGCAGTGCCGTCTCGGTCGCCTCCACGATCGTGCGCAGCGAGGAAGCTTCGAGCGGTGAGAACGTGAAGGGAAAGTTGAAGGCGAGGTGCAGCTCGTCCTCCCCGTTTCCGTAGAAGCGGGCGAGCCGCTCGATCTCCATGACCCATGTCTCCCCGAGCAGCACGCGAGCTGGGTCGTACTCGTCGACCAGGGAGCGCCAACGGCGGAAGACCTCGTGCACGTCGTCGCGGTTCGCGTTGTACGTAGAGATCGAAGGATCGGGATTGTCGCGCAGCTCGCGGTCCTTGACGATGCCGTGCGCGACGTCGATGCGAAAGCCCGCCATGCCGCGGTCGAGCCAGAAGCGCAGGATGTCGTCGAAGGCTGCCCGGACGTCGTCGTTCCACCAGTTCAGGTCGGGCTGCTGGGGCAGGAAGTTGTGCAGGTAGTACTGGCCGGTGCGTTCGTCGAGCGTCCACGCCGGCGCGTCGCCGAACGTGCTACGCCAGTTGTTCGGCGGAGCGCCGTCGGGCCGCGGGTCGGCCCACACGTACCAGTCGCGCCGCGGCGACTGGCGCGAGGAACGCGCGTCCTCGAACCATGGATGGCGATCGGACGTGTGGTTCGGGACGAGATCGATGACGATCTGCATGCTGCGTCTTGCTGCGTTCGCGATGAGCTCGTCGAGCGCGTCCATCCCGCCGAAGACCGTCTGAACGTCGGTGTAGTCCGCGACGTCGTAGCCCCAGTCCTGGTCGGGCGAGACGGTGACGGGGCTGAGCCAGAGCGCGTCGACGCCGAGCCAATCCAGGTAGTCGAGGCTCTTGACGATCCCGCGCAGATCGCCGACCCCGTCGCCGTCCGAGTCGGCAAACGAGCGCACGTACACCTGGTAGAGGACGGCGCGCTGCCACCAGGGTCGGGCGCCGGAGGCCATGAGCAACGCTACCGTGTCGCGCGTGGACGTCGCATTGCTGCGCGAGCGCTTGGACGCGGCCGGCGAGCCGGCGTATCGCGCTGCGCAGGTGTGGGAGTGGGCCGCCCGCGGTGCCGAGAGCTACGCGCGGATGACGAACCTGCCTTCCGCGTTGCGTGCGCGGCTGGCGGGCGAAGTTCCCTTCTCGACGCTGACGGTCGAGCGCGAGCAGACCAGCGATGACGGAACGGTGAAGGTGCTCTTCCGCACCGACGACGGCCATCCGGTCGAGGCCGTGCTCATGCGCTACCGCGACGGTCGCCGGTCCGTGTGTCTGTCGTCCCAGTCTGGATGTCCGCTGACGTGCACGTTCTGCGCCACGGGACAGATGGCGTTCGGCAGGAACCTGACGCCGTCGGAGCTACTCGACCAGGCGCTCCACTTCCGGCGCATCGAGCGGATCGACCACGCGGTGTTCATGGGAATGGGCGAGCCGATGCTGAACATCGACGCGGTACTCGACGCCGCACGCGCGCTGCCGGACGTCGGCGTCACGCACCGGCGCACGACGGTGTCGACGGTAGGCTGGCTGCCCGGACTGCGTCGCTTCGTCGACGAAGTCGAAGAGCCGATCCGGCTGGCGTTCTCCCTGCATGCGCCGACGGACGAGCTGCGCAGCGAGCTGATGCCGGTGAACGTGCGCTACCCGCTGACGGACGTGCTGGCGGAGTGCTCGCGCTACTTCTCGCTGCGGCGGCGCAAGGTGTTCGTCGAGTACGTGATGCTCGGCGGGGTCAACGACCGTGTCGAGCAGGCTCGGGCGCTCGCGCACCTGCTCGATCCGAAGGTCTACAAGGTCAACCTCATCCCGTACAACCCCACCGGCATGTACGCCGGCTCGACACGCAAGGCGATTGCCGCGTTCAAGGAGGTCCTCGACGCGGCACGGTTGCCGGCAACCGTGCGGCTGACGCGCGGCCGCGACATCGCCGCTGCCTGCGGACAGCTCGCGACGGCACCGCGCGCACCAAAGCAGCACGCGGCGCCCGCCGCGGTCTAGGCGCGCAGTCGGTGTCGACGATTACTCGTCGACCGGTGTGGTCGGGATCCCTTCCTCCGCCATCTGAGGGAGATCCGTCGCGGCGTCACTGCCCGGCGCGCCGGCCGGAAGCGGCCCGATCACCGAGAGCGCCTCGCGCCTCGGCAGCAGCTCGCCTTCGAGTTGCTCGAGCTCTTCTTGCGTGAGTTCATCAGGCATGTCGATGGTGTACCCAGGTAGCGCGAGATCACAACCTCGGGGCGCGCCCTCAGTTCATGTACACGCGCGTACCAGGGGCCCACCGCTCCCGCCCACCGACAGCCTAGGGTGCGTAACGTGACGTGTCAGCAACGGAACTGCGCCGGAAGCCTCAACTGACGCGTCCGAGCGCGGGCGTGCACGTCGACCGTCCGCGCTTCTCCAGGTACTGCTGGTGGTAGTCCTCGGCCTCGTAGAAGGTCTGCGCCGGCTCGACCTGCGTCACGATCGGCGCGGTCCAGCTCGCCTGCTCGCGCGCCTTCGACCGCAGCGCCGCTTCTCGTTGCTCCTCGTCGTGGACGAACACGACTGAGCGGTACTGGTCGCCGACGTCCCACCCTTGCCTGTTGAGCTGCGTGGGATCGTGCTTCTGCCAGAAGACCTCGAGCAGGCGGTCGTACGGCACGACCTCCGGGTCGTACGTCACCTCGACGACCTCGGCGTGCCCGGTCGTGTGTGAGCAGACGTCTTCGTATGTCGGGTTGTCGAGCGTCCCGCCCGAGTAGCCCACGCGGGTGCTCGTCACGCCTTCGAGCTGCCGAAACGCAGCCTCGACGCCCCAGAAACAGCCGGCGCCGAATGTCGCCTTCTTCTCCACTATTCCTCCTCCAACTCGAGTGCTGCCGAATTGATGCAGTAGCGCAGTCCGGTTGGGCGCGGTCCGTCGGGGAAGACATGACCGAGGTGCCCACCGCAGTTCGAGCACGTCACCTCGGTCCGAGCCATTCCGAAGGTCGTGTCAGTCTCCTCGTCGATGGCCTCCCCGTCGGCAGGCGCGTAGAACGCCGGCCAACCGCAGCCGGAGTCGTACTTGGTCTCGGACCGGAACAGCTCGGCGCCGCAGCCGGCACAGCGGTAGGCCCCTGGCTCGAACGTGTGGTCGTATTCGCCGGAGAACGGCGCTTCGGTGCCCTTCTCGCGGAGCACGTGGTACTGCTCCGGCGTCAGCTCCGCGCGCCACTCCGCCTCGCTCTTCTGAACCTTTGTCATCACACTCCCTCGATTGAGTTCCCCTTAAGTGTTGCGAACGCGTCCACCATTACGCGACCGAGGGATGGAGGGGGCGAGCCGGGCCGCCGATGCCGTGATCTGAGAGGAGGAGCCGAGATGAAGGAAGCCGTCATTCTCCTGCGGTTCCTGCGGCACGACCCGGTAGGTCAGCGCTTCGGCATAGCCGTCGTCGTCATCGCCTGGCTGGCAGTGGCGTGGACAAGCCTGGCGTTCGCGGTCGCCGTACCCGTGACGCTTGGCATCTCCGAGGTCGTACGACGTCGTCGCGAAGAGCAGACGTACGCCGTCGACGACCTCGAGGATCTCTACTAGGCCCGGACCCGCTCCCTCAGGGTTGCGCGCTGCCTCAGCCCGAGCACGAAGACTGCGCTGAGCAGGAGCGCATCGCCGGCGACGGCGAACACGTCCGCGAGGTTGAACGCGAGGCCGTGCGTCGCCCCGACCACGACGAACGGATCGGGGACGCCGCGTGACCACGTCAACAGCGAGACGAGATTGCCAAGTGCGCCGCCGCACGCGACGCCGGCGCCGAGCGCTGCGAGGTTCGACGGCAACATCGGGACGAGAATCGCAAGCGTGACGATCAGCGCGGCGATCACGAACGTCACGTACGGCGTGCGCGCGTGGTGAAAGTCCGACGTCGTGACCGCTTTGTGCAGGAGATCGATCGTCGCAAACGAAACGGCCGTGACGACGAGAATCGCGCGGCGTGCATGCATGTCGTAAGCATTGCACGCTCAAGTCCGTCCGACGTCGAACCGACAATTTGCCCCATGGGACAACGCCAACACCCGGATTGCGTCGCGCGCGAGGGAAAGCCGCGGTTGCGTGCGCTGGAGGAAGTCGTCGCGTTGCCGCGTCGCAGCCCGCTGACCGGCGAGCTGCAACGTGCGCTCGCAGCCGCGTCACGCCTGCACGGCCTGCGTTCCGATCTCGAGCCGGTCCCGGTCCGACCCACGTCGACGATCACCGAGGCGGGTGCGTACCGCTTTCGCCGAAAGGATCCGATCGACCTGCGCGTGTCACGCGTCGGCGGCCGCGTCACCCTTGGCTTTCTCCATGAGCTCGGGCATCTGCTCGATCATCAGATCTACTACGACCGCAAGACCCGCAGTTGGGCGAGCGCCGTGCACTTCGCCTTCACTTCGTGGCGCGAAGCAGCCGCGCGACTCGAACGCCGGCCCTTGCCCGGCGGCCGCGGACGGCAGCGTTATTTCCAGGCGACGCACGAGATCTGGGCGCGTTCGTACGCACAGACGGTGCTGCTCCGGTCGGGCGATCCGCTCCTCCAGGCCCAGCTGGAGAACCTGCAGGCCGACGACGACGTTCACGTCTGGTCCGTGGAACAGTTCGAGCCCGTGGCCGTCGAAGTGGAGCACGTGTTCGCCCGGCTCGGCCTGACGCAGCTGTCGCTGCCGCTCGCCGCCTAGCAGGCGGCTTACGCCCCCTTCTGCGCCTCGAGCTGGCGCGGTTCGCTGGGTGGTTCCTCGGTCTGCGGATCCGCGTGCGCTTCGAAGCCGAACTTGACGATGGCGCGCTTGGCCGCGCGCACTTCGTCGAGACGCTTCACCGGTCGGTTGTGCGGAGCCTCCTTGGCCAGGCGCGGATCGTCCGCCGCCTCGCGTGCGATCGCGAGCATCGCATCGGCAAACGCATCGAGCGTTTCCTTCGCCTCCGTCTCGGTTGGCTCGATCATCAGGGCCTCGGACACGACGAGGGGGAAATAGATCGTCGGCGGATGGAAGCCGTAGTCCATCAGCCGCTTCGCCACGTCGAGCGCCGTGATGCCGTGCTCGCGCTTGAGCGAGCGCGCGCTGAGCACGAACTCGTGCATGCACAGGCGGTCGAACGGCAGGTCGTATGCGTCCCTGAGCCGGGCGAGCAGATAGTTGGCGTTGAGGACGGCAACCTCGGACATCTCGCGCAGCGCCGGCCCGTACGACCGGATGTAAGCGTACGAGCGTACGAAGACGCCGAACGGTCCCGTATAGCCGCGCACCTTGCCGATCGACTTCGGACGGTCGTAGTCCAACCGGAACGCGTCTTCGTCCCGCACGACTGCGGGAACCGGCAGGAAGTCGGCCAGCTTGTCGCGCACCACGATCGGGCCGCCGCCTGGCCCGCCGCCGCCGTGCGGCTGCGAGAACGTCTTGTGCAGATTGATGTGCACGATGTCGAAGCCCATGTCGCCCGGACGCGAGATCCCGCAGACGGCGTTCAGGTTCGCCCCGTCGTAGTAGAGGAGCGCGCCGGCGTCGTGGAAGATCGCGGCGATCTCCTCGATGTGCTCGTCGAAGAGCCCGAGTGTGGACGGGTTCGTCAGCATCAGCCCGGCCGTCCGCTCGTTGACCATCTCGCGGAGGTGCGCGACGTCGACGTTGCCGCGCGCGTCGGTCTCGACCTTGGCGAGCTTGTAGCCGGCCATCGTGACGCTCGCGGGATTCGTCCCGTGCGCCGTGTCGGCCGTGACAATGGTGTCGCGCTGGCCGGCCTCGCCACGGTCGGCGAAGTACGCCCTCATCAGCATCAGTCCCGTCAACTCGCCTTGCGAGCCCGCGGCCGGCTGCAGCGAGCAAGCATGGAGGCCGCAGATCTCGATGAGCGCCTCCTGCAGACGCCACATCAGCTCGAGCGCTCCTTGCGCGGCCTCCTCTTCCTGGTACGGATGCAGATCGCGGAAGCCCGGCAGCATGACGAGACGCTCGTTGACGCGCGGGTTGTACTTCATCGTGCACGAGCCGAGCGGGTAGAAGCCCGTGTCGATTCCGAAGTTCCGCGAAGACAACTCGGTGAAGTGGCGAACGATCTCGGGCTCGGCGAGCTCCGGCAGCCGCGCGGGTGTCTGTCGACGCAGCTCGGCCGGGACCTCGGCGCGCGGGACGTCAGGCTTCGGCAGCTCGCCGCCGCGGCGGCCCGGCTGCGACTTTTCGAAGATCAGCTTCATGCCGCGGTCAGCGCGTCGACCAGACGGTCGATGTCAGCGGGTGTCCGGCGCTCCGTGACCGCGACGAGCACGGCATCGTCGAGCCCGGCATAGTCGCGCCCCAGCGCGTAGCCGGGATGAACGCCGCGTCGGCGAGCCGCGCGAATCGTCTCGTTCGCACTCCGTCCGACGCGGACGGCAAACTCCTTGAACGTTGTCCGCTCTGGAAACACCAGCTCGAATCCGGCATGCGCGAGCCGATCTTTCGCGTACGCGCTCAGGCCCATGCAGGTCTCCCCGAGCTCGCGCAAGCCCTCCGGTCCGAGCCACGACAGATAGACGAGGCCGCCGAGCGCGAGCAGCGTCTGGTTCGTCGTGATGTTCGATGTCGCCTTCTCCCGACGAATGTGCTGCTCGCGCGTCTGGAGGGTGAGGACATAGCCGCGCTCGCCCGCGGTGTCTACCGTCTCGCCGACGATCCGGCCCGGCATGCGGCGGATGAACTCGCTCCGCGCGGCGAGGAATCCGTAGTGAGGACCGGCGAAGGACTGGTAGTTGCCCGCGCTCTGCCCTTCGCCGATCGCGATCCCGCAGCCGTACGCACCAGGCGCCTCGAGCACCCCGAGCGACAGCAGGTCGACATGCGCGACCGCGACCGCGTCGGCCTCGTTTGCGGCCGCGGCGAGATCGGGCGCAGGCTCCAGGCATCCGAAGAAGTTCGGCTGCTGGAAGATCACGCATGCCGCGTCGGCAGCGGCGTCGCGCACGTCCTCCGGGCTCGTCACGCCGTCTCTGTGCGGCACCTCGACGATGTCGAGCCCGAAGCCCGGCGCATAGGTCTTCACGACCTGCCGCACTTGCGGGTTCGTCGCCTCGGTGACGACGACCTTCGAGCGGCCCGTCGCGTGCTTCGCCACGAAGCACGCGTCCGCAGCAACCGTGGTGCCGTCGTAGCCGGACGCGTTCGACACGTCCATCCCGGTGAGCTCGCAAATCGCGGTCTGGTATTCGAAGATCGCCTGCAGGACGCCCTGGCTCATCTCCGGCTGGTAGGGCGTGTACGCGGTGAGGAGCTCACCGCGCTGCAGCACGGTGTCGACGACCGCGGGCACGTAATGGTCGTAGATGCCGGCGCCGAGAAACGACAGCTCTCGCGTCGTGTCGACGTTCCGCGCGGCGAGCTCTTCGAGATGGCGCGAAAGCTCCTGCTCGCCGAGCGCCGGATCGAGCTCGAGCGGGCGGTCGAAGCGAACCCGGGCAGGAATGTCGCGAAACAGCTCCTCGACCGAGGAGACTCCGATCGCCGCGAGCATCTCTTCGCGGTCGCGTTCCGTCAGGGACAGATAGCTCAAGCTACGACTCGGCGACGACCTGCTTGTACGCCTCGACGTCGAGCAGCCCGTCCGCTTCGGACGCGTCGCTGAGGCGAATCCGAACGAGCCAGCCGTCGCCGTACGGGTCGGCGTTGACCGTCTCCGGCTCGTCGACGACCTTCTTGTTCACCTCGAGGACCTCACCCGAGAGCGGCGCAATCACGTCCGACACCGCCTTGACGGACTCGACCTCACCGTACGCCGAGTCCTTCGTGATCGTGTCGCCCTCGTTCGGCGGCTCGTAGTGGACGAGCTCGCCGAGCGCGTCTTGCGCGAACCACGTGATCCCGAGCACGGCCTCGTCGCCGTCGATCCGCGCCCAATCGTGCTCCTTGTGGTACTTCAGCTCACCGGGGTACGTCTCGGTCGCGGCCACCTACGAACGCTCCTCTCGCTTGTAGAACGGTTTCTTCACCACGCTCGCGCGCCGCGCGCGACCACGTACGTCGATCGAGAGCTCGGTGCCCACCGCAGCGGCGTCCGCCGGGACATAACCGAGGCCGATGCCGCGGTCGAGCATCGGCGAATGCGTTCCGGACGTCACCTCGCCCCCACCCTCGATTGCCATGCCCTGCCGCGGCACCGCCTTCTCATCCATCGCGAACGGCACCAGCTTCCGTTGCGGGCCGCGCGCCTTCGTCTCGCGCAGCTCCTGCGCACCGCTGAACTCCTTGTCGAGCGCGCAGCACCAGGCGAGGCCGGCCGAGATCGCGTCGGTGTCGGGCGTGATGTCGTTGCCGTGCAGCGGAAAGCAGGCCTCGAGCCGGAGCGTGTCGCGCGCCCCGAGGCCGCACGGCACGGCGCCGCGCTCCAGCACGCGGTCCCACAGGGCGGGCCCGTCCTCGGCCATCGTCAGCAGCTCGCATCCGTTCTCGCCCGTGTACCCCGTCCGGTTCACCATGCAATGGATCCCGTCGATCTCGGCCTCGGCGAACGTGAACGAACGCGCGTCGGGCAGGCCGAGACGTTCGATCGCGCGCGGGCCCTGGACGGCGAGCAACGCATACTCGTCCGAGATGTCGCGGACGTCGGAGCCCGGCACCTCGCGCTCCTTGAGCCAGCCGTAGTCCGCCTCGCGGTTCGAGGCGTTGACGATCAGGAGATAGCGGCACTCCTCGAGCCGATAGGCGATCAGGTCGTCGATGATGCCGCCGCGCTCGTTCGTCAGGAGTGTGTATTGCGCTTCGCCCGGTGCGAGCTTCGCAAGGTCGTTCGACAACGTCGCCTGGAGCAGCTCCGTCGCGCGCGGGCCCTCGACCTCGAGCTCGCCCATGTGCGACACGTCGAAGGCGCCGCAATCCGTCCGCACTGCGCGCACTTCGGGAATGACTCCCTCGTACTGGACGGGCATGTCCCACCCGACGAACGGCACCATGCGCGCGCCCAGGGCTACGTGTCGCTCGTGCAGCGGCGTCCGTTGCAAGGTCTGCGCCATCGCAGGCGATGCTAACGAGCCTCAGAAAGGTGTCGCTCCGGCTGTGCCTCCCAAAAGGGGAGCCGCAACCGGAGCGACTGACCGGGTCATGGGGTCAACCGGGGAGGATGAACCCCAAGAGGGCAACCCCTCCGTACCGCACCACGAAGATCCGAAACCTAGGCGTCGTCGCGGAGGAAGGACGGCACGTCCAGGACCTCCTGCGAAACGTCGAAGCCCTCGGAGGCGGACGTCGCGGCCGGTACCGGCCGCTCGGTCGCCGGAGCCTCGCGCCGCCGGCGTCGACGGCTTTGGCCGCCGAAGCCCGTGGCGATGACGGTGACCTGGACGTCGTCTCCCAGCGAGTCGTCGATCACCGCGCCGAAGATCACGTTCGCGTTCTGGTCGGCGGCGCTGGTCACGACCTCGGCCGCTTCGTTCACCTCGAAGAGCCCGATCTCCGAGCCGCCCGTGATGTTCAGCAGGATCCCGGTCGCCCCCTCGATCGAGGCCTCCAGCAGCGGCGACGAGACCGCCGATCGCGCTGCCTCGGCGGCCCGGTTCTCGCCGGACGCGCGGCCGATTCCCATCAGGGCCGACCCGGCGTCGCGCATGATCGTGCGGACGTCCGCGAAGTCGAGGTTCACGAGCCCCGGCTCGGTGATCAAATCGGTGATGCCCTGCACGCCCTGCCGCAGGATGTCGTCGGCCATGCGGAACGCCTCGACGACCGACGTCTGCCGTTCGACCACCTGCAGGAGCCGATCGTTCTCGATCACGATCAGCGTGTCGACGCGGTCGCGGAGCTGGTCGATCCCGCGCTCCGCCTGGTCGGCGCGCTTGCGCCCCTCGAAGCCGAACGGTCGCGTGACGACGCCGACCGTGAGCGCCCCGATCTCCTGGCCAATCTCGGCGACGATCGGCGCACCGCCGGTGCCGGTGCCGCCGCCCTCGCCCGCGGTGATGAAGACCATGTCCGCGCCCTTCAGCGCTTCCTTCAGCTCGTCGCGGCTCTCCTGTGCGGCGGCGAATCCGATCTCCGGGTCCGCGCCGGCGCCGAGGCCACGCGTGACCTGCGCGCCGACCTGGATCTTGATGTCCGCGTCCGCCATCAGCAGCGCCTGCGCGTCGGTGTTGACGGCGATGAACTCGACGCCCGAAAGTCCGGCGTCGACCATGCGATTGACCGCGTTCGTGCCGCCGCCGCCAACGCCGGCGACCTTCAGCACCGCGAGGTAGTTACCTGTTTGGCTCATCGTCGTGGGAAGCGCCCGGCCTCAAGCTGGAGTGGAGCGTTGGGGCTGCCGAGCACAACCTGCGTTCGAGGGTACGTCCCGCGCACCGCCGTGTCAACGGGAAAACCCTCAACCTCAACCTTCGACTTGAGGGTTACGACCGGCGACGGGCCGCTCCGGCGCGGCGATGTCCAGATAGTCCGGGCCGCCCTGCCCGGGCAGCGCGAGCGTCGGCACGATGCTGTGCGCAATCGCGATCTTGAGCCGCAGGTCGACGGGCGCGCCGAGGCGAATCTCGAGACCGCCGCGGAGACCGAGCGTGATCTGGCCATCGAGCGCACGCACGAACGTCACGCGGTTGGAGAAGCCGCTGCCGACGAACGCGGCCAGCGACCGTGCCGCGAGGCCGCCCGAGTCGCCGCCGAGCAGGGAGCCGGGCTCGAGCTCGGTCCGCGCTGGGAGCCAGATGCGCGGGAGCGTCCCGTGCGTGCCGCGCGCGACGGGCGCAATGACGCGGCCGCGCGCCGAGACGAGGAACGAGGCCGCGCCGCGCCGCAGCACGGCGACGGGAATCTCCGGTACGACCCGCACGCGCAACGTATGCGGGAACGCGCGGTCGACCGCCGAGGCCCGAACGGCGGGAAGTCCGTTCACGCGCTGGACGACGGCGGTCGCGTCGAGGCTGACCAAGCTCCGTCCGTCGTAGCGGTGGAGCTCGCGACGTACCTGCGCCGCGACCTCAGGAGTAGCGCCTTCGACCCGAACGGCGTCGACGGCGAACATCGACGTCTCGCGGGCGAGCCCGTACAGGCCCGCCGCGACGAGCACGAGAGCTACACCGACGCCGAACGATCTCCCCGACGGCGCGAAGCGCAGGACGTCGAAACGAGCACGCGGCAGCGGCAGGACCTTCTCGCCCACCCTCGGGACTTCGCCGCGCGTGCCGCGGGTCCTACTCCGTCTCGAGCGGCGGCAGCGCGAGCTTGCCGAGGAAGACCACCTCGTGCTCGAGCTCGACGCCGTACGCCTCCCAGGCACGTCGCCGTGCTTCGGCCATCAGTGCCACTGCGTCTCGCGAGCGGCCCCCGTCGGCGTTCTCGATGAAGTTCGCGTGCCGGGGGGAGATCTGTGCTCCACCGATGCGGTAGCCCTTGAGGCCGCACGCCTCGAGCATCCGGCCGGCGCTGAGCTCGTGGTCCGGGTTCTTGAAGACGCTGCCGCAGGTTCGCTTGTTCGTCGGCTGCGCAGCCTTTCGCTGCGCCTGCAGCTCGGCGACGATCGCCTTGATCTCCTGTTCCGGACGCGGGGTCAGCCGGAACTCGACCTGCGCGACCACCTGATCCGGCCGCAGGTCCGAATGTCGGTAGCGGAAGCCGAGCTGCTCGCGGTCGACCCAGTGCGCGCCGTCATCGTCGACGACGAGCGCGCGTTCGACCACGGCCGCCCAGTCCGCGCCATAGGCGCCGGCGTTCATGCGGACGCCGCCGCCGGCGGTCCCGGGTATCGCGCAGGCGAACTCGAACCCTCCCAGCCCGGCCGCCCTGGCACGATGGAGGGACACGGCGTTCGGCGCTCCGCCCCCCGCAACGAGCACCTGTCCGCGCACGTCCGCGCGGACGAGGTCGCCGGCGAGCTTCAGGACGAGCCCGTCGAAGCCGTCGTCGGCGACGAGCAGGTTCGAGCCGAGCCCGACGGTCGCGACCGGCAGCCCCTCTTCGCGTGCATGAGCCAGCGCCTGGCCGAGCTCCTCGAGCGTCTCGGGGCGCGCGAAGGCCGCTGCGGGACCGCCGGTGCCGAGCGTCGTGAAGCGTGCGAGCTCCACGCCGCGCTCGATCGTCACGCCAACGACTCCAGCAGCAGCGGCGCCGCTCGGTCGACGTCACCAGCGCCGATCGTGAGGATCCGGTCACCCGGCCGTGCACGCTCGACGAGGAAACGGACGCCGTCGTCGAGCGCCGGCGTCCACGCCAGCGGCATACCGGGGCGTCGTTCGGCGAGCGCATCGACGACGAGCTTGCCGCTCACGCCTTCGAGCGGCGACTCACGCGCGGGGTACACATCCGTGACGGCGACGGCATCGGCGTGCGCGAGTGCCGCGGCAAGCTCGCGGGCGAGATGACGCGTCCTGGAGTACAAGTGCGGCTGGAAGAGCACGAGCAGCCGTCGGCCGTCGCGCGCCGCGTCGAGCGTCGCCGCGATCTCCGCGGGATGGTGCGCGTAGTCGTCGAAGACGTCGACGCCGCGCGCGTCGCCGCGGCGCTGGAGACGCCGCCCGGCGCCTGCGAACTCTGCGAGGACGGGCCCGGCTTCGCCGCGGTCGACACCGATGAGCTCGAGCGCAGCGAGCGCGCATGCCGCATTGCGGCGGTTGTGCTCGCCGGGAAGCGCGAGCGGGCCGTCGTACGGCTTCAGCTCCTCGCCGCGAACGACATCGGGCACGTGCGCGAGCCAATCGCCGAAGAGCGCCTCGACCTCTGCGCGCGACGCGAACGTGGCGTGGTGGTCGAGATCGATGTTCGTGACGACGGCGACGCGCGGCCGGAGCACCGCGATCGTGCGGTCGGACTCGTCCCCCTCGACGACGAGCCAGCCGCTACCCGTTCCAGCGTTCGCACCGAGCTGTGGCACGTCCGCGCCGATCAGCCATGCCGGGTCGCGCCCGAGCCGCACGAGGCAGAACGCGATCATCGCCGCGGTCGTCGTCTTGCCGTGGGCGCCGGCCACGACCACTGTCTCTCGCAGCGAGACGAGCTCCGCGAGGAGCTCCGCCCGCGAGCGGCCGACGATGCGATTCGCGAACGCCGTCGAGACGTACGGCTCCCAATCCCGTGGAGGCTCCGGCGGTTCCGCTGCGATCTCGACGTCGATTCCCTGCAGCTGGTCGAGGTACGGGGTCCAGACGCGATCCCAGCCCCGGACCTCGGCCCCCCAGGCGTGCGCGAGCGCGGCGTAGGCGCTCATCCCGGCGCCGCCGATGCCGGCGATCCAGAGGCGCCGGCCCTCAAGCGCCGAGGGCAACGAGCTCCCCGGCGATCTCGTCGGCGGCATTCGGACGCGCGATCTGGAGCATCGCCCGCGACATCGCGTCGAGTCTGGACGGCTCGTCGAGGAGCGAACGGATGACCGCAGGCGCCCGTCGTGCTTCGGACTCGGGGACGACGATCGCCGCGCCGGCCTCCTCGAAGTAGCGGGCGTTCTTCGCCTGATGGTCGCCGGTGGCGAACAGGCCCGGCACGAGGACGGCGGGCTTGCCGGCCGCCGCGAGCTCCCAGACCGACCCACCGGCGCGTGCGAGGACGAGATCGCTCGCCCCCAGGGCGGCCCCGAACTCCTCCGTGAAGGCGAACAGCCGGTAGTCGGGCCGCGTCACGTGCGGCGCAAGCTCGTCGTAGTCCCGCGTGCCGCAGAGGTGGAGGACTGCCGGGCCGGCTGCGCCGAACGCGTCGAGCGCAAGCTCGTTGAGCAGACGCGCGCCGAGCGAGCCGCCGAACACGAGCAAAACGGGACCGACCTCCGGAAGGCCGAAGACACGTCGCGACTCGACCTGCGGCACAACGCGTGACCGCGCCGGGATCGGCCGGCCGGTGACGCGGTACTTCGCGCCGTCGCGCCCGGCGATGGGAAACGACAGGAACACTCGTCGCGCGAACGGCGCGGCCAGACGGTTCGCGAGCCCGAGCTGCGCGTCGGCCTCGAGCAGCGCCGTCGGGATGCGGCGCCGTGCAGCGGCGTACACCATCGGTCCCGCGACATAGCCGCCGCCGCCGAGCACGACGTCGGGTCGACGGCGACGCAGTATCTCCGCGCATGCCCGGGGCGCGCGCGCGGCGAGCATGAGCGAGCGCAGCAGCGCGGGCGACGGCCGCCGCGGCAGGCCGGAGATGCGGAAGGTGTCGAGCTGGTACCCGGCTTCAGGAACGAGCCGCGCCTCTATGCGATCCGGCGACCCGGCGAACGTCACGTGCACGCCGCGTCGACGTAGTGCCTCTGCGACCGCGAGCGACGGCGCGACGTGTCCTGCCGTCCCGCCGGCCGCGATCAGGCACCGCAGCTGTCGCTCTCGCGCCACTTCCGGCGATGTTAAGGAGGACGCCGACCGCGAGGAGCGTCACTACCAGGCTCGATCCGCCATATGAGATGAACGGCAGCGGGATCCCCGTGAGCGGCGCGAGACCGAGGACTGCGGCGAGGTTGATCACTGCTTGCCCGCTGACGAGCGCCACGACCCCGACCGCGAGGCGCTTCCCGAACGGGTCCTTGCACGCAAGCGCGACGCGCAGGCCCGCCCACGCGAACGCGACGAACGCGCCGAGCACGGCAGCCACTCCGACGAGCCCGAGCTCCTCGCCGATCACGCCCAGGATCATGTCCGTATGCGCCTCGGGCAGGTAGTTGATCTTCCCGACGCTGTTGCCGAGGCCCTGGCCGAGCAGTCCGCCGGAGCCGAGTGAGATCAGCGCCTGAACCGTCTGGAAGCCGGCGCCCTGCGGGTCCTTCCACGGATCGAGGAAGCTGAAGATGCGGGCGCGCCGGTACGGCTCGAACCAGATCGCGAGCAATCCGAGAGCAACGGCGATCCCGCCCGCCGACGCGAGCGTCGCGCCGGGCGTGCCCGACACGATCAGGATCGCGAGCACCACCACGACGACCGAGATGGCGGTGCCGAGGTCGGGCTCCGCGAGGATCAGCACGCAGAACAAGCCGAGCAGGAGGCCGATCGGCCGCCCCAGCTCGCGCAGCGTGCGCGGCGCGGGACGCTTGCAGAGATATGCCGACGCCCAGACCACCATCGCGAGCTTCGCCAGCTCGGACGGCTGGAACGGCGCGGGGCCGAACTCGATCCAACGGCGGGCGCCGTTGATGCGTGCGCCGATCACGAGCACGGCGAGACAACCGGCGAGCGCCGTCAGCACGAGTGCGGGAGCGAGCAGCCGCAGCCGCCGGTAGTCGAAGCGCGACGCTGCGATCATCAGCACCACGCCGAACAGCGCGTAGATGCCCTGCTTCTTCAGATACGACATGGGATCGGTGCGCGCGAGCGCTGCCGGCGCCGACGTCGCGCTGTACACCATCACGAGCCCGAATGCGACGAGTCCGAGCGTGACGAGCACGAGGACGTGCGATTCGAGCTGCCCGCGTTTCACCACAGGTCTCGCACGAGTCGGCGGAACGTCTCGCCGCGCTCCTCGTAGTCGCGGAACTGGTCATAGCTCGCACACGCGGGCGAGAGCAGGACGACGTCGCCGGCCTCGGCCTCGCCGGCAGCCACTCCCAGCGCGCCGGCGAGGTCGCCCGAGCGCCGGTACGGCCGTCCGGCGCGCCCCAGCGCGGCGGCAAGCTGGTCCGTCGCTTCGCCGATCAGGTCGATCGAACGCACGCTGGCCGGCAGCGACTCCGCCAGCTCCGCAAAGGACTCGCCCTTCAAGGACCCGCCGAGGATGAGGCGAAGCGGCTGGCCGGCATACGCCTGGATGCCCCGCCGCGCAGCCGTCGTGTTCGTCGCCTTCGAGTCGTTGACGTAGCGCACGCCGTCGATCTCCGCGACGAGCTCGAGCCGGTGCTCGACGCCGGGAAACCTCATTAGGGCCTCGCCGATCGCGTCGTCCGCGAGCCCGGCCGCGCGTGCAGCCGCAGTTGCGGCGGCGGCGTTCTCGCGGTTGTGCAGCCCGGGGATCAGCGGCTCGGCCGGAAGATCGTCGCCGGCGCCGAACTCGACACGCGTTGCGCCGCCGGGTGTCGCGCCGAACTCGCGCGGGACGATCGCGATGTCGGCTTCGGTCTGGTTCTCGAAGATGCGCAGCTTCGCGTCGCGGTACGCGTCGAACGTCGCGTGGCGGTCGAGGTGGTCGGGCTCGAGGTTCAGGAGCACCGCCACGCGCGGTCGAAACCGATGAATGTCCTCGAGCTGGAAGCTCGACAGCTCGCAGACGATCCAGGCGTCCTGATCGACTGCGTCGGCGAGCGCGGTCAACGGCCGGCCGACGTTGCCCACGACCTCGACGGTACGTCCGGCCGCACGGAACATCGCGCCGAGGAGCTCGCTCGTCGTCGTCTTGCCGTTCGTGCCCGTGACGCCGACGAACGGATTGCGGACCAGCCGGAAGCCGAGCTCGATCTCGCTCCAGACCGGAACGCCGCGCGCCCGCGCTGCCGCGGGCAGCGGCGAGTCTCCAGGCACGCCCGGGCTCTTGACGAGCAAGTCGACTCCGTCCAGCAAGCTGTCCTCCTCCGTCCCCAGGTGGACTTCGACGCCCGTTTCGGCAAGCCTCCCGACGTCGACCTCCGTGGCACGGTCCGCGGCGATGGTGGGGACGCCGCGGCGGACGAGCGCGAGCGCGGCGGCCTGGCCGGACCGCGCCAAACCGACGACGAGCGCGCGCTGCGGCAGCTTCACGGCTTGCGACCGGTCAGGTAGACGTAGGCGAAGCGCACCGGAATCCTGCGCTCACCCACGAACGCGGCGAGCCGCGCGACGTCGTCCGGGGAGAACGCCGCGCGCCAGCGCTCGAGCACCGTAGGTCGGCCGGGCGCACCAACCTGGTTCAGGAAGCGCTCGCCGCCGAGCTCGTCTCCGTCCTCGCCGACTTCGACCCGGACGTCGGTGAGCCCCGCTTCCGCAAAGAAGCGTTCGAGGTCGGACTCGTCGAAGTTCAGCATCGGATCGTCTGGATTGGCGTAGAACGCCTGATTCCACGTGCGGACACGATCCCCTAGCTCGCCCAGCTCGGAGAAGTCGACCGCGTCGGTGAGCAGCAGGTTGCGGCTGTTGATCGGCTCGAACAACGAGAGCCGGCCGCCCGCGCGAAGAACGCGCGCGAACTCGCGAGCCGCCTCGGCCTTGTCGTCGACGTAGATCAGCACCGAGCGGGTGACGACCGCGTCAACGCTTTCGTCCGGAAGGGGCAGCACGTCCGCGCGCCCGATGAGATACGAGATGTTCGACGCGTCCGCGTGCTCTCGAAGCTCGTCGAGCGCATCGACGGAGATATCGATCGCGAGGACGTCTCCGTCCGCGCCGACACGCTCCACGGCGCCGAGCGTCAGCAGGCCCGTGCCGGCTCCCACGTCCGCGACGACGTCGCCGAGTGCGAGCGATGCACGGTCGAGGACGTCGTCACGCCTGGCCGCCAGCCGTTGCAGCGCCGTGGCGACCTCGTCGTCCGACCAACCGGCGAAGCGCTCGCGCACGAGCCATTCGGTCCACTGGTCGCGCTGTCTGCTCAGCGCCGGAAGAAGGTGAAGTCGCGGTAGAAGAGCGCGAAGCCGACTGCGCAGAGGATCGCGGTCACGATCCAGAAGCGCACCATGATCTTCGTCTCGGACCACGCCTTCATCTCGAAGTGATGCTGAAGCGGCGCTATCAAGAAGATGCGCCGCCCCCAATACCTGAAGCTCACGACCTGCAGGATCACCGAGACCGCGTTGATCGCGAAGATCCCGCCGACGAAGAGCAGCAGCAGCTCCACCTTCAGCATGATCGCCATCGCGGCGATCGCGCCGCCGATCGCCATCGCGCCGGTGTCGCCCATGAAGACCTCGGCCGGGAACGCGTTGAACCACAGAAAGCCGATTGCGGCGCCGATCAGCGCGGCCCCGATGAACGCGGCGTCCAGGCGCGTCTCGATCCGGTGCCCGGCGGTGCCCGAGCGGATGTAGACGGTGACGGCCATCGCGGTCAGCGTGAAGAGGGCGATGATCGTCGTTCCCGCCGCGAGCCCGTCGAGGCCGTCGGTGAGGTTCACGGCGTTCGCGGCGCCGGCGATGATGAAGAACACGAGGACGTACCACGCCCAGCCGAGCGGCACGGACACGTTCACGATCGGGACGTAGACGTCGTGGTCGAGCTTCTGGTGCTGTGCAGCGAGGCTCACCGCGACCGCGATCGCGGCGAGCAGCAGCATCTTCCAGCGACCGGAGAGGCCGAGCGAGCGCTGGTGGCGCAGCTT
>JBJMJL010000073.1:0-4248 GCA_045806365.1 Gaiellaceae bacterium
ACGCGGAGGTCGGCCTCAAGCGCCGCTATCACGGCTGCGCGCGACGGCCGTGCGTCATCACGACTGACGCTACTACTCCTCAACTCCCCAAAGGCGGGCATGAGCACCCCCGCTAACTCGGGAGGACCGTATCCTGCGCCACTGCGAATGAGAGTAGTTGCTGCGCAAGCGCTGCGAGTATCAGACGCACTTGTGGAACGCTTACGAGAACGAGCGTCAGCGCAGAGCGTCGACCGTCGCCGTCGGCACGACGCCGCCGACGCGCTTCAGCAGGCGCTTGTCCGTGCTGACAAGCGTGCACTTCTGCAGCTGCGCGAGCGCGACGTACTCCGCCTCATACGTCGTCTCGAAGCCGAGCTCTTCAGCCAGTTCCCAGGCTCGCCGCCGAAGCACGGCGTCGCCGAGGAGGCGGATCTTCAGTCCGCCGACGTAGGCGAGCTGCGCGCGCGCCTCGTCCCGCGTGAGCTCGCCGCTTCGGACGGCTTCGTACAACGCGGACAGCGTCTCCGAGCGCCAGAGCGTCGGAGCGTACAGCTCCTTTGGCGCAGGAACGGCGACCGACTCACTCGCGAGCGACAGCGTCGCGCCGGTATCGATGACGAAGCGCGCCACTCCGCCCGCACCCTACTTGCCTTCGCTGAGGGGACGGCAAATCTTCGCACGGCGAGCACTAGCGTTTCCGCAACCAGTCGAGGCGCCGCTCGACGGCCTGCGCAAGCTCCGGCCGCCGGGGCAACGCGACGAGCATCGACGCGGTGACCCACACGCGGTAGAGCACCAACATCTCGTCGACGAGGTCGGCATCGTGTTCGCCGTATGCCGCAAGCGCCTCCGCTGACGCGAGCGCAGCGAGGTCGTACTCGCGCGGGCCTCGACATGCAGTCTCGAAGTCGTGCCACAGCGGCCCGGCCGGAGAGGCCATGCAGTTCCCGAGGTGCGCGTCACCGTGGAGCGCCTGTCCGTCGGTCGGCGACCCCCGCGACGCGAGCTCACGCAACAGCTCGACGTCGTCGCTCGGCTCGAGCGCATCGAGCATCGCTTGCGTTTCCTCGGGGTGCGCCGTCTCCGGTAGCTCGCCGACGTAGTCCGCGAGCGCTTCGTGGATGAGCCGAAGCCCTCGTCCGGCCTGTCGCGGATCGGGATCGTGGAGCGGCTCGATGTAGCGCCACAACGTCACGATGTGCCCGGCGTGCCGGTACGCCGTGTCGTCGGCGGGCGGGACGATCGGCGCACCCGCCCGTGCGGCGTGCAACGCAACGGCGAGCTCCCGCTCGATGTCATCCGGGTTCGGCCCTTCGGGGAACGGGAGCGCGTCGAGACGCGGGCGACGATCTGTGACGGCCGCAGGTGCACGAGGACGTGCCATGCGTCGCGCAGCACGACCGGGTCGTCACAACGCAGCCTCTGTGCGCGCGCGACGGCGAGCGCCGCTGCGACCGCGGTCTCGTTCACTCGGCGAGCGTAGCCCGGCGATTACGCTCCGGCGGTGCGGGCCTACCTGCGCAGCCTGAACCCACAGCTGCCGCGCGACGTCTGGATCCTCCAGGCGGGCGGCCTCGCGAACATGTTCGGGAACGGCGTGATCGGGCCGTTCCTGATCATCTACCTGCACAACGTCCGCGGCGTCTCGCTCGGCCTTGCGGGCCTGGTCGTCGCGTCGAACGCCGGCGCCGCCCTCGTCTCGGGGTTCATCGGCGGGGCGCTCTCCGACCGCATCGGGCCGCGCGCGGTCCTCACCGGCGCGCTCGTCGTGATGGCCGTCGCCTTCGGGCTCTTTCCGCTGATCCGCGAGCCGTGGCACGCCTTCGCGCTGAATGCGCTCGCGGGCGCCGGCAGCGGTGCATTCTGGCCGAGTCAGTCGACGCTGCTGAACCAGCTCACGCCGCGCGCGCGGCGGCCTGCGGCGTTTGCGCAGCAGCGCATGACGATGAACCTCGGGATCGCGCTCGGGGGACTCGTCGCCGGGCTGATCGCGCGGACGGACAATCCGACGACCTTCACGGTGCTCTTCCTGCTGAACTCAGCGACGTTCCTCGTGTACGTGTTCGTCCTGCGCGTGATCCACACGCCGCCCCGCGCCGAAGGCCAGCACCACGAGCCGGGACGCTATGTCGACGTCATGCGCCACCGCATCTTCGTCGCATACATCGCCCTCAACGTCGTCTTCATCGGCGGCGGGATCGCGGTTGCCGGCGAGCTCTTCCCGCCGTTCGCCAAGAACACCGCCCACGTCACCGAGAGCGCGATCGGCCTGATCTGGTTCGCGACGTCGCTGGTCATCGCGATCGCGCAGCTCCCGGTGGCGAAGCTCGTCGAAGGACGGCGGCGCATGCGCGGGCTCGCCCTCATGGGCGTGATCTGGGCGGCGTCCTTCTGTGTGATCCTGCTCGGCGGCGCCTGGTTCACGGGGACAACGGCCGCGCTGATCTTCGGCGGCGCGTTGACGGTCTTCGTGCTCGGCGAATGCCTGCACGGTGCGATCTATGCTCCGCTCGTCGCCGACCTTGCGAAGCCGCGCTTGCTCGGGCGCTACATGGCGTTCTCGAGCTTCTCGTGGCAGGTCGGATTCTTCCTCGGGCCTGCCGCCGGCGGCTTCGTCCTGCAGCTCGCGCCGCTCGGGTTGTGGGCAGGTTGTGCTGCCGTCTGTCTCGGCGGCTCTGCGTATGCGCTCGTGCTCGAACGTGCGATCCCGCCGGAGGTCGACCGCACGCCGCGCGTGGATTCTGTCGCAGGCGTCCCGGGTACGATGCCGAACATGGCGCTAACGACCGACGACCCTCTCAGTACCGATGCCAAGCCTGCCCCGCATCCGGCGGACGAGGCCTCGCGGCTTCGCAGAGGCGGTCGCCCCGCGTCCAGAACCACGCGTCGCTGAGCTCAGCGCCGAAGGTCTCAGCTGGATCCACCTCGAGACGCTCGATCCCGAGTCGGTCAACGAGCTGCGCGCCCGCTTCGGCTGGCATCCGCTCGACGTCGAGGACGTGCTCTCGAAGCGCCAACGGCCGAAGATCGACGACTACGCGGACGAGGGCTACCTGTTCGGCGTCCTCCACTTCCCGGCGTACGACAAGGCCATCCAGCGGCTGAACGCCGCCGAGCTCGACTTCTTCCTCGGCTCGGACTACCTCGTCACGATGCCGAACGTCGAGCTGCTGCCGGTGACCCGGCTGTTCAATCGCTGCCAGGAGGACGCGCATCTGCGTGCGCGGCTGTTCGAGAAGGGCTCGGGACGGCTGCTGTACGAGGTGCTCGATGACCTCTTCGATTACTGCTTCCCGATCCTCGACAAGATCGCGTACAAGCTCGATTCGATCGAGGACGACATCGAGGACCGGCGTTCCGAGGAGATCGTCAGCGACATCTCCAAGGCGAAGCAGGAGATCATCTCCTACCGCAAGATCATCAAGCCGCAGCGCCCTGCACTGCGGCTGCTCGAGCGGCGGATCGAGCGCTTCCTCCCGGAGAACCTCGAGCTGTACTTCGACGATCTCGTCGACGCGTCGGAGCGCATCTGGGACTTGCTCGACAACTACAAGGAGGTCGTCGAGGCGCTCGAGGACACGAACGAGTCGCTCATCTCCCACCGCCAGAACGACGTGCTCCGGATCCTCACAGTCTTCAGCGTGATCCTGCTTCCGTTGACGCTGATCTCCGGGATCTTCGGAATGAACGTCCTGTACCCAGGCGAAGGCACCCACACCGCCTTCTGGATCATCGTGGGGCTGATGATCGGCACGATCATCACGATGGTCGGCTTCTTCAAGTACAAGCGCTGGCTCTAACAGAACGGGCCCAGCCAAGCGGCTAGGCCCGTTCTCTCGGCCGCGCCCAGTCTTACCCGGACGTCGCCTTCCGCAAGGCTAGGCCCGTAAGGAGCAGGGCCGCGCCGATCAGCGCGATCGCCCAGGCGGGGAAGCCCGTGAACGGGAGCTCGCCGGGGTTGCTCGCGACCGATGTGTGAGTGACGTTCACAGCCTTGACCTGCTTTGCAAGTTCCTTCTGAAGCTCCGGCTTCGTCGGCGGCGTCGAAGCACCGGCTGTCGCACCGGTGGTTGTCGGCGTCGAAGTCGTCGTCGGCGACGAAGTCGACGTCGTCGGCGTGCTGGTCGTCGTCGATGAAGTCGTCGAGGTTGTCGGCGTCGTCGAGGTTGTCGGCGTGGTCGAGGTCGTCGGAGTGGTCGAGGTCGTCGGAGTGGTCGAGGTCGTCGGCGTCGTCGAGGTCGTCGGCGTCGTCGAGGTCGTCGGCGT
>JBJMJL010000074.1:0-13799 GCA_045806365.1 Gaiellaceae bacterium
AATCGGGATCCCGTCGACGAGCAGGCTCGCGAACGCGAGCGATTCGGCCTGGCCCCAGTCGATCCCGCCCTGCTCGAGCGCCTCCGCGCGCCGGTCGAGTTGCTTCTTCAGCTTCGGGTGGATCGTGAACCCGTCGGGCGCGGTGACGAGCGACCGGTCGAGCTCGCGCAGGCGGTCGGCGGCGACGGCGGTGACGACCTCGGTCCCGGTGCCGAACGGAATCCGCCCTTCGCTTGCGACCGCGGCCTGGGCGAAGGACTCCTTCAGCCGCTGGTGCGCCTCCTTCAGCTTCGTCTCGACCTGCCGCGCGAGCGCCTCAGCGTCCGCCTCGGAGAGCACGCCCTCCTCAACCAGCTCGGCCACGTACTGCTCACGCGCAGTGGGCTGCTGCGCGATCCGGGCCGCCATCAGCGGCTGGGTGTAGGCGGCCTCGTCTTGCTCGTTGTGCCCGTGGCGGCGGTAGCCGACGAGGTCGATGACGACGTCGTTCTGGAACCGGCGGCGGTAGGCCATGCCCAGGCGCACCGCGGCAACGCACGCCTCGGCGTCGTCCGCATTGACGTGGATGATCGGGAAGTCGAATCCCTTGGCAAGGTCGCTCGAGTAGCGCGTTGACCGTCCTTCGACCGGATCGGTCGTGAAGCCGATCTGGTTGTTCGCGATCAGGTGCAGCGTGCCGCCGGTCGAGTAGCCGTCCAGGGCTGCGAGGTTGAGCGTCTCTGCGACCTCACCCTGTCCGGGGAAACTCGCGTCGCCGTGGATCAGGATCGGCAGTGCGACGCTCGGGTCGTGCAGGCCGTATCGCGTTCCGCGGTCGGTCTGCTCCGCCCGGGCGCGTCCCTCGACGACGGGATCTACGGCCTCGAGGTGGCTGGGGTTCGCCGCGAGTGTGACGGTGACGTCCCCCGCCGGCGTCGAGCGCGTGCCTTCGGCGCCGAGGTGGTATTTGACGTCGCCCGTCCCACCCTCGTCCGTGGCGACGACCGCCTCGATCGTCCGCTCGCCCTCGAACTCGCGCAGGATCGAGTCGTACCCGAGCCCGAGCGTGTGCGCGAGCACGTTCAACCGGCCGCGATGCGCCATTCCGATCACGACTTCGTGCGCGCCGTGGCCGGCCGCGAGGCCGATCGCTTCGTCGAGCATCGGCACCACGACGTCGAGACCCTCGATCGAGAACTGCTTCTGACCGAGGAATGTGCGCCGAAGGTACTGCTCGAACGCTTCGACGCGCGACAGCGACGAGAGCAAGGCCTTGCGCTCCTCCGTCGAGAGCGGACGCCGGTACTTGCCGGATTCGATTGCCTGCCGCAGCCAGACGCGCTTCTCGTGATCGGCGATGTGCTCGAGCTCGTACGCGATCGTCCCGCAGTACGTGTCGCGGAGGCGGGGCAGCGCGTCGGCGAGCGTGTCGCCGCGAACGTAGAGGCGCAGCACCGAGGCCGGCACGCGTGCCTGGAGCTCGGGCGTCAGCTTCGGGATCAGGCGTTCCGGCTCGAGCGCGGGATCCCCGGGCGGCTCAGAGCCCAGTGGATCGAGGCGCGCGGCGAGATGTCCGTGCATGCGGTGTGCTTTGACGAGCGCCATCGCCGCCGCCACCGCACCGAGCAGCTCGTCGGTGACCAGCTCGGGCGTTGGCGCCGGCGCGGGCGCGGGTTCGGCGGCAGCGACGGACGCAGCTCCGTCGCCGTTGCCGGCGCGCTCGAGCAACCGGGTGAGGCCGGGATGCGTGGCGACGACGTCGCTGTCGCCGCTCTCGAACAGCTCACGCCACTCGCTCGGGACCGCGTCCGGATTCTCGAGGTAGTCCTCGAGCAGGGCGCGCGCGAAACCCGCGTTCAGGCCGTCGACGTCGGTCATGACTCCTGCACTAGGTTCTTTGTAGCAATCGCCCTACCAGAGCGGATTGCTCGTGATCACCGCGGCGGCCATGCCGACGGCGAACGAGAGCGCGCCGATTGCGACCGCCCACGTTGCGATCCGTGTCGCCCGGCCGCCGATTGCGGTCGCGATCAGCGCGAGCACGATCGCCAGCGGAATCAGGCGCAGCGGCCGGTACATGACTCCCGTGAGGCTCACGAAGATGGCGGCGGCAGCGAGGAAGCCTGCGACGGTCTCGGCGGGACGATCCCGCTCGTACGGTGCGGAGCTCATGCGCGGACGGCCGGTCTTCGCGTGCGGGCATACGTCCGCGTCGGGTGCCCGTGGGGGCCGGGCCGCGGCGAACGGGGGCGCGGACGCCAGCCCGGCGGGCCGTCGTCCAGACGAACGGACGCCGTGACGGGCTCCTCGCGCGCCGGCTCCGCCTTGATTGCCCAGTAGACGACCCAGCACAGGTAGAGGATGGGGATCTTCATGATCAGCATCAGCCAGATCAGCTCCCACACGATCGCCGCAGTCTAGCGCTGCCTGGTCCGGTCATCCGGCCACAGCGGCCTCCAGCTCCTGCCTGGTCAGCAGACGGCCTGCGACGTCGTACTGGGCGACCGTGAAGCTCGCCCGCGCGTTCGCCGTATCGACATGGCGCGTGCTCGCGACTCGGACGGGCATGGCGCCGAGCACCTCGTAGAGCTCGACGTAGCCGTCCTGGTCGACACCGACCCAGTGAGCGCCGGGGACTGGATCGACAAAGACGTACGCAAGCGGCATGCGGCGCGTCGTCCGGCAGATCACGTCGAGTCGCGGATCGAGAAGCCGTCCGTCGACGAGCTCCCCGAAAACGGCGCCGCACCAGGGTGGCGCTCGCTCGCCCGCAGGATCGATCCCGCCGTCGCATGCGTACACGCCCGTCTGGCCGCGATTCGCGAATGTGAGGCTCTCGCCGACGACGCCGACGCGCTCGACGACGAGAGCGTCGGGTGCCACGCGCGGACGGTCGCCGCGAAAGAGGCAGCTTTCGAGGCGACGGCCGAGCCCGGGGCGACGGAGGATGCGGGCCGTCGTCAGGATGCTGTCATCGACACGACGGAAGTGCGCTGCAGGCCGGCCGTCGAGTAGCCGCGCCGGTCGGGCATCCCGGTCGCACGCGGCTGCCACGAGCATCAGCAGCGCGAGCGGCGCGCCGATCAGCCGGTCCAACCCCACCGTCCGACGCCGCCGTAGGACGAGTCGCTGCGATACGTCCGGTAGAAGATGTTCGTTCCGCACGCCTCGCACTTCGCTTCGACGATCTGGTCGCCGCCGTACGGCGAGCGCATGAAGACCATCCCGATGTGGGTGCCACTCGCGAAAGCGTCCATCACGCCGGCGGTCGACTTCGCCACGACGTGATTCGGCGCTCCAACACCGTCACGGAAGGCAGCCGCGTCGTACGGGCCGTGCACGTTGCGCAGTGCGCGCCAGTACCAGCGGCCGTCGCGCCAGGTGTCGGTGGACTCACGCCACGTCTTGAACGTCAGGCCGGAGCAGTCACCGCCTTCGCCGTGCATGCCTGCGTCGGCCGGCGGGTCGTAGGGATAGGCGTCGACGTCGTCGTAGTTCCAGCAGCCACCGCCCCACTGGTAGCCCTCGTAGCGCGCGGCGTTCGCGTAGTCCTGTGCGGCGTCCCGCGTCATCGTCGTCATGAACGTCGACGGGTCGTAGTTGCAGTGCGCCCAGAAGCGGTGGTAGGCCTGTGCACCTGTCGCAGCGGAGAGCGCGGCGGCCATCCCGAGCAACACGACGAAGCGCCTCATCGCGACACCTCCAGGTCGAAGCGATCGACGAAGACACCAGTGGGCGTCGTTCGCAGCCGATAGAGCGTGTCCCGCGCCAGCCGGAAGCGCGCGAGCGGCGCGGTCTCCGTCCACGAGTCGGACGCGACGGAGAAGTGCTCCGCGAGCCCGGTCTGGTCGAGCACGAGGACGACGAACTCGTCGCGATCGTCGGTGTACGCCCTCGTGACGACGATGAGCCTGTTGCCGCGGGCCTCGGCCAGCTGCACCTCTCCGAGCGGCGTCGCGCTCGTGATGCGCCACGCGCGCTTGCCTGCGGCGACACGGAGCTCGCCCGCCCCGACGCGGTCGACGACGACGCCGGCCCGGCCGGCATGCCCACGCCGCGCCTGCTCGGCTCGCGCGAGCGGCGCTCCGTCGACTGCCACCGGCATCCACTGCTCCGACGGTTCCTGCAGCACGAGCGCGCCCTTGGCGAGCGTCGCCCACGTGCGGTCGGCCAGCTTCTGCGACCACTTCGATGTGCCATCGGCGCCGTACCGGCGCAGGACGCCGCGCGTGTCGAGGACATCGAAGCCGCCGTCGGGCTCGGCGGCGAAATCGGCGAGCTCGAGCGGGCCGTCGAGGCCGACGACCTCGCGTCCGCCGTTCCTCCAGCGCATGACCCGCCCGTTGACCGAGTCGAGCACGTCGACGGCGCCGTCCTCCTCGACATCGAACGACGACGGCCCCGCGAAGCCGAGTGCCCGCGATCCGGCGAGGCCGATGTCCTGCGGCGCCGATCCCCAGCTTGCCTCGGCCGCGTGTGCGTCGGGCACGCGCGTGCGATCGAACTGATGCCGGCCGAGCGAGACGCCGACGGGGTCATCGAGCAGTTGGCTCTGCTGCGGCGCCGCCGCGCCGCCTGATGGAACCGTCACCGTCGCGCCGGTCGAGTCGTCGCGGAGGACGGCGTAGTACGAGAAGCCCTCCGGCGACGCGGCGACGCCCTCAGGTACGTCGGCGTAGTAGCGCCCGTCCTTCGAGTCGTCGCCGCGTTCGAGCGGCAGTGGGCGGAACGTCCCGGACGGGCCGCCGCGCACGTAGACGGTTCCCGACCCCTCACAGGGAGATCCGTCGCCGCGCGGCGTACAAACGATCGCGTAGCGGAGCCGCGCCGTGTCTCCGGGCAGCCGCAGCAGCGGTGGAACGTGCGCCGCCTCGATCAAGGCGGGACGAGCGGACGGTGGAGTCGGCCCTGCAGCCGAGACCGCCGTCAGCACGACTCCCCCGATGACACCGGCTATCACCCCGGCCGCTCCCCCCGCGAGCGACCGGATGGCTGGTCGACGCATGGGATGCCTCCTGGTCGGGATCGCAGCCGACGGTACGCCTCAAACTCCGACGGCTGTGTGTCGTCTTTGTCACAAGAACGTGAAATCGCGTTACGACAGCGCCGGAACCGGGGATTAGGCGGCGAGATGGCCGTCGACGAACGACTGCAGGGGCTGCTCGAGCAGGGCGAGGAGCTCGGCTGCCTCAATCTGTCCGCCGTCAGCGAGTTCCTCCAGGAGGCCGAGCTGGACGAGGACCAGGTCGCCGGGTTCTTCGAGCAGCTCGAGGAACGCGGCATTCCGCTGACGGACGACTGCGCGCGACCGGATGCCGTCGAAGCCACGTACGTCAACGGCGATCTGGCCGCTGCCACGACCGATGCTTTGCAGCTTTTCCTGAACGAGGCCGGGCGCTACAAGCTGCTGACGGCGTCGGAGGAGGTCGAGCTCGCGAAGCGGATCGAGCGCGGCGACAAGCAGGCAAAGGATCTGATGATCAACTCGAACCTGCGGCTCGTGGTATCGATCGCGAAGAAGTACCAGGGCCACGGCATCTCGCTGCTCGACCTGATCCAGGAGGGCATCATCGGGCTGATCCGCGCCGTCGAGAAGTTCGACTGGCGGCGCGGCTACAAGTTCTCGACGTACGCGACGTGGTGGATCCGGCAGGCGGTGCAGCGCGGCGTTGCGAACAAGTCACGCACGATCCGGATCCCCGTTCACATCGTCGAGCGCGAACAGAAAATCTCCCGCGCGGAGCGCGAGCTCACCGCGAAGCTGGAGCGCGCGCCGACGGACGAGGAGATCGCGAAGAGGACGAAGCTGTCGCTGAAGCACGTCAGGGAGGTGCGCGCCGCCGCGCGCGCGGTCACGTCGCTGGACAAGTCCGTCGGCGAGGATGGCGACACGAGGTTCGGCGACCTGATCGCAGGCGAGAGCGCCGAGCCGTCGGAAGAGGTGCACGTCAGCTTCGCCGAGCGCGCGGTGCGCCGCGCCGTCGACACGCTGCCCGATCGCGAGCGCGAGGTGGTCAAGCTGCGCTACGGGATGAACGGCGATCGCAATCCGCAGTCGCTCGAGGAGATCGGTCGCGCACTCGGGATCACGCGCGAGCGCGTGCGACAGATCGAGGCGCAGGCACTGGCGCGGCTCGCCGAGCGCCGTGAGGTCGCAGCCCTCGGCGAGCACGCCGCGTAATGGCGCTCGATCACGTCGGTCTGAAGGTCAGCGACGTCGCGCGTAGCCGGACGTTCTATCTCCAGGCGCTCGGGCCGCTGGGCTACGAACCGATCATGGAGTTCGACGGCGTCGTGGGCTTCGGCGCAAAAGGCAAGCCCGACTTCTGGCTTCACGAAGGCGGGGCCGGCTCGCCGCTCCATATTGCGTTCGCGAGCCCTGATCGCGCGACGGTCGACGCGTTCCACGCCGCCGCGCTTGCGGCCGGCGGGAAGGACAACGGCGGCCCCGGCCTGAGGCCGCACTACCACGAGCACTACTACGGAGCTTTCGCGCACGACCCCGACGGAAACAACGTCGAGGCGGTCTGTCACCTACCTGAGTAGGGAAGTTGAATGGAGCCGACGGGGCTCGAACCCGTGGCCTCCAGCGTGCCACGCTGGCGCTCTCCCAGCTGAGCTACGGCCCCAGAGCGCCCAAGTGTAGCGGCGAACTCGTAGTTTTCAGCCCAGTTGATTCGCAGGTTTTGGTTGTTCTTCGGAGGCGCCATCCGGAGGTGGATTGCAATGCGGTTGGGGAATTCAGCTATCGGAAGGAGATAGCAGCGCTCCCCTTCGGGACAGTACGCGGCGTAGGCATCTATCTCCTCAGGTGAGTAGTACTGACGCAGTAGGCCATTTCGGTTCCGCCTGTTGCGATAGCAGGGCACGGAGATCACGTCACCGCGACGGCTCGCCCATTTGCATTGCACGCGCAAGAGCCCCGGTCTGAGATCGAAGATAAGGTCGTATCGCTCGACCGTGTACGCGCTCCACACGCCGACGCCGAGATCTGCCGCGGCTTTCGCGATCGCAAGCTCCGCCACCGCGCCTTTCTGATCAGTCGTCAGCATGTTGTCGACGCTAGCAACAGCGGCGGCTGGGCCAGGTCCGTTTCGCACACTTGCGCAACGGCGACCGCACGCGCACCGTGGCGTCGATGTCGATGCGCACCGCACTCGTCGCCGCTGCTCTCGTACTCCTCGGGATCGCGCTGCTTCTTCCCCACGCGCCGAGCACAAAGGGGCCGTATCACGCCGATCTCCTGCGCACGCCGGGCGTGCTCAACCCGGATGTCACGCAGACGAACGTCACGTCGACGATCTGCAAGCGCGGCTGGACGCGCACGATCCGGCCGCCGACCGACTACACAAACGCGCTGAAACGGAAACAAATGCGCGAATATGGCGTGGACGGCTCGCTGTCGGGCTATCAGGAAGACCATCTGATTAGCCTCGAGCTCGGCGGGCATCCAACAGATGCGCGGAACCTGTGGCCCGAGCCGTATCCGCGCGCGGCGGACATGGATTCCATTGAGAACGATCTCAACGCAAAGGTTTGCTCCGGCGACATCTCGCTGGACGAGGCTCAACGCAAGGAGTCTGAGCTCAAGCACACGGACGGTTAGCGCCGCCGCGCTCACCGCCGCCGCCGGCTTCCTGCTCGCACGCACGCTTCCGGACATCGCCGGCAAGCCCTGGCACGAGGACGAGGCGGTCGCCGGACTGATCTCGGCGCGGCCGCTCGGCGACGTGCTGCACACGGTCGTCGTCGACCGCGGCGGCGCGCCGCTGCACTTCCTGCTCGCACACAGTGCGTTCGCGCTCGTCGGGTCGCCGGGCACGCTCCGCTGGCTGTCGCTGCTCTTCGCGATCGGGACGATCCCGCTCTGCTACGACCTCGCGCGGCGCGTCGGCGGCGAGTTCGCAGGCGTCGTCGCGGCCGCCCTCACGGCGACGTCGCAGCTGCTCATGGTCTACGCGACGTTTGGACGGATGTACTCGCTGTTCGCGTTCAGCAGCGCCCTCAGCCTGAGCCTCTTCGTGCGCGGGCGGTTCGTTGCCGCGCTGCTGCCACTCCTCGTGCATCCGTTCGGCGTCTTCCTGTTCGCCGCGGAGGCGGCCGTCGCGCTGTGGACCCGGCGGATACGCGCACTTCCCGTCGTCGTCATCGGCGTCGCTCTCGCTGTTCCGTACTTGCGCCTGGGCGGGCGCTACGACCCGGACGCGGGAACGTCGGCGCCGGAAGCCGCGCTGCGTGCGCTGGGCGGATCCGCCGGCGGCTACGGGATCGGACTCGCCCTCTTCGGCGTCTTGGCGGTCGTCGGCGCGCTGAGCCTCCCGCGGACGCATGCGAGCTTCGGTGTGCTCGTCATTCTGCTTCCGACCGCCGCTCTCGCCGCCCTCGCGCGGGACGACCTCTCGCCGCGGCACCTGATCTTCGTGCTCCCGATCTGGGTCACGCTCGTCGCGGCGGGCATTGCCCGGCTGCCCGCGCGGACGCTCGTCGCCGCGGCCGCGATCGTGGCCGCCGCGCTCGCGCCGTCGGCGATCGCCGATCCACGCGTCGGCCCCGAGCGTGTCGAGGCGCCTGCCGCGTGGCTGCGGGCGCACGTGCAGCGCGGCGACGTCCTCTACCCGTACTCGCCCGTCTTCCTCGCAGCGCTTCCGGACGTGTCCGTCGCGAAGGCGCTCCCGCGCGAGCCCCTCGCGCTCCGGCGCGCCCTTGCGCGCACGAACGACATCAGGCGCACCTTCGTTGCGATTCCGCAACGCGTGCCAGACAACGATCATGTCGCGGGCGGACACGTCTTCCGCGACTGGCTGATCCTCGAGCACCCAGGCCCGTTCGCCACCCTGCCCGCATATCTCGCGCGAGTCGCAGCACGCCTTCACGACCCCACGGCACACGCCGCCGTCCTGCAGCTCCGCGGCGCGGCCTGCGACTGCTAGCCGGACGCCACTTCGACCGACGGCACGTCGCCCCACAGATCCTCGAGCCGGTAGTACGCGCGTGCCTCCGGCGTAAAGACGTGCAGGACGACGTCGAGGTAGTCGGCGACGATCCAGGTCGCCTCGCGCTGGCCGTCCACCGAGTGGGGGAGCAGCCGCCCGTCGTGCTTCATGCCGCGGTGCACCTCGTCGTAGATCGATGCGACCTGTCTCGGGTTCTGACCCGTGCAGACGACGAAGTAGTCGGTGTAGGAGCACGCCGGCCGCATGTCGAGGATGACCACCTCCTGCGCCAGCTTTTCCTGGGCGAGCGCGGCGATGCGTTGCGCTTGTTCGAGTGCCATCAAGTGGTGCCCGAACGATACAGGCCTCGCCGCTCGATCAATTCGGCGACGGCCGGAGGGACGACGCCGTCGATCGACTCGCCGCGCGCAACCCGGTCACGGATGTCGCGCGACGAAATCGGCAGCGGCTCGATCTCGAAGAAGCGGACGCGCTCGGGACGCGACAGCTGTGCAAGCACCGTGTCGAGCCGGTCACGCGGGTATCCCGGCCGTGTCGCCACCGCAAGCCTCGCGCGCGCGATCACTCCCTCCGGATCCTTCCAGGTGAGGAAGTCGCAAAACTCGTCCGCGCCGATCAGAAACAACGGGTCACCCCAGCGTCCGGCCTTCAGCGTGTCGACGGTGCGCTCGTGAGGATCGAGCTCGACCTCGTGGCCGGGAAACGCCGCCTGCACGAGCTCGAGCCGCGAGTCGGCATCGAGCCGCACCTCCTTGTGGCCGGGGCGCACTGCAACGAGCACGACGATCTCCTCGCCGAACTCGCGCTCGGCGGCGTGCGCGAGCGCGACGTGACCGTTGTGCGGCGGGTTGAACGTGCCGCCGAGGAGTGCCGTCACTGGACCTCGAGCACCTCGCCGTCGATCTCCACCTCGTCGCCCGTCCGTGCGCCGGCCGCTTTCAGCGCGGCCGCGAGCTCCTCCTCGTCGGACGGCACGTCGCCGGCGATGCGAAAGCCGCGATCCGTTCGCAGGATCCGGAAGCGACGCCCGCCCGGGCGCGGGCGATAGACCAGGAAGTCCACCAGCCCGTCATCGGCCACCTCGACGGGCGCCTGCGGCGGACAGAGCTCGAAGAGCGCGCGCCTCAGCTCCTCGATGCCGGCCCCCGTCGCACACGAGATGCGGAACACGCGCACGACGCGCTCGTCGACGACGTCGAAGTGCGGCGAGTCCGGACGGAGGTCGATCTTGTTGAGCACGACCGCCTGCGGCCGCGTCTCGAGCCCCGCCCCGTACTCCGACAGCTCCCGGTCGATCGTCGCGAACCGTTCTGCGACGTCGTCCTCGGATGCGTCGATCACGTGCAAGAGCAGGTGCGCGCGCTCGAGATGCGCGAGAAACTCATGCCCGAGGCCGACGCCTTCGCTCGCCCCTTCGATCAGCCCAGGCACATCGGCGACCGTGAGCTGGCGCGCGGCGTCCGGCGAGTCGACCGTCCCGAGAACGGGCGCCAGCGTCGTGAACGGGTACTCGGCGACCTTTGGGCGTGCATTCGAGATCCGTGTCAGCAGCGATGACTTGCCCGCGTTCGGCAGTCCGACGAGGGCCGCGTCGGCGAGCAGCTTCAGGCGTAGGTCGAGGGTCGCGTCCTCGCCGGGCAGGCCGGTCTCCGCAAAGCGCGGCGTGCGCCGCGTCGGCGTGGCGAAGCGCTTGTTGCCGCGCCCGGCGAGGCCGCCGCGCGCCGCGACGACACGCGCGCCCGGCGAAGCGAGATCGGCGATCAGCTGCCCGTCCTCGGCGAGCACCTGCGTCCCGACCGGCAGACGCACCTCGACCGTCTCGCCGGAAGCGCCGTGCTTGAGAGCGCCGCGCCCCGGCCCGCCGTTCCCGGCGCGGAAGGAACGCCGCGAGCGGTAGGCCGAGAGATCGCGCAGGTCGGGGTCCGCCACGAGCACGACGTCGCCCCCGGGCCCGCCGTCGCCTCCGTCGGGACCTCCCTTCGGCACGTGCTTCTCGCGGCGGAAGTGCAGGCTGCCGTCGCCGCCGCGTCCCGCGTGCACGCGAATGCGCGCGCGGTCGTTGAACATGGTGTTACTCGGCGCCGTTGACTTCGACGAAGCGGCGCTCGCCGCTCTGCCGAAACGCGACCGTGCCCGGCCGCGTGGCGAAGATCGTGTCGTCGCGGCCGATGCCCGTGCCGGCGCCCGACCGGAACTTCGTGCCGCGCTGGCGCACGAGAATCATCCCGGCTTTCACTTCCTGGCCGGAGAAGATCTTCACGCCGAGCATCTTCGGGTTCGAGTCGCGGCCGTTGCGCGACGAGCCGAGTCCCTTCTTGTGGGCCACTAGGCCTCCTTCTCGTGCTTTGCGGCGATCACGGCCTCGAGGGCGGCAATCGCACCCTTGCGATTCGCGTTCGTGCGCTCGTACTCGAGCGCCGCCTCCACCTGCTCGAGCCGCCAGCGCTTTGCCTTCTCGGCGATGTCCGCGACGGTGTAGTCCGCGTAGTCGCGAGGAGGATGCGCGGCAGCCGGCTGCTCTTTCGGCGCTTGGGCGGGCGTTTCCTTCGCGGGGGCCTCGCGCTTCGACGACGACGCGCCGATCGACTCGATCTCGATCTGCGAGAGCGCCGCGCGGAACCCGGTCTGTCGACGGTATCCCGTCTTCGGACGCCGTTTGCCGATCCGGATCTTGTCGCCGCGCACGTGGCCGACGACCTTCGCGGTCACGGCAACGCGGGGGGCGAGGTTGCCGTTGCCGTCGCCGCCCGTGAACAGCACGTCCGGCTGGAATGTCTTGCCCTCGGCCGTCGCGAGCCGGTCGACGAGCAGCCGCTCGCCCTCGCGCACGCGGTACTGCTTGCCGCCGACGGAGATGATCGCGTAGTTCGCCATTTCGTGGAAAACGCGGGCGTCTGGCCCGCGAGCGCGGGAAGTGTAGCTAGGAGCCGTCCTTCACGTCGTCGCCCCACTCGGACATCGGCACGTACTCCCAGTCCTCGGAGGACGGCGACGGAGCGTCCTCGGTCGCGACGGCTGCCGGCGTCTTCTTCTTGCGGCCGCGGCCGCCGCGCGTGCCGCGGCGCGTCTTCTTTTTCGGCTTCGGGACTGCTTCGGCGCCGCCGTCGGACGCCTCGGCCTCCGGCTCGTCGCCCTTCTGGCCCAGCTCGGGATCGGGCACGTGGATCTTCGCCTCGGCGGGCGGCGCGCCGTTTGTCGCCGCGGCGGGCGTCGCCTTCGTGCGACTGCGGCCGCCGCGCGACCCGCGGCGCGTCTTCTTCTTCGGCGTCTCCTCCGCGTTGAGCTCAGGGGCTTCGGCTTCGGCTTCGGCTTCGGCTTCGGCTTCGGCTTCGGCTTGGGCCTCGGCCTCGACCTCGACCTCGACGTCGGGCTTTTTCGTCGTCGCGCTGCGCGTCGGCTTTTCCGCCTCGCCCTCGGCGGTGATCGGGTCGTCGCCCGCCGCGGTCTTCGCCACGAGGGACGCATAGGCCGCGTCGTCGAGCACACGCTCGATGTGGACCCTCACCTTCTTGCCGACGAGCTTGGCGGCGCCGGCGACGCAGACGGCGAATCCGTCGACCTTCCCCACGCCTGCCTCGGCATCGTGGAGGCCCACCTCGAGGAGCTGGACCTCGACGGTCGTGTCCTCGGCGACCGGAGCGGGCGGCGCGAGCTCGTCGCGCTTACCTTCTCCGAGCACGACGAAGTGGTCGAGGTGCATGTCGTCCTTGCCCTGGAGGAAGAAGCGCCTCCGCGTCTGCTTCTCGAGCTCGGTCAGCCGTGAAGCAGCCGCCCCGATCAGGAGCGATGCGACCTTCGATGCGACCTCGACGCGATACGCCTGCTGCCGGGAGCCTGCTGCCAGCGCACGCAGGCGGCGCTCGATCTCGACGGCGGCCGACGTCTCCGACAGGACGATGCCGTCGCCGCCGCAGGTCGGACACTTCCTCGTCATCACCTCGCGCGGTCCCTCGGTGACGTTCTGGCGGGTCATCTCGACGAGCCCGAGCGGCGAGATCTCGACCACGTAGGTCTTCGTCCGGTCGCGCTCGAGCTCGGTGCGCAGGGCTTCCTCGACGGTGGCGCGGTTCTTGGGGTTCGCCATGTCGATGAAGTCGATGACGATGATCCCGCCCACGTCTCGAAGGCGGAGCTGGCGCACGACCTCGACAACGGCCTCGAGGTTGTTCTTCGTGATCGTGTCCTCGAGCCGCGCGCCGCCCGACTTTCCGCGACCGCCGACGAAGCGGCCGGTGTTCACGTCCACGACGGTGAAAGCCTCGGCGTAGTCGAAGATGAGATAGCCGCCCGAAGGCAGGTCGACTCGGCGGTCGAGCGTCGATCGGACCGCCTCGTCGACGCCGGCTCGCTGCATGAGCGGCTCCTGTCCCTCGTACAGCTCCACCCTGGCTGCGAGCTCCCGCGAGGTCCGACGCAGATAGCCGACGACGCGTCGATAGGTGCGGTCGTGGTCGACGACGACGCGCTCGAAGTCGCGGATGAAGAGATCGCGGATGATCCGGAGGGGCAGCTCCGCCTCCTGGTACACGAGCATGGGCGCTTTCGCACGCTCGGCGCGGTGCCGGATCGCCGCCCAGAGCTTCTGCAGCAGCTCGAGATCGCCCTCGAGCTCGTCCCGAGAAGCGCCCTCCGCCGCCGTGCGGACGATGATCCCGCCCTCGGGCAGCTCGAGCTCCCTGCAGATCGCCTTCAGCCGATCCCGCTCGGCCTCGTCGAGGCGTCGCGAGACGCCGATTCCCTCGCCGTAAGGGACGTAGACAACGAAGCGCCCGGGAAGCGAGATCTCTGTCGTGAGTCGCGCGCCCTTCGTCCCCATGGGGTCCTTGACCGCCTGGACGAGGACCTCCTGGCCACGCTGGACGAGAT
>JBJMJL010000075.1:0-6791 GCA_045806365.1 Gaiellaceae bacterium
CGACGCCGACCTCGTCCAGGAACTCCGTGAGCTCGACGGCGTCGCCGCTGCGCTTCGACCCGCGCGCCCGCTCGCCGCTGCGCGTGAGGTGGACGAGCTGGTAGAGCAGGACCTCGATGCGCTCCGGGTCGTAGCCGAGCATGCGCGCGACGGCTGCGTACCAGCGCCGCGTTCCGTGGTGGTCGGCGCCGAGCACGTAGACGGCGCGGTCGAAGCCGCGGTCGAGCTTGTCGGCCAGGTAGACAACGTCGGCTGCGCGATACGTCGGGGCGCCGCCCCGGTCCGGAGAGCGGATGAGCACGCGGTCCTGCTCGTCGCCGTACGCGGACGACCGCGCCCAGAGCGCGCCGTCGGCCTCGTACGTGTCCAGCCGCGGGAGGAACTCGGGCAGCCGCTGCTCGAGCTCGCTCTGCCGCGCCCACGAGTCGTAGTGGATGCGGAGGCGCTCGAGCGTCGCCTCGATCCGCGCGAGCATCGCCGGCACCGGGTCGCCGTCCTCGCCCGCGAGATCAGCTATGTAGGCGCCGCGATAGCCGTCCTCCGGCGGCTCCTCGCCGCGCCGGCGGGCCTCGACCGACGCGCGGAAGAGCTCGAGCTGGCGGCCGGCGTCGTTGAAGTAGTACTCGCGCTCGACGTCGTGACCCGCGTATGCGAGCAGGCGGGCGACCGAGTCGCCGTAGGCGCCGTTCCGTGCCGACCCGACCGTGAGCGGGCCGGCGGGGTTCGCGGAGACGAGCTCGACCTGGATCTTCTGAGCGTGCTCCGGCTCGCCGCGTCCGTAGTCCGGACCGATCTCGGCGAGCGCCTCGCCGAACCACGCGGGCTTCAGCCAGACGTTGACGAAGCCTGGCCCGGCGACCTCGGCGCGCTCGACCTCGTCGAGCGCCGCCGCCTTCTCGGCGAGCTCCGCCGCGAACTCCCGCGGGGGACGCCGATGGCGAGGCGCGGCTTGCAGTGCGACGTTCGTCGCATAGTCGCCGTGAGCGGGATCCTGCGGCCGTTCGAGCTTCGCCGGAGCGTCCGCGAGCTCCGAGAGCTGCCCCGCCAGACGTTCGACGGCGCTAGCCGGCAACCGTCTCGCGGGGGGCGAAGATGATCTCGAGCGCGCGCAGCTCCTCTTCGGTGCCGGCGGCGATCAGCACGTCGCCGACGTCGAGCACCGCCTCTGGCGTCGGCGTCGTGTCGAAGGTGCCGTCGCGCTTGCGCAGCGCGACGACCAGCGCACCAGTCACTCGCCGGATGTCGAGATCGCGAATCGTCTTGCCGCCCTGGCGCGAAGCATCGGTCACCTCGATCTCCTCGAAGCGAAGATCGTTGCCGCTCGCACTGGTCACGACGTCGACGAACGCGGTCACCTGCGGGCGCAGCATCAGGTTGGCCATCACGCGGCCTGCCGCCTGGTAGGGCTGAACGATGCGGTCGGCGCCGGCGAGCCGGAGCTTTTTCGCCGCGTCCTCGTTCGACGCGCGCGCGACGATGAAGAGGTCGGGATTGCTCGTGCGCGCCGACAGCGAGATGTACAGGTTGTCGGAATCGTCGTCGGACGCGGCGACGAGACCGCGCGCACGCTCCAACCCGGCGGCGCGGAGATCGTCGTCGTCCGTGCCGTTGCCCTCGAGAAAGAGCACGCCTTCCTCCTGCGCCGCCGCCCTCGCGTCGGGGCTGAAATCGAGCACGATGAAAGCGGCGCCTTCGTGCCGAAGCTCCTCGGCCACGCTGCGACCGACGCGGCCGAAGCCGCAGATGATGTAGTGGTCGCGCAATGCCTCGATCGCCCGTCGCCTCCTCCGTTCGGCCCACATTCCGCCGACCACACCCCGCGCGATCGCCTCGACGACCAGCGAGCCGATGTACGCAAAGATACTGATGCCCGCGAGCACCAGAAAGATCGTCAGGATGCGCGACTCGTCGTTGGGCGGAACGGTGTCGAGACCGGTGAGCGAGCTCGAGACGACTGCGCGGTAGAACGACTGCAGCCACGACTCCTGGAGGGCCGCGTGAAAACCGGCCGTGCCGATCGCAAGCACGACCGCCATTGCGGCCATCGCGTAACCGAAGCGGCGAAAGCTGAAGGCGTGGTTCACGGCCGTAGTATCGTGGGGCCGTGGACGAGGAGCCGCAGGAGCGCCAGCTCAACATCCACCTCGATCCGGAGCAGATGGCGGGGGTCTACGCGAACTTCGCCAACGTCACGTTTTCGGCGTACGAGTTCACGATCACGTTCGCGCGCATCGACCACGAGATCGAGGAGGGCGACGTACCGGGTGTCGTCGTCTCGCGCGTGAACATGTCACACCAGTTCTTCCAGGAGCTGCTGGCGGCGCTGCAGGACTCGTACTCGAAGTGGTCGACGCAGGAGGGCATCCGGAACCTTCCGGAGGCTCCGCCCCGCACCGATACCTAGCGGTTCAGCCGCCTCCACGCCTCCGCCTGCGCGACCCGTGCGAGCACGCTCGGGTGATCCTCGAGGAAGACGTGCACCCAACCGGGTGGGCTCGGATCCTGCAGGTCCGTGACGGCGAAGCGCTTGAAGAGCCCGCGGGCGGACGCGGGATCGCGCGTCGCGTTCAGCGCCATCCAGTCGGCCTCGGCCTCGTAGCGCCGCGAGACTGCGTTCGCGAACGGCGTGATCAGCACGGCGGCGACGCTGAGCGTGAGCAGTGCGAGCGGAACCGTGCCGGGATTGCGCAGTCCGCCGCGACGTCCGGTGACGAAGGCGACGAGAGCCAGGAGCGGCAAGCCGATGAGCACGCCCCACGCGATCCCTTTCCAGATGTGCCACCGCGCGAGATGGCCGAGCTCGTGGCCGACGACGAAGCGCACCTCGCCGGGCGTGAAGCGGCCGTCCAGCATCGTGTCCCAGATGAAGACGCCGCGGCTCGGCCCGATGCCGATCGAGTACGCATTCGCGGCGGTCGTCTTGTCCTGCATCGGGGTGATGCGGACGGCCGGCCGCCCGACGTGTTCGCGGTCCTCGAGCGTCTGAATCGTGGCGGCGAGCCGAGGGGCGCGCACGGAATGCGTGCCGATGCGCAGCACATAGGGCAAGGCGAATTGAACGGCGACCGCGAGCGCAAGCACGATGCCGGCAGCAGCGACCCACCATCCCCGTGGGAAACGTTTCGCGAGCAGCAGGAGGACCGAGAACACAACGGCGGTGACGAGCGTCGAGCGCAGCAACGCCGGCCAGTGCGAGAGCACGATCGACGTCCAGCTCTCCTGCAGGATGCCGTGCCGACGCGACCACCACGACGACGCGATGTCGAAGGGGATGCTCGCGGCCCACACGGCGACGCCGACGAGCACGGCGGTGATGATGCCGGCATTGACGGGACCGAGCCGGAGCGAGCGCGCGATCGCGTCGCCACGCCGTGTCAGCACGACGAGGATCGCGAGCGTCGCGAGGGTCGCCACGACCCACTCGAGCTCGAAGAAGCGGTCGTAGCTCTGCCCGGCATGGACCACGTGGGCACCGAAGACCCGACGTTCGTCAAGCGACGGCAGCGGCAGGTCGCCGGGCACCTTCGTCCGCCACAGGAACGCGGCGGCGACCAGCCAGGCTGCAATCGCACCGACGACGGCTAAGGTCGCGGGTCTGACGATGCGCGTCGCTGTCATCTCCGACGTCCACGCTAACTATCACGCCCTCGAAGCCGTGCTGGAGGAAATCGACGCGGCGCATGTCGACGCGGTCTGGTGCCTCGGCGACACGGTCGGCTACGGGCCGAGGCCGAACGACTGCTGCGAGAGCGTCGAGCGCCGCGCGGACGTCTGCCTCGTCGGGAACCACGACCTCGTCGTGCTCGGCGAGCTGACGGTGAGCGACTTCAACGACGAGGCCGCGGCGGCCGCGCTCTGGACATCGCAGGTCCTGACGCAGCCCTCACGCACGTTTCTCGAGAGCCTGAAGCCCGCGGGGGAGGCGAACGGCGCCGACCTTTTTCACGCCAGCGCGCGCGATCCGGTGTGGGAGTACATCCTCACCGAAGAGGCGGCGCGCGCGACGCTCGAGCTCTCGAACGCCGATCTCGTCCTGGTCGGGCACAGCCATGTCGCGCTTGCGTTGACGCTCGACGACGACGGCGTTTCCGGCGGGCTTGCGAGCGGCGGAGCCGAGTACGAGCTCGACGGCCGCTGGCTGCTCAATCCGGGATCCGTGGGACAGCCGCGCGACGGCGACGCGCGCGCCGCGTGGCTGCTGCTCGATCTCCAGCGCAGGTTTGCTTCCTTTCGCCGCGTCGCATATTCGATCGAGGAAACCCAGAGCGAGATGCGAGAGCGCGGTTTGCCCCGTGCGCTCGCAGCTCGACTCGAACACGGCGAGTGAAAGGGGCGACATGGCTGAGTTGACGAACCTCGAGTCGAAGCTCGGGGAAGTGCTCGGGCTGGCGATGGCGGCACAGGGCGCCACCGACAAGGTGAGCAAGCTCGATGATCTCGACGGCGACCTCGAGCAGACACTCGAGCGCATGAATAACGAGGCGAAGGAAGCGGAGGAGCGCGCGACCGAGGTGGCCGCGAGCTTCGAAGGCAAGAAGACGGCGATCCTCGAGGAGGCGCGCGAGGTGAAGCAGAAGGCGACCGAGATGATGCAGGACTACCTCGACCGGGCGTCAGACGCGCTCGACGGCTTCGAGTTCCTGACGATGGCCGAAGCCGGCGAGGTCGGTCACTGGGAGATCCTCAAGACGCTCAACGAGCGCGCGCGGAACAGCGGCGTCCAAGAACTGGTCGAATGGGGCATTCCGATCCAGCAGCGGCACTTCGAGGAAGCGCGGCAGGGATCATTGAGACTTGCGTCGGAGGAAGACCCGAACGAGACGTCGTGAGCTCGGCGCGGCCGTCGGGGCCGCGGTCTGCTTCCTGAGCGGGTGCGGCGGCGCGAAGCACACCGCGCCGCCGCCTCCGCCAGCACTTCCGCGACCGCTGGCGACCGCGCTCGAAACGCGGAGCGAGGCCGTCGCGCAGGCGCTTGCCACCGGCGACTCGTGTCGCGCGGCGGCGCTGGCACATGAGCTGCAGAGCCAGACGATTGCGGCGATCAACCGCGGCCGCGTCGCGCCGCAGCTGCAGGAGCCGCTCACCGGCGCTGTGAACGATCTAGCCGCGCGCATCACGTGCGTGCGGGCGACGCCTCCGCCCCCGCCGCCCCAAGCGGAAGAGCACGGACGCGGCAAGCACAAAGGTCACGGGAAGAAGAAGCACAAGGACGACGAGTGACCTCGCGCTACCGCATCGAGCGCGAGCTCGGCCACGGCGGCATGGCGGTCGTCTATCTCGCTCACGATGAGGAGCTGCAGCGGCCGGTCGCGCTCAAGGTGCTCGCCGAGCAGCTCGTCGGAGACGCGGACTTCCGCGCGCGGTTCGTGCGCGAGGCGCGCCATGCCGGCCGCCTATCGCATCCGAACATCGTGCGTTTGTACGACGCCGGCGAAGACGATCGGCGGCCCTTCATCGTCATGGAATACGTCCCGGGACAGACGCTCGCCGAGTGCGGACGGCTCGATGCGATACGCGTCGTCGACCTCGGCGTGCAGGCATGCGCCGGGCTGCAGCATGCGCACGACGCCGGGCTGATCCACCGCGACGTGAAACCGGGGAATCTGCTGCTGCGCGACGACGGCGTCCTCAAGATCGCCGACTTCGGAATCGCCCGCGCAGCAGAGGCGACGCGACAGACGCAGGTCGGCACGCTGCTCGGGACGGCGGCGTATCTCGCACCCGAGCTGATCGCGGGGCACGACGCGACGGCCGCGTCCGACGTCTACGCCCTCGGGGCCGTTCTCTATGAGCTGCTGACGGGCAGACCGCCGTACACCTTCGCCTCGCTTGCGGAGCTCGCGACCAAGCAGAACGAGGGACTGATCGTCCCGGTCTGCGACCTCGAGCCGTCGGTGCCGGCGCAGGTCGAGGCCGCCGTCATGCATGCCCTCGCGCGTGACCCGGAGTTCCGCCCGCCGAGTGCCGCCGACCTCGCCCACGAGTTGGCCGAGTCGGTCGAGCAGCCCACGGTGAAGCTCCCCGAGCGACGCTACGTGAGCGTGCCCGGACGCAGCGCCTGGCTCTGGCTCGCCGCTGCAGGCGCCGTCGCCGCGCTTGCGGTCGTCCTCGGGCTGCTCCAGCTCGGCCACGACGGTGATGGCCGTTCCGCGCCGCCTCCGCCGCGGGGCGTCACCGCGCCGGCGCGCGGGCAGAGCGCCGAGCAGCAGGCGCGCAACCTCGCGCGCTGGCTACGCCTGCACTCTCGTTAGACGGATTCGACCTTTTCGGGAGCCTCTTCGCTCCCGAAGGTGATGCCCTCGCGGGCGAGCGCGAGCTGAACGTCCTCGCGCGCCTTGTAGATCCGCCACTTGACCGTCGCGAGCGTGATCTCGAGCGAGTCGGCGATCTCGGTGTACGACAGCCCGACGATGTCACGCAGCAGCAGCGCCATCTTCAAGTCGACGTTGAGACCTTCGACCGCGCGCCACACGGCATCGATCGCCTCCAACCGTTCCAGCGGCGCGTCGACGACCTCGAGCGGCGGCACGTCCTCGAGCGCCACGACGGCGCGCGGCCGACGCTCCGCCGCCCTCAGCTCGTCGAGCACGCGGTTCTTCGTCACCTGGAAGAGCCAGGTCGTGAACTTCGAGCGCGCGGAGAAGCGCGGCAGGCCCTGGAAGACGCGGAGGAAGACCTCCTGCGTCAGATCCTCGGCCAGCGAGCGGTCGCCGACGAGGCGCAGAACGTAGTTGAAGACAGGGACCTGATAGGCGCGGACAATGAGCGAAAACGCCCGCTCGTCGCCTTTT
>JBJMJL010000076.1:0-13627 GCA_045806365.1 Gaiellaceae bacterium
AGAGCCGCTCGTGCGCGAGGTCGGGGCGATGCACGATCACCGTCTTCAGCGTCCCCACCTCGGAGCCGACCCCGAGGACGGGTTCGGTCACGGTGCTCATTCTTGGTCTCCCTTCACTCGGTCAGCCGGCCGGGGCCGTGCGCGGTCTGCTCTGCTCGCAAGCCTGTTCCGGCGGCGGGCGACGGCCGCTCATCCGAGGTGGGTGAATCATCGGCTGGGCCGCTGCGGCTCACCCGCCGGAGGTGAACAGTGGCCACGCCCCGCCGTGGTCTACTCGAGGCCGTGGTCTCCGCGCGCACGCAGCTCGCCGTGCTGGCGGCTGCTGTGCTGCTGTCGTCCGCGTGCGGCGGCGGCCGAGGCGCGGCCGGCGCGAGCTTCGAGCCGGCGAAGGCGGGCGTGCTCACCGTCGCGACGGCGTTCCTGCCCGCCCCCGGGTTCTGGGAGGGCAACCCTCCCACGCGCGGCTTCGAAGCTCAGCTCGCCGCGGCGCTCGCGCAGCAGCTCGGGGTCGACCGCGTCGAGATCGTGCAGGTCCCGTTCGCACAGATCATCCGCGGCAAGCTGCGCGGCGCCGACATCGCGCTCTCGCAGCTGACCCCGACGGAGGAACGCGAGCACGCTGTCGACTTCACCGATCCTTATTTGACCGCGCCGCCGGGCGTGCTCGCACGCCGTCAGGTCGATGCCGCGGACGAAAAAGATCTGCGCGCGCTGCAATGGGTCGTGTCGAGCGCGTCGACGCTGACGCCGATCGTCATGCACCGCGTCCGTCCGACCAAGGCGCCGGTCGTCGTCGAGGACCGCGAGCAGGCGCTCGACGTCCTGCGCTCCGGCCGAGCGGAAGCGCTGCTGCTCGACCTTCCGGTGGCACTCGGGCTCGCGCACGACGACCCCGACCTCTTTCACGTGCCGGCGCAGCTCGACGGCGGCGAGAGCCTGGCGGCTGCGCTCCACAACGGATCGCCGAATCGGGAGGTCGTCGACTCCGCCATCCGCTCGCTCGTCGCCGACGGCACGGTCGAAAAGCTCGTGACGCGCTGGCTCGGCGAAAGCGCGGAAGACGTCCCGCTGATCCTCACCGAGGAATGAGCTGATGCTGTTCGCGATCGAAGCGCCGTCGGGACCCGTCTTCGAGTTCCTCGTCCTCTTCGCGGTGATCCTGATGGGGCCGATCGTCTTCACGCGGTTTCGGCTGCCGGGGCTGATCGGGCTGCTGCTCGGCGGGTTCGCGATCGGGCCGCACGGGTTCGGCCTGATCGCAGCCGGCAACCACACCGTCCCTGAGCTCGGGCATCTCGGACTGCTCTACCTCATGTTCGTCGCCGGACTGGAGCTGGACTTGCACGTGCTGCGTGAGTACGGACGCGCGGCCGTCGCCTTGGGCCTGCTCGCCTTCGCCATCCCCGCTGCGCTCGGACTGGGCGCCGGCTGGGCGCTCGGCTGGTCGCTCGGCGCCACGCTTCTGCTCGCCGCGCTGCTCTCCTCGCACACCCTGATCACGTATCCGACGCTTCGTAACGCGGGTCTCGGCGGGAACCGCGCCGTCGCATCGGCGGTCGGTGCGACCGTGCTCACAGACACGCTCGCGCTGACGTTGCTCGCACTCGTGGCGGGGACCGAAACCGGGTCCGGCTCCGCGCTCAGCGTCATCGCCGAGATCGCACTCGGATTTGCGGTTCTCGTTGCGGTCGGATTGGTCGCGCTGCCGCGGATCGTCGATGCGCTCTTCCGGCGCTGGGGCGGCGACCGCGTCGCTCGCTACATCGTCATCGTCGTCGCGCTGCTCTTCATGGCGGTCCTCGCAGAGACGTTCGGCATCGAGGGGATCGTCGGCGCGTTCTTCGCCGGGCTCGCCCTCAACCGGCTGGTGCCAAATGAAGGGCCGTCGATGGAGCACGTCGAGTTCTTCGGCGCCGCCGTGTTCATCCCGGTGTTCGTCGTGTCGATCGGGCTGCTGCTCGACCCGTCCGTGATGTTCACGGCTGAGACGCTCGGCCTCGCCGCCGTGATTTGCGCGGCTGCGCTCGCCGGCAAGGCGATCGCATGCTGGCTCGCGGGTTGGCTGCTCGGATTCACCCGGCCGGAGCGCGCGGCGATGTTCGTGCTGACGGCGCCGCAAGCGGCAGCGACCCTGGCCGTGACGCTGATCGGGTTCGAGATCGGGCTGTTCGGCACATCGGTTGTGAACGCCGTGCTCGTCCTGATTCTCGTCAGCATCGTGCTGTCGGCGCTGCTTGCGGAAAAGGTCGTGACGTGGGTCCCCGCGGGAGATGCCCGCAAGCCGCTCGGCGCGAAAGTCCTCGTCGTGACGCCGTACGACGGACCGACCGACGTGGCGATGCGAACGGCCACGCTCCTCGCGCGCCCGGACGGCGGTCACAGCGACGTGCTGATCGCCTGCACCGAGACAGAGCCCACACCGGACACGCGGGCGGTCGAGCGCAAGATCGCTCGGCACGGGTTCGACGGACACGTTCGCGCCGACGTCAACGAGCTCAGCGAAGCAGTGCGGCGAGCGGTCATCGCAGCCGACCCCTCGGTCGTGATCGTCGACGAGCCGAGCTTCGAATCCTCGCCGACCGCTCTGCCGGTGGTCGTCGTCGACGGGACGCAGGCGCCGCGAGTGATCCTCGAGGACGGCGACGGCGTCGGGCCTGAGATCGCTCGGCGCCTCAGCGGCGCTCGAGCGCGAGGCGTGCGCCGAGCCCGATCAGCACGATCCCGCTGACCCGGTCGAGCACGCGCTTGACGCGCGGCCGGCCGAGGACTTCGCGTCCGCGCGCGGCGGCCAGCGGGTAGATAACGAGCCAGCAGACACCCATCGCGTTGAAGAGCAGGCCGAGGAGGAGCAGATCCGTGGCAGAGCTGTCCGCGCCGGCGAACTGCGGCAGCAGGCTCGTGAAGAAGACGGCGATCTTTGGATTGAGGAGATTGCTGACGACGCCCTGGCGAAACGCCACGCGTGCGCTCGGCGCGGCGCGGACACGCCTGGTCGTCGGGCGCGCTGAGCGCAGTGCCTGAATCCCCAGGTAGATCAGGTACACGGCTCCCGCGAGCTTGATCGCGGCGAACGCTTCGGCCGACGTCGCGACGACCGCCGCAAGCCCGAGCGATGCCGCAGTCACCCAGAAGAAGATGCCGAGGTTGATCCCGAGCGCCGTCATCAGCGCAGCCCGCCGGCCGTATAGCAAAGCGTTCCGCGTCACGAGCGCCATGTCGACGCCCGGCGTCACCACCACGATTGCCGCGACGACGAGGAACGCGCCCAGATGCACGTTCCTATGATCGCACTGTGCCCCTGACGCAGTACTACACGGCGACCACGCTCGACGGCTTCATCGCCGACCCGAACCATTCGCTCGACTGGTTGTTCACGCGTCAGCAAGACCGCGACGGACCGCTGAGCTACAACAGCTTCATCGCCGACATCGGCGCGCTCGCGATGGGCTCGACGACGTACGAGTGGGTCCTGGAGCACGAGCAAGGAAAGTGGCCGTACGACCTGCCCTGCTGGGTGTTCACGCATCGAGAGCTCACCGTCGTGCCTGACGGACGCATCGAGCTCACGAGCGACGACGTTGCCGATGTGCACGAGCGCATGCGCGCAGCCGCGGGCGAGCGCAACGTCTGGATCGTCGGCGGCGGCGATCTCGCCGGTCAGTTCGCCGACAGAGGATTGCTCGACGAGGTGATCGTGTACATCGCGCCCGTCACGCTCGGTGCCGGCGCACCGCTTTTGCCGCGACGCGTCGAGCTGCGCCTCGAGGAGCTTGCCCGCAACGGCGACTTCGCCTGCGCGCGCTACAGCGTCGTGGGCTAGCGCGTGGGAACGCGTCCGCGCGCGAACGCGTCGATCCGCCCCCAGCGCCCCGGGACGTCGAGCAGCTCGAGGTGGCCGATTCCCGCCGGTAGCGCCGGATCGACGACCAGGTGCTCTCCCACCGGCTCGAGGCCGAGCATCGTCCGCAGCAGCAGGAGCGGCGCGCCTGTCGACCACGCCTGTGGGCTACACGCCGTGGGGTACTGCACCGGATACTTCGTCACCGACCGCTCGTAGCCGCCGAACGCCTCGGGTAGCCGCCCACCGAAGAGCTCGGCCGCGTCGAGGATGCCGGTCGCGAGCTGGGCGGCCTCTTGCTTGAACCCGTAGTTGCGCAGCCCCCAGGCGATGAAGGACGTGTCGAACGGCCAGACCGTCCCGACGTGGTAGCCGATCGGGTTGTAACGCGCCTCGCCCTCGGCGAGCGTGCGTACGCCCCACCCGGAGAACAGCCTCGGCCCGAGCAGGTGGCCGGCAACCGCCTTCGCTTTCGACTTGTCGACGATGCCGCTCCAGAGCAGATGGCCGTTGTTCGACGAGAGCGCGTCGACCTGCGCACCATCCGCGTCGAGCGCCAGTGCGTAGTACTGGCCGTCCTCGACCCAGAAGTCGCGGTTGAACCGGCGCTTGAGGTCGCGCGCCTGACTCTCGAGCTCGTCCGCGTACGCGACGTCCTTCCAGATCTCACGCGCGAGCCGCGCACCGCGGAGCTTGGCGTCGTACGCATAGCCTTGCAGCTCACATGTCGCGCGCGGGAAATCGGGCAGCCTCCCGTCGCGGTAGGAGATCGAGTCCCAGGAGTCCTTCCAGCACTGGTTCTCGAGCCCCGTCTCTTCGTTGCGCCGCTTGTACGAGATGTAGCCGTTCCCCTGCAGGTCGGCGTACTCGTCGATCCAGCGTAGGGCGGCTCGCGTCTCGTACTCCATCTCGCGCACGAGCCTGCGGTCGCCGGTCCAGCGTTCGTACTCATCGAGGAGGACGACGTACAACGGCGTCGCGTCCACGGAGCCGTAGTACGCGGAGTGCGGGCGCTCCTCGAAGGCGGTCAGCTCGCCGTAGCGCAGCTCGTGGAGGATGCGGCCGGGATCCTCGTCGCGAAAGGCGTCACGCCGCGAGCCCTGCCACTCGCCGAGCGCGCGCAAGGTCGTTTCCGCGAGCGTCGGGAGGAACGGCAACGCCTGCAGGCTCGTCAGGATGCTGTCGCGCCCGAACATCGTCATGAACCACGGCAGGCCTGCCGCCGGCAACGCCCGTCCACGTGCAATCGGAGGCGAGAAGCGCAGCGCGGCAAGGTCGACGAGGCTGCGGCGGTAGATGTTCTTGAGCGGCTCCCAATCGCACTCCAGCTGCGGCGCGTCGGCGAGCCAGCGTTCGAGGTCGCGGGCCATCGTCGTGCGGCGCTGCCGCGTCTGCGTCGCGGTTGCGCCGCCGGACACGACGTCGATGTCGGTCGACCACTCGGCTTGGGGCTCGAGGTGCACCGTGAACGTCAGGCCCTGCTCGTCGAGCTCGGCCGCCGTCGTAGACGAGATCGTGGTCGTGCGCCGGAACGTCTCCCGGTCATACGTGAGCACGAGGCTTCCGTCGTCGACGCGCGCGCCGTAGGTTCCCTTCTTCTCGAGCGCGTCCTTGACCTCGAACAGGTCGGCGAAGTCGGCACCCGCCTCGATGCGCACGGCGAGATCGACGGGCTTCTCGTCATGGTTGAGGATCGTGAGCTGCTCGTGGAAACCTCCGCCGACCGAGCGCTGCCGGATGACGGAGAGCTTCGAGTCGACGTACACGGTGCCGGTGCCGGGCACGAGGAAGAAGCGCGTCTCGAAGTAGTTGAGGTCGTCGACGGAGAGCATGTTCAGGCGTTGGCCGTCGACGGTGAGGATCCACGTCGATAGGAAGCGCGTGTCGTACGAGAAGAGTCCGGTCGGATCCGTTCGCGAGGCGGCGATGTCGCCCCGCGAATCGCTGACGACGAACGTGTTCCCATCCAGGATCTGGACGAGCTCGCTCATGACTGCGACGGAAAGAGCCGCTGAAAGACGATCAGCACGTTCCAATCGCCCTCGAGCGAGATCGCACCGCGCAGCAGCGCGGTCACCGCATTCGCCTCGCCGGACGCAAGGCGGTCGAACATCGCCTTGTCTGCGCCGATCGTCGCGTCCGCCGGCTGGTTCTTCTTCGACACGGTGACCTTGCCGCGGTCGATCGCGACGAACCAACGGTCGGTGCGGCCGTCGTCGGCGAGGTCGATGCGCACGACACCGGACTTGTGCCCGAGTTGCGGCTGGTGGTCGCGCTGCCGCAGCCCCTCGAAGAACGCGGCCGTCGCATCGGTCACTGCGCGAGCGTCAACCGCGGGGAGGCGAGCGGTCGTCACCTCGCCCGGGTGAGAAGCGCTCACCCGGGATCGCCGGACACTGGGCGCGTGGACATCGGGGAGCCACGCCGCACGTACACCGTCGAGCCGGTGGAGGACCCGGTCCGGCGCGAGGAGCCGGCGCCCGACGAGGCGCCGCTCGAGCCCGAGCGTGAGCCGGAGGAGGTGCCGGCACGTTAGGCACGTTCGCGCCCGACTACATCGAGCCGGTCGTCGGCTGGAGGGCGTGGGCCGTCGTCCAACATCGCGGCTTGCTTCGCCTGCGGAGCGTGGTGTTCGACACGATCTGGCCGACCGACGCGGAGCTGACGGCATCGTGCAACCGGCTCTGGACCAGGATGCGGCTGCCGTGGCGAAGGCGCGTGCCCCACGACGTCCCGACCTCTCGCTGCAGCTGCGGCATCCACGCGGCGAACGAGCCGGACATGGCGGCGGAGTACCTCTATCTCTACGGCGACGTGCACCAGCCACACGTTCGTTACCGCGCGATTGGGCTCGTCTCGCTCTGGGGCTCGATCGTCGAGGGCGAATACGGCTGGCGCGGGTCCAACGCATATCCCCATCGTCTCTTCCTGCCGAGAACGGACCGGACGGGGCGGCGGACCGACGTCGAGGCGATTCGCGACGGGCTCGCCGACTACGGCATCCCGATCGAGATCCTCGGCGACGGCGACACACCGGTCGGACGCGCCGTCCGGCGCGCCAAGAGCGAGCGCAAGCGCAGGCGCCGCTGGCCTACCTCGAGCGCTCCGGTTCCACCTCCAACGTAAGTCCGCGCACGCGCTCGATGCGAACGGTCGTGCCCGCCTCGGCGCCCTGCTCGGACCGCGCCGCCCAGAGCTCACCGTCGACGAACACCTGGCCGAGCGGGGTACACGCGAGCCTGACCTCCGCGGTTCTACCCACGAGCGCCTGCGTCCCCACGACTCTTCGCCGCGTCCGCACGGTGCGGTTCCACAGGTAGAGCTCCCCGAGCCCGAGCAGCGCGCAGATCGTCCCGAGCACGAGGTTCCACGGATCCGGCAGGAGCAGCAGCAGAACGGCCGCGAGGATGAGGAGCATCAGCTCACCGCCGGCCGGTGCTTCCGCCACGTCGCAGCCGCGAGGAGGCCGAGGACGAGTGTCGGCACGAAGCTCAAGAACCGGTACACGAGCACGGCGGCCACGACCTCGGCGTTGTCGCCGCCGAATCCGACGAGCGCCGTGATCAGCCCGACCTCGACGATGCCGATGCCTCCGGGTGTGATCGGGATCGATCCCAACAGTCGCACGAGCGCCCACGCAGCGAACGCCTCGATCGCCGAGACCTCGCCCGCCGAGACGTCGAAGACGCGCAACGACACGAAGAAGAGGAGGAACACCGTCAGCTGTCCCGCGAGCACCGCCAGCGTCAGCACGTGCCAGCGGCGCTTGAGCAGTCCGACCGTGTCGCGGCGGAACGAGACGAACGAGGCGCCGTTCCACTTCACCGGGCCGCGATGGATGACGCGCAACACGCGCGTCGTGATCCGAGCGGCCATGTTGCCGACCCACTTCGCGAGGCGGTCGCTCGTCAAGCCGGCGGCGAATCCGGCGGCGCCGACGACGAAGATCGCGAGCGCGATCAACGCAACGGTCTGCAACAGCGGATTCTGCTCGTCCAGCAGCGTCAGCAGCGCGAGAGCGACGATCGGGAACCCGAGCATCGCAGCCTGATTCCAGATTCCGATGACCGCGAGCGCAAGCGTTACGGGCTTCCCGGTGAAGCCCCAGCCGCGCAGCATCCCGAAGGACACGCCCATCCCGACCGCTGCGCCGCCCGGCAGCACGTACGTCGAAGCGGTGGACGCCTGGGTCATCACGAACGCCTGCCGGAAGCGCAGCCCGGGAAGCGCAGCCTGCCACGGCGGCGCGTAGGTCGCGAGGTTCAGCGCCGTCGCACCGACGAGCGCTCCGAGCTGCGGCCACGAAAGCTCCTTCACGACGCCCCAGACATCGCGGTAGTCGGCGACCTTCGGCACGACGAAGACGAACGTGCCGACGACGACCGCGAGCCCGACGCCGCCCCCCACGAGCGTGCGCCAGGAGAACCGCCGCCGCGAGGGGGCGGTCGCGGCCGGCGCGACGTCGCTCACCGGGACGGCGCGATCGCCTGGGCGTCGGCCAAGGTCACCGTCTTGGTCCACGCACCTCGCTTGCGGGCGGCGTCCTCGATCGACGTCGCATGCCCCGCGTCCACGAGCACGACGGCGGCGGATTTTCCCGAGTCGAGCCGCTCCGCGACCGCCTGCTCGAACTCGTCAGTGATGCCGAGATCGCGCCGGTGTGCGGCAAAGACGCCGAGGCTCGCGCCGGCCGCTGCCACCGCCAGGGGGAAGCCGAGGATCGCCCCGCCGAGCAACCCCCACGCACCGCCGTACCACCCCGCCTTGGTCGTCGAGATGTCCTGGGTCTCGCGCATGTGCACGGTCCCGTCCGGCGACCGCACGACGAGGCACGCGTCGTGGAGGCCCAGCTGTCCCTGCGCGGCAATGGTCGTCGCGGTGACGACTGCGTCCCACGCCGTGCGCTCGTCGTCGAACACGGCGACCAGGAGCACGTCGGCCATGGGACCAATTTCACCGCCGCCGCGGGTGAGCGCTCGTCACCCCGTCCGAGTGACGCCGGGTCATCCCACGCCGCGAGAGCGTTGAGCATTCCAACCCCCCCAAGGAGGTGCGTTTTTCGTGTTCGTGGCGTCGGATTACCCGTTTCTCGACGTGTTCTGGACGATGATCATCTTCTTCCTCTGGGTGATCTGGATCTGGTTCCTGATCGCGATCCTCAGTGACGTCTTCCGCCGCCACGACATGGGCGGTGGCTTGAAGGCGTTGTGGACGTTCTTCATCATCTTCCTGCCGGTCCTTGGCGCGCTCACGTATTTGATCGTGAACGGGCAAGGGATGGCACAACGCAACGTGCGGGACCAGCAGGCCTCGCGTGCGCAGATGGACGACTACGTTCGCTCGGTCGCGGCTAGCGGCGGTGCGGCAGGCGAGATCGAGAAGGCGAAGCAGCTGCTCGACAGCGGCGCGATCGACGCCCAGGAGTACGACGCGCTCAAGCAGAGGGCCCTGGCAGGGGGCGCCGCCTAGCCCGGCGCGTCAGGAAGGTTGCGCCCGAGGCGCTCGGGCTCGTCGCTCTGCGGAGACGCAACGGCGGGAACGGGCGCCTCGTCGCGCGTCTCGGGAAACTCACGTAGCGTCTGGCGGCGCCAGACCTCGATGCCGAGCACGAGCAGGGCGGCGAGAATCGCGACACCGAGCAGCCGGCGATTCGCACCACTCGGGCCCCAGGCCAGGAACAGCAGGAACAGCAGCGCGGCGACCACGTACACGAGCACGACGTGTTCGCGGAAGCTGGGCGCCAGCGAGCGCCTCAGCGCAACCGCCGGACGACTCGGTCCGGCAACGAACGCCGCAAGAATCGAGACGATGCCGTAGATGATCAGGCCGAGCGCGAGGTCTCGCAGAAGGTCGGTCTCGATTGCCCAGATCGCGTGCACAGCCGGCTTCGACGACTCCACCTTCACGAGGGAATCGACGATCGCATCGCCGACGAGACGGCGGATCACGGCGATGAGCACGCCGACGGTCAGCAACGCGAAACCGATGTACAGAAGCGTCGTCCGTCGCTTCCCGTGCGCGATGTACATCGCGAGCGCGAGCAGCGCGATCACCGCAAGCCACAGCCAGGAGCTCAGGGCGTTGAGGATCCGCACGCCCGTCTGCGCCGCATCGAGCTGATCCGACTCGAGCAGCACGACCTGTCCTGCGTCGGGAGACGCACGCTCCTTCAGGCGGTCTTCGACGCCGAGGCGTGCCGCGACGCGCTGAAGCATCGGTCGGAGGTCGAGGACGACGTCACCGTTTTCGGTCGAGATCGGCCCTGCGTCCTTGCCTTCGAGCACGTTGACGAGTGCGGTGTGCGCACGCCGGTTCACCCGTTCCCAGAGCTCCTGCGCCTGCGCCGTCCCGAGGAACGCGTCGATGACGCGCGCGGCGGAGTTCTGGATCGCCGCGGCCGCTGCGGGAGCCGCGCTCTTCGCGCGAGGCGGCAGCTGCTCCTCGAGCTGTGCCTTCACGTCGATGCGCTGGTTGAGCGAGTTGACGAGCCGAGTCGACAGCGCGGCGCGGACGTCGTCGTTCGCAAGCAGCTTCGCCGACGAGGTCGTGAACTTGTCGGTGTCGAGCAGCTGTTGCTTCGACCAGACGGTGAGCGCCGAGATCAGCGCGAGCAGGCTCGCGAGGACGATCAGTGTCCAGACGGCGACCGAACGGCGCCTCATGGGCGACAGGTTGGCCGCGGCCGGGGTGAGCCCCGTTCATTCGCACCGGGTGAGCGCGCGTCACCCGGACCTGCTCGAACCTCGGGATAACCAGACGGGAGGAGGCGACACACATGATGATGCGACGAAGACGTCCGCTGATGCGTGCTGCAATGGTCGGCGGAACTGCGTACGCAGTCGGCAAGCACGCGCAACGGAATCAGTACGCGGAGCAGGACCAGGAGGCACGCATCGAGGAGCTCGAGGCCGGCCAGGCGCAGCAGCAATATGCACCCCCGCCGCCCGCAGGCGGCCCAACCGACCTCGCCGCAAAGCTGACCGAGCTCAAGAACTTGCAGGACCAGGGCGTGTTGACGCCCGAAGAGTTCTCGTCCGCCAAAGCGAAGCTGCTCGCAAGCTAAACCGAGAGAAGGAGAGACACGATGTCATTTGGCCCCGTTCAGATTCTCGTGATCGGGTTCGACGAGCCGCAGTTCACGGGTGCGATCCGAGCCGAGCTCGAGCGCCTGCGCGAGCACGACGTCGTGCGGCTCATCGACCTGATCGTCGTGCGTAAAGACGACGACGGCAACGTCGAGCGACTGCAGCACAGCGACCTGTCGCAGGAAGAGCTCGAGGACTTCGGCGCAATCGTCGGCGCGCTGATCGGCGTCGGCGCCAATGGGGACGAGGGCGCCACGGCCGGCGCGGTCCTCGGCGCCGCCGCGATGGAGGACGGCCACGTGTTCGACTCGCACGACACCTGGTACGTGGACGATGCGATCCCGCCGGGCACCGCCGCGGCAGTCGCGCTGCTCGACCATCGCTGGGCGATCGGCCTGCGGGACGCAATCCACGAAGCCAACGGCTTCCATCTCGCCGACGCGTGGGTCCATCCGGCCGACCTCGTCGCGATCGGCATGACCAAGAAGGAGGAAGAGAAGGCGGTCTCGTCCTGATGGCGAGCTACGGACGCCCGGCCGAGATCCAGGCAGAGGTCGACCGTCATTCGTGGCTCGACCTCGCGGGCATCCTGCTGCTGCTCGTCGGCTTCTTCAACATCATCGACGGCCTCACCGCGATCTCGGGGTCCGACTACCTGTCGTCCGAGCTGCTCTTCGCCAACCTCGACGCCTGGGGCTGGTTCTTCCTGATCGTCGGGCTCGTGCAGATCTTCGCCGGCCTGGCGGTGATGAAAGGTGCGGGCTGGGCGGCGATCGTCGGCATCGTCACGGCGTTCGTCAACGCAGTCTCGCAACTCTCGGCGTCGCACACCTTCACCTTCTGGGCGCTCACGATCGTCGTCGTCGACGTCCTCGTCATCTACGGACTCGTGAAGTACGGCGGTGACCGTGGAGGAAGACCAGCAACGTAAGCCCGACGACGCCGCCCTCGGCGTCGTCGTCGCGACCGCAGGCGTCGGCCTCGCGGCCGCGCGCATGCTCGCGCGCACACCGGGCCTGGCCCCGTACCTCGAGCGCGCGGGCGCGCGCGGCCGCGAGCAGGTCGAGGGCGCGGCCGGCCGCTTGGCTGTCGAATTCGAGCCCGAGGCCGAAAAGTTCCTGCAGCAGTTCCTCGACAGCCCGGCATTCGACCAGGCGCTCGAGCGGGTCCTGACGAGCCCGAAGGTTCGCGAGGCGCTCGCGCAACAGACGACGACGTTCGCCGACGAGCTGCTGGGCAAGCTGCGCGCGCGGCTCAGGGCGCTGGATCGACGCTACGCGGGCCTGCCTTCGCGAACCGTCGCCTTCGCCGTCGACCTGACGCTGGCGCAGGTGATCTTCCTGATCGTCACGGCGCTCGCCGGGCTCGTGGTCGCGCTCGTCGGCGATCTGCGACCGGCCTGGCTGTTCGGGATGCTGGCCGGGAGCGAATGGCTCCTGCTCGTCGGTGCCTACTTCGTCTTCTTCTGGTCGCTGGCGGGGCAGACGCCGGGCATGCGCCTGCTGCACCTGCGAGTCGACCATCGCGGCGCACCCCCGCGCGTTGCCCGCGCGATCGTCCGCTTCGCTGCGCTCATCGTCGCGATCATCCCGATGCTCGCGGGGTTGCTCCCGATCCTCTTCGACAAGCGACGCCGCGGGCTACATGACTTCGCGGCGCAGACCGTCGTCGTCCCGCTCGACTGATGCGCCGCACCGCCACGCTCATCCTGCTGATCGTCACCGCGGCTGTGGGGCTCGTCGCGTGCGGCAGCGACAAGGAATCCCAGCAGGAAGCCAAGCAGCATCTCTGCACCAGCCTCGACGACTTCGCCGCGTCGGTCGTCGCGCTCCAAGGCGTCGGCTTGAGCTCCTCCGAGGAGGAGCTGAAGACCTCGCTCGACAAGATCGACGACGCGTGGCATCAGGTCGTCGACGACGCGAAGGACGTCAAGACGGCGAGCACCGGCAGCATCGAATCCGCGTACGACGACCTGAAACAGGCCGTGCAGGACAGGCCGACCGACAAACCGGTCACCGAGGTGATCGCCGGGCTCGAGACGAAGGTGGTGGCGTTCGCGCAGGCGTGGAAGGACCTTGCGAGCGGCTTGGACTGCAAGACGACGTCGTAGCGTCCGTCACCCCCGCTGAGTGACGCTCGGTCACCCGAGGCGCTCAAAGCCTGATGGTATGGCCAGCACACATGTCGACGACATAGCGCTGCTGCCGGAGACGGAGTTCCTGATGGGAAGCGAGGACCGTCGCGCCCATGCGGACGACGGCGAGGCACCCGTCCGTCGCGTGCGGCTTGCTTCCTTCCGGATCGACACGCATGCCGTCACGAATGCCCAGTTCGGCGAGTTCGTCGACGAGTCCGGGTACGTCACCGAAGTCGAGCGGCTCGGCTGGTCATTCGTGTTCGCAGGCCTGCTTCCCGAGGACTTCGAGCCGATGCGCGTCTGTGCACAAGCCCCCTGGTGGCGCCAGGTCGAGGGGGCTGATTGGCGCCACCCGGAGGGTCCCCGCTCGGAGCTCGAGGGACGCGACGACCATCCGGTGGTGCACGTCACCTGGAACGATGCGCTCGCATTTGCGAGCTCCACCGGCAAGCGTCTTCCGACCGAAGCAGAGTGGGAGTGCGCCGCACGTGGCGGGCTCGACTCGCAGCCGTACCCGTGGGGTGCGGAGATCGAGCCCGGCGGCGAGCACCGGATGAACGTCTGGCA
>JBJMJL010000077.1:0-5543 GCA_045806365.1 Gaiellaceae bacterium
ACGGGATTGCGCTTGTGCGGCATCGTCGACGAGCCGCCGTCTGGTGCCTCGCGCACCTCCCCCACCTCGGTCTGCGCGAGCAGCGCGAGGTCGAGCGCGATCTTGCCGACGAAGCCGGCAGCGACCGACAGCGCGGCGCCGAGCTCCGCGACGGGCAGGCGGCGCGTATGCCACGGGATCACGGGCTCGTGCAGGTCGAGCTCCTGCGCGTATGCGCGCAGCACGCGCTCGCCGTCGTCGCCGAACGCCGCCAGCGTTCCCGCCGCGCCGCCGAGTTGCGCCGGGAGCTTCGCGGCCGCGAGCCGCTCGCGGGCATGAACGATCCCGACGAGCCAGCCGGCGGCTTTGAGCCCGAAGGTGATCGGGACCGCCTGCTGCAGCAGCGTCCGCCCCGCCATCACCGTCGCACGGTGCTCGTCGGCGAGGCGCGAGCAGGCGCGGGCGACACCGTCGAGCTCGGCGTCGATCAGCTCGCCGGCGTCGCGCGCGACGAGCGCGGCAGCGGTGTCGAGGATGTCCTGGCTCGTCGCGCCCCGGTGCACCTCCGGCGCGCGCTCGCGCAGCCTCCGGACGAGGGGCTCGACGGGATTGCCGACCCTGCGCCCCTCCTCGACCAGCTGCTCCACCTGAAAGCCGCTCCCGAGGTCGACCTCGACGCCCTGCGCCGCGGCGAGCGCCCGCTCGGCCTGCAGCATCGCGTCGAGCCACGCCTCGTCCGATACCGCTGCGCGCAACGCGGCCGGCACGAACAGCGCGTCAAACGTCAAAGAACACCGTCTCCTCGTTGCCCTGTAGATGGATGTCGAAGTGCACGACCTCGTCGTCGCCGAACTCGCAGCGCGTGACGAGGTGCTTGAGCAGACCGCGGGCGAACACCATCACGTCCGCGTAGCCCTCGACAGGCCGCTCGGTGACGAACTCGAATCGGCCCTCCGCGTCGGTTCCGCACCTGCCCCATCCTTCGGGCTGCCACAGCTCGATCAGCGCGTCGCCGACCGGCTCGCCGTTCCCGTCGAGAACATGCCCGACGACGCGCACGGAGCCGCCTCGGACGACCTCGTGCTGCTGGTCGCGGCACAGGCCGATGGTGAAGTACGGGCCGACGGTCTGGGAGGGGGTGCGCCCGAGCGTCATTCGAACGGCGTCGTGCGCAGGATGATGTCGAAGCGGTAGCCGAGCGCCCATTCCGGCTGCGTCAGCTCGAGCTCGAAGTCGGCGACGAGCCGTGCGCGTGCCTGCTCGTCGCGGACCGACCGGAAGATCGGGTCGAACTCGAACAGCGGATCGCCGGGGAAGTACATCTGTGTGACGAGCCTGCTTGCGAACGTGCGGCCGAAGACGGAGAAGTGGATGTGCGCCGGCCGCCATGCGTTCGGATGGTTCTGCCACGGGTACGCGCCCGGCTTCACGGTGACGAAGCGGTAGTTGCCGTCGTCGTCCGTGAGCGTCCGGCCCGCGCCGGTGAAGTTCGGATCCAGCGGCGCGGGATGGCGATCGCCGTCGTGGCGATAGCGGCCCGCCGCATTCGCCTGCCAGATCTCGACCAGGGCGTTGCGCACGGGCCGGCCATCCTCCTCGAGCAGCCGCCCGGTCACGGTGATCCGCTCGCCGAGCGGCTCGCCGACGTGCATGCGCGTGAGGTCGGAGTCGAGCTCGCCGATCTCGTCGTGGCCGAAGACGGGACTGGCGAGGTCGCGGAAGTCCTCTGGCCGCGCGACGAGCGGCCGCTTCGGCGCGCGCGTCGTCGTCGAGCGGTAGTCCGGGTAGAGGAGTGGCGGGTCGACGCTCATTCCGGCGAGCCTTTCGTGCGAAGCGAGCGCAGCGCCGTGAGCTCGGCATCGCTTGGCGGCTCGGTCACGGCGAGATCATCCGCGATCCGGAGGTCCCATCCGGTCGCGGCTTGCACTTCACTCGACTCGACGCCGGGATGGACGTGCGTGAGCGTCAGCTCGCCCTTGGCATCGGGCTCGAGCACGCCGAGGTCGGTGACGACGACGCGGACGCGCTCGCCGACGCTCGTCCTGAAATCGAGCCGCTCGACGAACGAGCGCGGCGTCTGCCTCAACATCACGAAGACGTCGCGGACCGACGTCGCGATCTCGGGTGCGCCGCCGCCGCCGGGGAGGCGGACCTTCGGACGGTCGTAATCGCCGATGACCGTGCTGTTCAGGTTGCCGTGGCGGTCGATCTGTGCCGCGCCGAGAAAGCCGATGTCGATGCGCTCTCCCTGGAGCCAGTACGCGAACATCTCCGGGACCGAGACGACCGCGTCGGCGGTCTCGGCGAGCTCGCCGTCCCCGATCGACAGCGGCAGCTCGGTCGGCTTCGCCCCGATCGTGCCGCTCTCGTAGACGAGCACGCAGTCCGGGGCGTGCGTCGCGCGGGCGAGGTTCGCGGCGAGGCTCGGCAGGCCGATGCCGACGAAGCAAACGTCGCCGTCCTGCAGGCGGCGCGCCGCCGAGACGGCCATGAGCTCGCTCACGCGACGACCGCTTCGCGCAGCACGTTCGCTTCCATCCACTGGGTGAAGGTCTCTCGGTCGCGGCTGATCTCGGCCCAGCGCACGTAGAACTCGTTGTCCCGGTCGTAGTACCCGAGTGCGTAGGACGGCTGAGCGCCGCCGGGGACATGCGAGACCGCGTCGATCACCCAGTGTGGGAGCACGACGCCGCCCGGGCGTGGCTCGAGGTCGTCGACGATCTCCTCGACGGTGACGATGCTGCGGTTCGACGCCAGCACGACTTCCTTCTGCACACCGGTGATGCCCCACAGCTGCACGTTGCCGCGCCGGTCGGCCTGCTGCGCATGGACGATGCCGACATCGGGCCGGTGCGCCGGCACCGCGGCGAGATCCTCGCGCGTGAACGGGCACGTAATCCGCTTCACGTTGGTGCGCGCGGCGAGGTCGTTGTCCTCGTAGCCCCGCAGCACGCCGAACGGGAGATTGGCGGCGCCGGCGGCGTAGGCGGCCGCCATGCCCGCGTGCGAGTGCTCCTCGAGCTCGAGTGGGCGAGGCCAGCCCTGCTCGACTGCGTCGCGGATCCGGTAGAGCGAGCCGACGCCGGGATTTCCGCCCCACGAGAACACGAGCTTCCGCGCGCATCCCATTCCGACCAGCTGGTCGTAGATCACGTCCGGCGTCATCCGGACGAGCGTCAGCTCGCGGCGCTGCCGGCGGATGATCTCGTGTCCGGCCGCGTGCGGAATCAGGTGCGTGAAGCCCTCGAGCGCGACGACGTCCCCGTCACGGACGAGCTGCTCGACCGCCGCTCGCAGCGGGACGATCTCAGCCATGTCTGAGGCGGCCTCCTGTCATTTCAGACGCTCGCGCTCAGAACGGGAACGGGTGTGGCTTCCCGACGGTGATCCAGTGCAGCTCGGTGAACTCCTCGATCGCGGCGGTGCCGCCGAAGCGGCCCCAGCCGCTGTCCTTGACGCCGCCGAAGGGCATCTGCGGCTCGTCGCCGACGGGCTGGTCGTTGACGTGGACGATGCCGGCGTGGATCCGCTGCGCGAGCTCGAGGCCGCGGTCCGCGTCGCTCGTGATGATTCCCGAGGCGAGCCCGTACGACGTCGCGTTCGCGCGCTCGACAGCCTCGTCGGCGCTGTCCACGACCTCGATCGCCGCGACCGGGCCGAACGTCTCGCTCTGCGCGAACTCGGAGTCCTCGGGCACGTCGGCGAGCAGCGTCGCCTTGTAGACGGCGCCGTCCGCCTCGCCGCCTGCGAGCACCTTCGCGCCCTTCGAGACCGCCTCCTCGACACGGCTCTTCACCATGTCGACCGCGCTCTCGTTGATCAGCGGGCCGATGATCGTGTCCTGCTCCTTCGGATCGCCGGCTTTGAGCCCCTTCGTCTTCTCCGCCAGCTTCTGCGTGAACTCGTCGGCAATCGGCCGTTCGACGACGATGCGCCGAGCCGACATGCAGATCTGTCCCTGGTGGAGGTACGCGCCGAACGCCGACGCGTTCACAGCGAAGTCGAGATCGGCGTCGGCGAGGACGATCAGCGGGTTGTAGCCCCCGAGCTCCAGCACGACGCGCTTGAGGTTTCGCCCGGCCGCCTCGGCAAGCTTGCGGCCGACGGCCGTCGAGCCCGTGAAGTTGATGCGACGGACGGCGGGGTTCTCGACGAGCTCGTCGCCGATCTCGCCGGCGGCGCCGGGCGCATGCGTGACGACGTTCAGCACGCCGGCCGGCAGCCCCGCCTCGGCGAAGATCTCGCCCCACACGAGACCGCCGCTGTACGGCGACAGCTCCGACGGCTTCAGCACGACCGTGTTGCCGAGCGCAAGCGGCGACGCGAGCGAGCGCGCGGAGAGAATCAGCGCGGCGTTCCACGGCGCGATCGCTCCGACGACGCCGACCGGCCGGCGCAGGCCCATCGAGAAGGCGCCGACGTCCGACGGGATGATCTCGCCGATCGGCGCGTACGCGAGCGCGGCGGCCTGGCGGAACAGCCCCGCGACGAAGTGGAGCTGGAACATGCCGAAGCCGAACGCCGCGCCCGTCTCGCGTGCGAGCCAGGAGACGACGTCGTCGCCCCGCGCCTCGAGCAGGTCGGCCGCCTTGAGGAAGACCCCCTGCCGAGCGGCCGGCGGGATCTGCGACCACTCGGCGAAGGCCTCCGCCGCCGCCGCGATCGCGCGCTGGGCGTCGTCCCGGCCGCCGGCGGCCACGCGCGCGACCGCGTCACCTGTGTACGGGTCGAGATCGTCGAACGTGTCGCCACCTGCGGCGTCCACCCACTCCCCCGCGATGAACTGCTGACACTCGACGACCTCTGTGGGTGCTTGCGTGGCCACGGCTGCTCCTTTCGGCGGTCGGCTCTGGGCGCGCCGAACGTACGGCTGCCCTGATTCGCCTGTCAAGACATCGTTCTATTATCCGGGACATCGAAGCGGGCTTCTCGCAGTCACTCGAGCGCGGGCTCGGGATCCTCGCAGCATTCAGCCCGACGCAGCCGTCACTCGGGGTGAGCGAGCTCGCGCGCGAGGTCGGGCTCAGCCGCAGCACGACTCACCGCTACATGTCGACCCTGACGCGGCTCGGCTACCTGCAGCAGGATCCGGCGTCGCGGCGCTACCGCCTCGGGCCACGTGTGCTCGACCTCGGTTTCTCGGCGATCAACTCGATGGAGCTGCGGGTGATTTCCTCGCCCTACCTGCAGCGCCTGAGCGACGACACCGGCTTCACGGTCAACATGGCGATCCTCGACGGCGGCGACATCCTGTACGTCGAGCGCTGCCGCAGCGCCCGTGCCGGGCAGCGGGAGATCGACCTCAACCTCCACGTCGGCTCGCGCCTCCCCGCCTACTGCACGTCGATGGGCAAGGTGCTCCTCGCGTTCCTGCCCGACGATCGGTTCGCCGACGTGATCGCAGGACTCGAGCTGAAGAAGCGAGGGTCGAACACGCTCACCTCGCGCGCGGCACTACGCGCGGAGCTCGCGCAGGTGCGCGCCAGAGGCTACGCCGTCAACAACGAGGAGCTGGCGTTCGGGCTGCGCTCCATCGCCGTGCCCGTCCGCGGCCGGTCCGGTGA
>JBJMJL010000078.1:0-11275 GCA_045806365.1 Gaiellaceae bacterium
TTGCGCGAGATGTCGCCGCCGTAACACTTGGCGAGCACGTCCTTGCGCCGCGCCTTCACGGTCTCGCGCGCGATGATCCGCGCGCCGATCGCAGCCTGGATCGCCCCGTCGAACATCTGCCGCGGGATCTCCTCGCGCAGCTTCTCGACGAGGCTCTTCCCGCGCTCGTAGGCGAACTCGCGGTGGATGATCAGCGAGAGCGCGTCGACCGGCTCGCCGCCGACGAGGATGTCCACCCGTGCGAGGTCGCCGGGCCGGAAGCCGGACACGTCGTAGTCGAAGCTCGCGTAGCCGCGCGTGCGCGACTTCAGCTGGTCGTAGTAGTCGAGCACGATCTCGGCCAACGGCAGCTCGTACGTCAGGTGGACGCGCTCGGGCGAGAGGTACTCCATGTGGTCGAACTTGCCGCGGCGGTCGTTGTTGAGCTCCATCACCGCACCGACGTATTCCTTCGGAACGATGATCGACGCCTTGATGTAGGGCTCTTCCACCTCCTCGAACGTGTCCGGCAGGTCGGACGGGGTGTGCACCTCGATCCACTCGGGGTCGTTGAGCCCGCGCACGCGGTAGGCGACGTTCGGCGCGGTGACGAGCAGGTCGAGGTCGAACTCGCGCTCGAGCCGCTCGCGCACGATCTCCATGTGCAGCAGCCCGAGAAACCCACAGCGGAAGCCGAAGCCGAGCGCCTGCGACGTCTCCGGCTCGTAGAACAGCGCGGCGTCGTTGAGCTTCAGCTTCTCGAGCGCGTCGCGCAGCTCGGGGTAGGCGTCGGAGTCCGTCGGGAACAGGCCGGCAAAGACCATCGGCTTGACGTCCTTGTAGCCCGGCAGCGGCGCGGATGCCGGACGCTGCTCCGATGTGAGCGTGTCGCCGACGCGCAGGCGCGAGACGTCCTTCAGCCCGGTGATGACGTAGCCGACCTCGCCTGCCTCGAGCCTGCCGGACGCGCGCCGAGTCGGGGAGAAGAAGCCGAGCTCCTCGGCTTCGAAGCGCGTGCCGAGCGCCATCGTGCGCAGGGGCTCGCGCGTCGAGAAGCGCCCGTCGACGACGCGCACGAACGCGACGACGCCGCGGTACTGGTCATACGAGGAGTCGAAGATGAGCGCGCGTGCCGGCGCGTCGCGGTCGCCCGCAGGCGCGGGTACGCGCTCGATGATGGCGTCGAGCACGTCCTCCACTCCCTGACCGGTCTTCGCTGAGATGCGCAGAACGTGCTCGAAGTCGTCGCCGATCAGGTCGGCGAGCTCCGCCGCGGCCCCGTCGGGATCGGCCTGAGGGAGGTCGATCTTGTTGACGACGGGGACGATCTCGAGGTTGTTCTCGATCGCCAGATACGCGTTGGCGAGCGTCTGCGCCTGGGTGCCCTGCCCCGCGTCGACGACGAGGAGCGCGCCTTCACACGCCTGCAGCGAGCGCGACACCTCGTACGTGAAGTCGACGTGCCCGGGCGTGTCGATCAGGTTGAGCTGGTGTCCCTTCCACTGCACGCGGACGGCCTGCGCCTTGATCGTGATGCCACGCTCGCGCTCGAGCTCCATGGTGTCGAGGACCTGCTCGCGCATCTCGCGGCTCGAGACGGCATGCGTCAGCTCGAGGATGCGGTCGGCCAGCGTCGACTTCCCATGATCGATGTGGGCGATGATCGAGAAGTTGCGGATGCGGTCTTGGCTCATGTCAGGGCTGCGGCACTCGGCGTCGCAAAGCTAGCAACGCCCCGAGCTCGCGAACCCTGAGCGCTTTGCACGCGACCAGATAGGCGGCCGTGCCGCCGATCAACGCGGTGCACACGGCGAGCAGCTGGGACGGAAAAGAACCGCCGAGCTCGCGGTCGATCGCATACCAGACGGCGTACGCCGCGCCCGCCAATGCAGCCGAGGCGACGACGATGCGCGCGACCGCGTCGACGATCCTGCCGAGCCCGATCCGCCCGAGCCGGCGGCGCATCAGGTACAGGAGGACCGCGCTGCCGGCGACGTTGACGACTGACGTCGCGAGTGGGATCCCCCAGGTGCCGAAGCGGTAGAACGCCGCGTCGAGCGCCGCATTGAGGCCGAGGTTCCCGAGCGCGACGAACGTCGGGATCCAGTTCGACTGCAGGCTGAAGAAGCTGCGGTTGAGCAGCAACATGATGCCGTTGAAGAACAGCCCGGCGGAGAAGGCCGCGAGCGCCGCCGCGACGCCCGGGGTCTGCGCCGGGTCGAACTCGCCGCGCTCGTAGACGATCCGCGTGATCGGCTCCGCGAGCACGGCGCTCATTACGCCCGCGGGAATCAGCAGGAACGCGATCTGGCGCAGGCCGAGGCCGAGCGTGTTGCGAAAGCCGGTGGTGTCGCTGCGCGCCGCGAGACGCGACAGCGACGGGAAGAGCACCGTCGTGATCGCGACGGAGAAGATGCCCTGCGGGAGCATGTACAGGCGGAACGCCTTGTCGATTGCCGTCGGCGCGAGCTCCGGATCGATCAGGCGCGAGGCGAAGATCGAGTCGACGACCAGGTTGAAGTTGATCAGCCCGAGCCCGAGCGTCACGGGCAGCATCAGCTTGAGGACGCGCCAAACGGCGGGATCCCGCCAGTCGATCAGCACGCGCAGGCTGCCGTCCAGTCCACGTAACCACGGAATCGGCAGCAGGACCTGGAGGATCGTCCCGATCAGGATCGAGATCGCGTAGACGTAGAGCTTCGTGTCGATCGTCTCTGCGCGCGGGACGCCGAGCACGAGCCCCGCGATGATCGCGAGGTTCCAGAAAACGGGACTGAGCGCGGGGACGGTGAAGCGCTCGTAGCTGTTGAGGATGCCGACGATGATCCCGGACATGCCGAGCAGGGCGACGATCGGGAACAGCACGCGCGAGAGCCCGACGGCCAACTCCTTGTCGCCGCCGGGATTGCCGAACAGGCCGATGATCCACGGAGCCGCGACGATGAAGATCGCTGTCAGCCCGGTGAGGAAGAGCAGCATGAGCCAGAAGAGGCTCGAGGCGACGCGCCACGCGCGGGCGCGCTCGCCCTTCTCCTGCAGCTCGGTGAAGACCGGCACGAAAGCGGACGAAAGCGCGGCGTCCGCGACCAGTGCCCGCACCAGGTTCGGGACCTGGAACGCAACGGTGAAGGCGTTGATCTTGCCCGCCGCTCCGAAGTAATAGGCGGCGACGACCTCGCGGACGAGCCCGAGGACGCGGGAGAGCCCGGTGGCGAGCGAGAGGATCGCCGTCGACCTCGCGAGCCGGCGGCCGGAGCGCTCGTCCACGCGCGCGAGTATAGGGAGGGCACCCTCTGGTACCATCCCGGCGCCCGCGAACTGCGGGCCTTTTCACGCCAATGCCGAATACCCGACAGCAGAAGAAGCGCGTTCGCACAGCCGCCAAGCAGCGGCTCGAGAATCTGCACTACCGCTCGACGACCAAGACACTGGCGAAGCGGCTCGAGACCGCAGTCAAGGACGGTGACAACGAGCGCGTCGCGGCGGAGCACCGCGAGCTCGTGCAGCTGCTCGACCGCGCCGTTGCGCGCGGAGCGCTGCACCGCAACACCGCGGCGCGGCGGAAGTCGCAGGCCGCGCGGCTCGTTTCCTCGGGGCGCTAGGCAGCCGCAGCCGCGGCGTCGCGCGGGCGCGTGATCTCGACGAGCGTGCGCTCGAGCTCGAGATCGACGGCGAGACGCGAACCGCCTTTGACCGCGTGGTCGAGCGCGGCGAGGCGCACGACGGCTTCGCGCAGCTCATCCGGGCCGTAGTTGCGCGCCTGCGCATAGAGCTTCTCGACGTAGAACGGATGGCGCTTCAGGCGTGACGCCGCTTCGCGCGCGGTGAGCCCTTCCTCCGCGTACACCTGACAGTCCCGCACGCGACCGACGTGCGCGACGAGCATGCCGATCAGCATCGGCACCGTGCGCGAGACCGGGTCGCCCGAGCGCTCGAGGAGTGTCTGACACGCGGCGAGCGCGCCGGCAAGGTCGCGCCGGCCCCACGCGTCGGTCAGCTCGTAGCCGGGCACCTCGGCGCAGCCCGCGGCGAGCAACTCGATCTCGCGCGTGCCGACGGCGTCGTCGCCTGCCCAGGTCGCGATCTTGTCCACCTCGCTCGCGAGCTCTTCCGGATCCTCCCCGACGACCTCGATCAGGAGGCGCGCAGCCTCGGCGTCGACGCTCACTTTGCGGTCGGCGAACTGCTTTGTCACCCATTCCGACAGCCGCCGCTTCGGCACGTCGTACGCCAGGACGTCGCCAGCCTTTGCGCACGCTTTCGCGAGCGCCGAGTCCTTTTTCACCCCCGAGGCGACGAGGGCGAGCACGGTGTCGGGCGCAGGGCTCGCGAGGTACGCCGCGATCGCCTTCGCGTCGGCTGCCTTCCACTGGTCGACGTCCTCGACGATCACCAGGCGACCGGCCCCGCCGAGCAGGCCGAGCGCGTTGCATGCCGCGACCGCGTCGTCTCCACCCGCGTCGTTGGCGTCGAGCAGCTCGGTCGCCTCCTCGCCGATGCGGTCGCGCAAGCGTCGCAACGCGCGCTGGATCTTCGGCCGGTCGCCGCCGGTGATCAGGTAGACAGGCTCGAGCTCGCTCGCCACTGCGGGAAAGCATAAGCAGCGAGGAGGAGGCCACCCGCGAGGAGGACCAGAAGCGCGCGGGTCGACTGGATCTGCGCGAACGGGAGCCCACCGACGACGCGTGCGACCGTTGCGAGATACGCCGCGCACCAGCCGTCGAGCCACGTCAGCGCCAGAGCCGCGCTCACCGAGAGCGGGGCGATCGCCGTCGCGGCGAGCGCAAGCCCCAGCAGCGGGACGACGGCCGGAGCGGCAGCCGCGTTCGCAGGAACGGCGAGCAACTGGAGCGAGTGGAACTGCAGCCAGAGGATCGGCGCCGTCGCGAGACCGCAGGCCGCGGACACGGCGATCACGCCGCGCGCCCTGCCGAGCGGATAGCCCTCGAGGAACCGCTGCAAGCGCGGCACGAGCAGGAAGATCGCCGCGACGGCGGCGAACGACAGCTGGAAGCCGACGTCGAAGAGCGTGTACGGGTTCCACCCGAGGAGTGCGATCGCGGCCACGAGCAGCAGGTGCCAACGATCCGACGCGCGCGCGGCCAACCACGCGAGCGAGCACAGCGCGCCCACCACGCCCGCACGAACGACGGACGGCTGCGCGCCGACCGCGAGAACGTACGCCGCGATCGCCGCGAGCGCGCCCACCTCAGCCAGCAGCCGCGGAATTCCGAGCAGCCAACCGAGCGCGAGCGCGCCGCCGGCGACCAAGGCCACGTTCTGGCCGGAAACCGCCAGTAAGTGGTAGAGGCCCGCTGCACGGAACCGCTCTCGTAGGTTGTCCGAGAGAGCGCCGTCCTCGCCGAGCACGATGCCCTCGACGACGCCGGCGCGCTCGCCGTGCAGCCCGCGCGCGATGGAACCGCGCAGCCGTCGCCGCACCGCATCCGCGACGCCGCCGACACCGCCGCGATGCCCGACGACGTGCCACTCGTCGACGCGAAGGACAACGTGCACGCCTCGGCGTCGCAACCAGGTGCGCTCGTCGAACCCGCCACTCGCGGCGCGAGGAAGCCCGACGACGGCAAGGATGCTCAGCACCGCGCCCTGCGGAGGTGCGCGGCCCTGAGGGAGCTCGAGCAGCACGCCTTCGCTGAGCGGCTGCCCGGCAAAGCGCCTGGCGACTCCGAAGGTGCGAATGGAGAAGTGCCCCCGCCGCGCCGAAGCCGTCACGACGACGCGTGCACGGCCGGCCTCCTCGACATGCGCCGCGAGCGGGCTGCGGTCGAGCTGTTCGAGACGAACGCTCGCCCACCACCAGCCCGCCAGTGCGACAGCGGCCGCGAGCGTGACCGAACGCGGAAAGCCCGGCAACGACAGCGCGAGCACGAGAGCGACCACGCCTGCTCCGATGCGCACAACGTTCGCAGCTGCGAGGCCGCCGCACAGCGCGCAGGCGAGCAGTCGCGCGTTCACGGCGCCACCAGGTCACGGAGCGTTTCGAGCCGCGCCGGGCCGATCCCCGGCACGGCGTCGAGCTCGTCGACAGAGCCGAACGCTCCGTGCTTCTGGCGGTAGTCCAGAATCTTCTGGGCCGTCACCGGTCCGACGCCGGGCAGCGTGTCGAGCTGCTCGAGCGTCGCGCTATTCAGGTGGACGGGTCCCGCGGACGCGGCGCCTGCAGGGCCGCCGGCGACGGCGACAGCGACACCACGGCGCGGCACCACGACCTGCTCGCCGTCTGCAACGCGTGCGGCGAGGTTGACGAGCTCGAGCTGCGCCTGCCGCGTCGGCCCGCCGGCGCGCGCGACCGCGGCCGCGACGCGGGAACCGTCGCGGAGCGTGTAGAGGCCCGGGCGCCGCACGGCGCCGACGACGTCCACGTACAGCTTCGCCGCCGCGGGCGTACGCGCGGGCGCTGCGATGCGAACGGGCGGCGGAATGTTCGCGTGGCTCGGGCGCGCCAGCAATCGACCGCCGAGCGCGAGCACCACCACGAGCGCGAACACTGCTACAAGCGCACGCCGCCGGTGTGTGAACAGCTCTGCCACGCCACGAAGGGTGACGAGAGAACTGTCACGTGTCTGTGTCTAGTGAATGACGAGATTGACGAGCTTGCGGGGCACGACGATCGTCTGCCGGATCTCGCCGCCGTTCAGCTGCGCCTGCACCTTCGGCGATTCCTTCGCGCGCGCGACGAGCTCTTCCTCCGGCAGGTCGGCGGGCACCTGCATGCGGTCGCGCACCTTCCCGTTCACCTGCACGACGAGCTCGAACGTCTCTCGCTGCAGCAGCTGCGGGTCCGCCACCGGCCACGGCTCCTTCCACAGGTCGGAGTGCCCGAGCCGCTCCCACAGCTCCTCCGCGATGTGCGGCGCGGCCGGCTGTACCAGCGAGACCGCGGTCTCGACGGCGAAGCGCGCTCCGCGGGCAGTCGGGTCGGCCGCGACGTCGTTCACGAGCTCCATCACGGCCGCGATCGCGGTGTTGTATGCGTAGCGGCGGCCAAAGTCGTCGGTCACCTTCGCGATCGTCTCGGTCGCTTTGTGCGCGAGGTCGCCCTCGGCGACCGACGGCTCGTCGCGAACCTGATGGGCCACGCGCCAGAGCCGTCGCAGAAAACGCGCCATCCCTTCGATGCCTTCCGTCTGCCAGTCGACACGCGCGTCCGCAGGCCCGATGAAGAGGATGTGCAGGCGCAGTGCGTCGGCTCCCTGCATGGCGATCAGCTCGTCCGGACTGACGACGTTGCCCTTCGACTTGGACATCTTCGCGCCGCCCATGTCGACCCAGCCGTGGTTGAACAGCCGTGGGAACGGCTCGCGGAAGCCGACGAAGCCGAGGTCGTTCAGCACCTTGATGAAGTAGCGCGCATACAGCAAGTGCATGACGGCGTGCTCGACGCCGCCGATGTACTGATCGACCGGGCACCACTCGTCGATCGCCGCGCGGTCGAACGGCGCGTGGTCGTTGTGCGGGTCGCAATAGCGCAGGAAGTACCAGGACGAATCGACGAAGGTGTCCATCGTGTCCGCCTCGCGCCGCGCTGGCTCCCGGCATTGCGGACACGGCACGTTGATCCAGTCCTCGGCCGTCTCGAGCGGCGACTTGCCCTTCGGCGCGTAGTCGTCGATGTCGGGCAGCAGGACGGGCAGCTCGTCGTCCGGGACGGGCACGATCCCGCAGTCGCCACAATGCACGACGGGAATCGGGGATCCCCAGTAGCGCTGACGCGAGATCAGCCAGTCGCGCAGGCGGTAGCTGACTGCGGCGCGGCCGCGACCGTGCTCGCCGAGCCACGCGACGATCTGCTTCTCCCCTTCGGGCGCCGGCAGGTCGGAAAACTGCGCGGAGCTGACGAGCTTCGCCTCGTCAGACTTCGCGACGTACGGCAGGTCGGCATCGCTCCCGTCAGCCGGCGCGACGACCTGCTGCACGGGCAGGTCGTACTTGCGCGCGAACTCGAAGTCGCGGTCGTCATGCGCAGGCACGGCCATGATCGCACCGGAGCCGTACTCCATCAGCACGTAGTCGGCCACCCAGATCGGCAGGCGCGCGTTGTTGACCGGGTTCGTCGCGAAGCGGCCCGTGGCGACGCCGTCCTTCTCCTTCTCCTCGCGCTCGGCGAACGTGCGCCCCGCCGATCGGCGCACGTAGTCGAGCACCTCCGCCTCGGGCGGCGTACCCTCGACGAGCTTCTGGATCAGCGGATGCTCGGGCGCGAGCACGAAGAACGTCGCCCCGTAGAGCGTGTCCGCGCGGGTCGTGAACACCGGGATGTCGATGTCGAGCTCCTCGACGCGGAAGAGGATCTCGGCGCCCTCCGACCGTCCGATCCAGTTGCGCTGCATCGCCAGCACGCGCTCGGGCCAGGACTCGAGCAGCTCCATCTCGTCCAACATCGCGTCGGCATACGTCGTGTACTTGAAGAACCACTGCACCAGGTTCTTCGCCTCGACCTCCGTGCCGCAGCGCTCGCAGCGGCCGTCGATGACCTGCTCGTTCGCGAGCACCGTCTGGTCTTTCGGGCACCACTTGACCGGCGCTTCCTTTCGGTAGGCCTGGCCGGCCTTCATGAACTGCAGGAAGAGCCACTGCGTCCAGCGGTAGGTCTCGGGCTCGTGGCTGGCCACCTCGCGATCCCAGTCCATCGCCCAGCCCATCCGCTTCATCTGCGCGCGGATCCGCGTGATGTTGTCGCGGACGATGTCGCGCGGATGACCCCCGTCCCGGATCGCCGCGTTCTCGGCGTTCAGCCCGAAGGAGTCGAAGCCCATCGTCCGCATCACACGGCGACCGCTCCGGCGATGGAAATGCGTGAGGACATCGCCCTGCGTGTAATTGCGCACCTGCCCGACGTGCATCGTCCCGGACGGGTACGGGAGCATCTCGAGCACGTAGTACTCGTTGCCGTCGGGCGCCCCGGTGTTCGGCGTGTAGAACGCACGCGCGTCCTCCCACGCCTTTTGCCACTTCGTCTCGACTACCTGCGGCTCGTACTTGTCCATAACCGTCCTCGAATACGAAAAAGCCTCTCGCGAGAGAGGCCGTGGGGAGCTGGCGCGGACTTCGCCGCGGTGGCTCCCTTCCCTACAGAAGCAGCTCCTTCATTGCTTCGGAATGTAGCAGTGGTGGAAAATCAGCGCCATGACCGATTACACGCACATCAACCTGAAGGAAGACGTCGACGACCAGGCCCCGAACTTCGGGCTGTCGCCGAATCTCGAGGCGCGGATGGCGCGCGTCCCGCTCGAGATGGAGAACGCAGGGGTCAGCTACCTCCGGATTGCGCCGGGCTTCCGCATCCCGTTCGCGCACAAGCACAAGAACCAGGAAGAGGTGTACGTGCTCGTGAACGGCAGCGGCCGCGTCAAGCTCGAGGACGAGGTCCGAGACCTGAAGCAGTGGGACGCCGTGCGCGTCCACCGCGACACCGTCCGCGGCTTCGAGGCTGGGGACGCCGGTGCAGAGTTCATCGTCATCGGCGCCCCGAACACGGGCCCCGGCGACGCCGAGCTGATCCAGGACTGGTGGAGCGACTGAGGCGCCGACTCGTCGGCGCCGACCAACAGGGCGACGGGCTTCGCCCGTCGCCCGTCGGAGATGACCGGTCGACACCCCGGAACCGAGCACACAAAAGGCTCTAACGCGTCCGACGTCCTAGAGCTCTTTCCGGACACGGCGGCCGTCGCTGACGGCGAGCTCGTGCTCGGCGGGGTGCGCGCATCGGCGCTCGCCCAGGAGTTCGGCACGCCGCTCGTCGTGTACTGCCGGGAGACTGTTCTCGCGCGTGCGCGCGCGTACGCGCGTGTGGACCCGGATGCGCTCGTTGTCTACGGGACGAAGGCGTTCCCGAACGTGGCGCTCCTGCGGCTGCTCGCCGCCGAAGGGGTCGGCGCCGACGTGTCGACGCTGGGCGAGCTCGAGTTCGCGCGGCGCGCCGGCGTCTCGGGCGAGCGCCTCGTCTTCCACGGGAACAACAAGTCGGATGCCGAGCTGCGTGCGGCCGCGGAAGCGGGCGCGCTCGTCGTGCTGGACGCACTCGAGGAGATCGAGCGAGCCGCGGCCGCAGGCGTCCGTCGAGTCCTCGTCCGGCTGACGCCTGGAATCGAGGCCGAGACGCACCGCGCAATCCGCACTGCGCACGCGGAGTCGAAGTTCGGCCTGTCGCCTGACGAGGCTGTGGTCGCCGTTGCCGACTCGCGTGCCGCGGGGCTGGACGTCCTCGGCCTGCACGTCCACATCGGCTCGCAGCTGACGCGCGCAAGTGAGAGCCTGCTGGCCGTCGAGCGGATGGTCGAAGTTGCGAAGCGGTGCGACGCCTGGGCGCCCAGTGTGTTCAACCTTGGCGGCGGCCTCGGCGTCCGTCACTCGCGCGACGATCCGGTGCTCGAGCCCGCTGCCTTCGCCGGCGAGCTCGTGGGCGATCTGCGCGAGCGCTGGACCGATCCGGCGCAGCTGATCCTCGAGCCCGGCCGCTCGCTGATCGGCCAGGCGGGCGTGACGCTCTACGAGGTCGGCGCCGTCAAGCACACAACAGCAGCGATCGACGGCGGCATGTCGGACAACCCCCGCCCGCAGCTCTACGGCACGCGCTACGAGGCGCTGCTTGCGAATCGCGTCGACGAGCCGGCGCTCGGCCCGTATCGAATCGCGGGCAAGCATTGCGAATCCGGCGACGTGCTGATCGAAGCGGTCGAGCTACCCGAGCCGCGCCGCGGCGACGTGCTCGCAGTTCCCGCTACCGGGGGCTACACGCTCGCGATGGCGTCGAACTACAACGGCGTCCCACGTCCCGCCGCCGTGCTCGTCGCCGATGGCCGGGCCGAGCTGATCCGGCGGCGTGAGACCGTCGACGATCTCCTGCGGTTCGACCGGATTCAGGGGTAGCCCCTTCCTCGCGCCGGCCTACGGCAGCTGGGAATAGGCGAACCCCGGGCGCACGAGTCGCGGCGGGGCGACGAGCCGCGCGTCCTTGACCGGCGGGTTCCACGGCTCTGCGAGCGGCGCGGCGCCGAACGAGGCAAGCCTCAGTTCCTCGGGCACGTCGCCGTAGAGCGTCGTGCGCTGACGCGGGACGCGTCCCGCCGAACGGATCAGCTTCTCCATCGCCTCCGGAGGAAGCTCCTGTCCGTGCTGCGCCCCGGCGGAGCGCGAGATCGACTCGTTCATCAGCGTGCCGCCGAGGTCGTTCACGCCTGCGGCGAGCGCCTGACGGACGCCTTCCGGCCCGAGTTTGACCCACGACACCTGGACGTTGGTGATCCACGGGTGGAGCCCGAGTCGCGCGACCGAA
>JBJMJL010000079.1:0-7175 GCA_045806365.1 Gaiellaceae bacterium
GCCGGCCGACGGCTCGACCGTCGGCTCGGCGAGCGCGATCTCGCTCGTGACGAGCGAGGCGGCGACGCCCGTCGGCGTCACGCTCGACGGCGGGTCGACGGTCGCGCCGGTCGTGAGCGGTACGCATGTCGACTACAACACCGGCGCCCTCGCCACCGGTCCGCACACGCTCGCCGGCGAGCTGCAGGACGCCACGGGCAAGCGAACGCCGTTCCGCGTCCACTTCACCGTCGGCTCGGGTTACGTCGAGAAGAACACGAGCTCGTCGTCGTCCACGACCGCGACGTCGCCGGACGGCTTCGGCAGCGCGACGATGCCGCCAGGCGCATGGTCGACGTCGGGTAACGACTGGGTCGTGCTTCGCATCACTTCGTCCCCGCCGCCGAGCGGGCTGACGAACGGCTTCGGCCCGGGCCCGGAGGCGCTCGAGGTCACTGCGTGGTGGGCACTCGCGGGCACGCAGCTGCACGAGTTCGCGCAGCCCGTCGAGATCGTCATGCACTCGAGCGAGCGCGGGCTCGTCCCGGCGACATACGAGAACGGCGCCTGGCGCGTCATCCACCGCGTTCCGACGACGGGCGTCCTGCCGACCGGTTGGACGGACGGCTTCTTCACCGACGGAAGCGGCTTCCATGTCTTGACCAAGCACCTCTCGCTGTTCGCGCTGCTGCGCGACCTCGAGCCGCCGCACGCGCCGACGAACGTCCGCGGTTATGTCGGCCCGGACGGGCTGACGATCCGCTGGCTCCCTGGCAGCGACAACAGCGGCACGTACGACTTCGTCACGCTGTTCGCGGGCTCCACCGACAGCGGCCACTTCGGCCCGGACTTCATCGCCGCGACCGTCGCCGGCTGGAAGCCGGGCGACCCGCGCAGCTTCCGGCTGCAGGAGACCGACCTAGCCGGAAACCAGAGCGAGCCGGCCGCGGCGCTCGTCCAGCTGCCGTCGCTCGTCGGCATGACCCCCGACCGCGCCGAGGCGGAGCTGCGCGCACGGGGTCTGACCCTCGGCACCGTCACCGTCGGCGGCACCGGCAAGGCCGGGACAGTCACAGGGCCCGAAGGACTCGTGCTCGCGGAACAGGGCGCAGCCATCGATCTCACGGTCGCGCCGGGCGGCGCGCCGGCGAGCCTCGTGCTCAAGGTCGTGACCGCGCCGAGGTACAAGCCCGCAGCACGGAAGAAGATCGCCGCCCGCGTCACCGTGACGCGCGCGGCCAGCGTCACCGCGCAGCTCTACAGCCCGCGGCACGTGAAGCTCTACACGTGGCGCTTTTCCGTGCGCGCCGGCCGCACGATCCTGAAGTTGAAGATCCCGCGCCGGGTGCGCCGCCCGGGCATCTACTCGATGCGCTGGAGCGCGCGCGCCGGGCGAGAAACCGTTACGCGCACAATCAGCATCCGGATTCTCGGACGCGTCGTGCCCGTGCAGCGCGTCGAGATCGTCCTCGCAGGCGCGGCGGCGAAGGATGTCGACGGGCAACTCGGTAACCAGAGGCGGAAGGTCGTCAGCGAGGTCGAGCCGACGTTCGACGCCGCGGCGAACCGGAATCGCGACGTGCGCGTCATCGTCGTCGACGTGGACGAGTTCGGTGTCGGCCTCGTGCGCGACCTGCACGCCGTGTTCCCGTCGGTGAAGATCGTCGCGCTTGCGGCCGGACCGAAGACGATGGCGTCGGCGCTGAAGGCCGGTGCGACGATCGTTCTGCCGCGTTCGACGCCGCCCGCGACGCTGGCGAGGATCATCAAGCGGCTCCAGAAACGGCGCTGACCCTAACCGCCAGGTCGCCAGAGCGGCTCGTCGCGGCCGGCCTCCGCGTTCGCCCAGCGGGCGGCGATGAACAGGAAGTCCGAGAGCCGGTTCAGATACGCCAGCACGAGCGGATTGATCCCGTGCTCGCCCTCCGCGGTCAACGCGTCGCGCTCCGAACGGCGGCAGGTCGTGCGCGCGACGTGCAGGCGCGCGGCGACGGCCGTGCCGCCGGGGAGCACGAAGCTCTTCAGCGGCGGGAGGTTCGCGTTGAAGTCGTCGCAGAGCGCTTCGAGGCGGTCGACGTGCTCCTGCGTCACGCGCAGGCGGTCGCCGATGCCGAACGGGACCGACAGGTCGGCGCCGACGTCGAACAGGTCGTTCTGGACGCGCTCGAGCGGCTCGCGCAGGCCTTCGGGGACGTCGGCGTGAGCGAGCACAACCCCCAACGCGGCATTGAGCTCGTCCACGGTGCCGAACGCGCCGATGCGGCAGTCGAGCTTCGCCACGCGCGAGCCGTCGCCGAGCGAGGTCTCGCCCGTGTCTCCCGCGCGCGTGTAGATACGAGTGAGCCGGACCGGCTCGTCGCGCTTACGACTTGACGGCAAGCGTGCGCTCCGACAGGCCGAGGATCGAGCGCGCGATCACGAGCCGCTGGATCTCGCTCGTGCCCTCGTAGATCTCCGTGATCTTCGCGTCGCGGTAGTAGCGCTCGACGGGGAACTCCTTCGTGTAGCCGTAGCCGCCGAGCACCTGGATCGCCTCGGCCGTTTGGCGCCGGGCCATCTCCGACGCGAACAGCTTCGCCTTCGCTCCTTCCTCGGTATGCGGGCGGCCGCGCTCCTTCAGCCACGCCGCGCGGTAGACGAGCAGCCGCGCGGCGTCGAGCTCCATCGACATGTTGGCCAGCTTGTGCTGGATCGCCTGGAAGTCGCCGATCCGGTGCCCGAAGGCGCGTCGCTCGACCGCGTAGTCGCGCGCGACGTCGTATGCCGCCTGCGCGATGCCGAGCGCTTGCGCAGCTATGCCGATGCGGCCACCGTCGAGCGTCGTCATCGCGACGCGGAAGCCGCGGTTCTCCTCGTGCAGGAGACGGTCGCGCTCGACGTGCGCCTCTTCGACGACGATGTCGTTCGTCACGGAGGAGTTGAGCCCGAGCTTCTCCTCGTCGCGTGTGACGCGAACGTGGTCGGCGTCGAGGATGAACGCGCTGACGCCGCGCGCGCCCGCCGTCTGCTGATCGGTTCGCGCGAACAGGAGAAACGTCCCGGAGTAGCGCCCGTTCGTGATCCACTGCTTCGCGCCGGAGATCGTCCAGCCGCCGTCCACGGGCGCGGCCTTCGTCCGGATCGCGCCGGCGTCGGAGCCCGCCTCCGCCTCGGTCAGCGCGAACGCGCCGAGGTGCTCGCCCTGGGCGAGCGGCGGGACGAAGCGCGACTTCTGCTCGTCGGTCCCATAGGTGAGCAGCGGCAGCGTCACCGCGCTCGTATGCACTGCGACCGTGACGCCGACGCCGGCGTCCGCGCGCGAAAGCTCCTCGAGCACGAGGATGTACGAGACGAAATCCGCGCCGGCGCCGCCGTACTCCTCCGGCACGCAGACGCCCATCAGCCCGAGCTCGGCGAGCTTGCCGAACAGCGGGCGCGGGAACTCGTGCTCGCGATCCCACTGCGCCGCGTTCGGCTCGATCTCGGCCCGCGCGAAGTCGCGCGTCAGCGCCTGGATCTCGCGCTGGTCGTGGCTGAGGTCGAAGTCCATCTGCCGCCTGAAGCGTACGTCAGGCGGCCGCGAGCTCCCGGCGAATCTCCCTGAGAGCGGGCTCTGCCGCGAGGAACGCGTCGACCACGTCCGGATCGAACTGGCGTTTCCGCTGCTCGAAGATCTCGGTTCTAGCGGCCTGCCAGGCCATCGCGCGGCGATACGGGCGGTGGCTCGTCATGGCGTCCAGCGCGTCGGCGACGGCGAAGATGCGCGCGCCGAGGGGAATGTCGTCGCGGTCGAGACCGTCGGGATACCCGCGACCGTCCCAGCGCTCGTGGTGCGAGCGCACGATCTTGAGCCCGCCGCCCTTCAGGAACGAGACGCCGGAGAGCATCGCCTCGCCGAGCACGGTGTGCGTCTGCATGCGACGGCGCTCAGCCGGGCTGAGCGGGCCGGGCTTCTGCAGGACCGCGTCGGGAATGCCGATCTTGCCCACGTCGTGCAGGAGGAAGCCGTACGGCGTGCTCGGGTCACGCACTACTACCTCCTCGCCGACGGCCGCTGCGAGCTCGCTCGCGTAGCTCTGTACGCGCTGCGAGTGCGCGCGCGTGCCCGTGTCCTTCGACTCGAGCGCGCTCGCGAGCGCCGAGACCGTTTGCATGTACGCGCTTTGCAGCAGCTCGCGCTGGCCTCGCTCGAGCTCGAGCAGATGCCGGAGGTCGCGCGCGTACAGGAGAAGCTCCTCCTCAGCCCCGGCGCCACGCTTTTTCGTCGCGCGAAACGGCACGCCGTACAGCCCGCCGGCGAGGCGCTCCGCAACGGACAGCAGCTCGAGCGGGCTGAACGGCTTGCGGACGAACGCGTCCGCGCCGGCACGCCTCGCCGCGACAGTCGTACCGCCGGTCGAGCCGGTCAGGAGAATGACGGGGATGTCTTTCGTCGCCGGGTTTGCTTTCAGCTCGGCGCACAGCTCGAGCCCCGTCGTTCCCGGCATGTTCACGTCGAGGACGATCACGTCGGGCCGCGCCGACCGAATGCGCTTGCGCGCGGCGTCGGCTCCCTCTGCCTCCACCACGTCGACGTCCGCAACCTCGAACGTCGTTCTCAACAACGTTCGGAGCGCGGCATCGTCGTCGACCAGCAAGATCCGCAAGAAGCGGGCCTCCCTTTTCCCTAGCTGAAGTCGTTTCTCGGCAGCGGTGCCGTTGGACTTGAGTTCGTGTGAGAGGAGACTCGCGCCGACGCAGAACCTTGCGATGAGCAGGAGTTTTATGACTTCTTAGGAATATTCGTAGAAGCCTGAACCGGTCTTTCGGCCCAATCTCCCGGCCGAGACGTGCTCGCGCAGGAGCGGACAGGGCGCATAGCGGTCGTCGCCGAGGCCCTCCTGGAGGACTTCCATGATCGCCACGCACGTGTCGAGGCCGATCAAGTCGGCCAGCGCGAGCGGCCCCAGCGGATGAGCGAAGCCGAGCTTCGCGATCGTGTCGATCGCCTCCGCCTCGGCAACGCCGTCGTGCAGGGCCCACACAGCCTCGTTGATGAACGGCATCAGGATCCGGTTCGAGACGAAGCCGGGAAAGTCGTTCGCGACTGCCGGCGTCTTGCCGAGGTCGCCCGCGAGCTCGGTGATGGTCTCCGCGGTCTCGTCGGAGGTGTCACGCCCGCGGATGATCTCGACGAGCTTCAGGACCGGCACGGGGTTGAAGAAGTGCATCCCGATCACCTTGTCCGGCCGCTTCGTTGCGGCGGCGAGCGAGCCGATCGGGATCGAGGACGTGTTCGAAGCGAGCACGGCGTCGGGCGGCAGCGTCGCGTCGGCGCGGCGGAAGATCTCCTCCTTCACGCCCGCGTCCTCGACGACGGCCTCGATCATCAGGTCGGCCGCCACGAGGTCGTCGACCGGCTGCACGCGCGCGGTGACCTCTGCCGCCGGCGGCCCGCCCTTCTCCGCGAGCTTCGCCAGGCTCTTCTCCATCGTCTCGAGCGCACGCTCGGTCGCACCGGGCACTGCGTCGTGCAGCCAGACGCGACGGCCGGAGGCCGCGACGACCTGCGCGATGCCGCCGCCCATCTGTCCGGCGCCGACAACGAGGACGTGCTCGAACTTCACACTTCGATCAGCAGCGCGTCGCCCTGGCCCCCGCCCGAGCAGATCGCCGCAAGGCCGAGGCCGCCGCCGTTGCGGCGGAGCTCGTGGATCATGGTCGAGAGGATCCGGCCGCCCGACGCACCGATGGGATGGCCGAGCGCAACGGCCCCGCCGTTCACGTTGACGATTTCCGGATCGGCGTCGAGCAGCTTCGCGGAGTTCAGGACGACGGAAGAGAACGCCTCGTTCAGCTCGACGCGCTCGACGTCGCCGATCTTCTTGCCGGCCTTCGCCAGCGCCTTCTCCCCCGCCTTCGCCGGCGTGCGCGCGAGGTACGCGAACTCGTCGGCGACGTACGCCTGCGAGACGATCGTCGCCAGCACCTCGAGGCCGCGCTTCTGCGCGAACTCCTCACTCGTGACGACCAGGGCGGACGCCCCGTCGTTCACACCGGGCGCGTTCCCGGCTGTCGTCGTGCCCTCGGGATCGAAGACCGGCTTCAGCGCCGCGAGCTTCTCGTACGACGTGTCGCGTCGCGGGCCCTCGTCGACGGCGAAGTCGCCTACGGGAACGATCTCGTCGCCGAACTTCCCCTCATCGCTCGCCTTCACCGCGCGCTCGTGCGAGCGGAGCGCCCAGCGGTCCTGATCCTCGCGCGCGATGCCCAGCTCACGGGAAACGAACGAGGCCTGCTCGACCATGTGGCGCTTGTCGAACGTCGACGTCAGGCCGTCGTGGATCATCAGGTCGATCAGCGAGCCGTCGCCGAGCCGGTAGCCGAAGCGCGCCTTCTTCAGCACGTACGGCGCGTTCGACATCGACTCCATGCCGCCCGCGACGACGACCTGATGATCCCCCGCACGGATCATCTGGTCGGCCATCTCGACTGCGCGGATCGACGACGCGCAGACCTTGTTGATCGTGTCCGAGCCGATCTCGATCGGGAGCCCTGCACCGATCGACGCCTGCCTCGACGGCGCCTGCCCGGCGCCGCCCTGCAAGACCTGACCCATGATCACGTACTCGACCTCGTCGTTCTCGACGCCGGCTCGGTCGAGCGCGGCGCGGATGACGATCGAGCCGAGCTCGGTCGCCGGCTTGTCGGCGAGCGAGCCGCCGAGCTTGCCGAACGGCGTTCGAACGGCGGAAACGATCACTGAACGGCTCACGAGCCCACGGTACCCAATAGGGCTTGGGCTGGATTCCGACGGCCGTCAGCTGGGTATCGGTGAGTGCGGCCAACGATCACGAGATACCTGTGTCTGCGGAGGGTCAGCATCACGTCCTGCGCGGCGTCCACGCGCGCCGGCCTGCGCTCCTTGTCGGCGCCGGCATCGCGATGCTCGTGATCCTCGGGATCATCCTCTGGCTCGTGCTGCGCGGCCCCGACGAGACGACAGCGCGGCGCGCGCCGGCGAAGGCGATGTCGATTCGGGACCTGAACGAGCTCGCTGCCTCCATCGGGCATCCGGTGTATTGGGCCGGCTCGCAGCCGCGCTTCACCTACGAGGTCAGTCGCACAAAGGACGGCCGCGTCTACATCCGGTACCTCCCTGCCGGAGCGACAGTCGGCGCCGCGAACGCGAACTACCTGACGGTCGGAACGTATCCGCAGCCACACGCATTTCGGAC
>JBJMJL010000080.1:0-14318 GCA_045806365.1 Gaiellaceae bacterium
CGTGAACCCGATCCTGCGCGAGAAGGGCATCAGGTCGATGGCCGGCGTGCCGCTGATCACGCAGGGCAAGGTGCTCGGCGTCGTCCACGTCGGGACGCTCGAGCCGCGGCTCTTCACGGCGGACGATGTCGAGCTGCTCGAGGTCGTCGCCCAGCGGGCGGCCATCGCGATCGACCGGTCGCTGGCCCACGAGCAGGTCATCCGGTTGACGCAACTGCAGCGGGATTTCATCGCGCTCGCCGCGCACGAGCTCCGCACGCCGGCGACCATCGTCTACGGGCTGGCGGCGACGCTCGCGCGGCGCGAGCTCGACGCCGACACGACAACCGAGATCGTCGAGACGCTGTACACGCAGTCCGAGCGCATGAGCCGACTCGTCGAGCAGCTGCTCGACATGTCACGCCTCGACGCCGCGTCGATCGAGGTGTCGCCCGAGCTCCTGACGCTGAAGCCGGAGCTCGAGGAGATCGTGCAGGCCAGCGCCGCCGGGCGTGAAGAGGACGTCGTGATCGAGACGCGCAACACGGAGAAGATCGTGGTGGACCGGACCGTGCTCGAGCGCGTCGTCGGAAACCTCGTCACGAACGCGCTCCGCTATGGCGAGCCGCCGGTGCGCCTCGTCGCGCAGCAGACCGATACACATCTACGGATCGTCGTCGAGGACAGCGGCGAGGGAATCGACCCACACTTCGTCCCGCACATGTTCGATCGCTTCCAGCGCAGTGACCGGACACGCCAGAAGAGCACCGGCGCCGGCCTCGGGCTCGCCATCGCGCGCGCGTACGCACGCGCCCACGGTGGCGACCTCCTGTACCACTCGGTCGACGGCGGCGCGAGCTTCGAGCTCGTGCTGCCACGCACCGCGCCTCCCCCCGAGTGACGCCGGCCGCCGCGCGGCGGATCGCGGTCCGCGCTCAGCTCCTCGACGGGAGTGCGACGAACCTGCTCGAGACCGTGCGCAGGCTCGGCTTTCTGCAGATCGACCCGATCTCGAGCATTGCCACGCCGCAGACCCTCGTGCTCTGGAGCCGCCTCGGCGAATACGAGGTCGCCGAGCTCAACCGCCTGCTGTGGCAGGAGAAGAAACTGTTCGAGTCCGGCGCGTTCATCCGTCCGATCGAGGACTATCCACTCGTCCTCGCCCGGATGCGGCGGAAGCGCACCGGCAGATACGCCTGGGAGCGCCGAGGCATGGAGTTCCTCGAGACGAACGCGCGCTTCAAGCGCCACCTGTTGCGCGAGCTCGAGCAGCACGGACCGCTCCTCTCGCGCGAGATCGAGGCCGACCTGATGGTGTCGCGCGACCCGAGTGAGTGGTGGGGCAGCCGCAAGGTGACGCTGATGCTCGAGCTGCTCGAGGGCCGCGGAGTCGTCGCCGTCGTCGGACGCCAGGGAAAGCAGCGCAGGTGGGATCTCGCCGAGCGGTGGTATCCCCACGTCGACCCGCCGCCGCTCGAAGAGGCCGAGCGGCTGCTCCAGGAGAAGCACTTCCGGGCGCTCGGCATCAGGGCCGCGCGCGACGGTGGCTGGGAAATCCATCCAGAGGCGGACGACCGCCCGGTGCCTGCGCGGACGACGTTTCTCTCCCCGTTCGACCGGTTGATCCACGATCGCGACCGCATGGAGGCGCTCTTCGGGTTCCGCTACCGGTTGGAGATGTACGTGCCGCAGGCGAAGCGCGAGTACGGCTACTACGTCCTGCCCATCCTGCGCGGCGACCGGCTGATCGGCCGCATCGATCCGGTCCTCGACCGGAAGGCCGGCGTACTGCGCGTCAATTCCGTGCACTGGGAGCCGGGCGCGAAGCCCGTCTCGCTGGACAAGCCGTTGCGGAGCCTCGCGCGCTGGCTGGGCGCGGGTAGCATCGAGCGATAGTGGACTTCGAGACCCGCGCGATTCACGACGGGCAGGAGCCGGACCCGGCGACCGGCGCGATCACGGTTCCGATCTACCAGACGTCGACGTATGTCCAGGACGCCGTCGGGCAGCACAAGGGCTACGACTACGCACGCGTCGCGAACCCGACGCGCACGGCCTTGCAGCTCTGCCTCGCCTCCCTCGAGTCGGCCGAGCACGGCTTCGCATTCGCGTCGGGGCTCGGCGCCGTGACGACGATCATGCACCTCGTCTCGCCCGGCGATCGCATCGTCTCGGTCAACGACGTCTACGGCGGTGTCTACCGCATGTTCTCGCAGGTCTACGAGCCGAAAGGCTACGAGTTCGCGTGGGTGCCGGCGGCCGAGATCGGCGGCGGGCTCGCGCAGCACCTCGACGAGCGGACGCGCATCGTCTGGCTCGAGACGCCGACGAACCCACTGCTCAATGTGATCGACATCCGCGCGGCTGCCGACGCTGCGCACCAGGCGGGGGCGATCGTCGTCGTCGACAACACGTTTGCGACGCCGTACTTGCAGCGGCCGCTCGAGCTCGGCGCGGACATCGTCGTCCACTCCACGACGAAGTACCTCGGCGGCCATTCGGACGTGCTCGGCGGCTTCGCCGGTACGAACGACCCCACGATCGCCGAGCGCCTGCTCTTCCTGCAGAAGTCGCTCGGCGCCGTTCCCGGCCCGTTCGACGCCTGGCTCGTCCTGCGCGGGATCAAGACGCTCGCTGTACGCATGCGCCGTCACTGCGAGAACGCTCACGTCATCGCGCTCTGGCTGTCACGGCATGAGCGCGTCGAGCGCGTGCTGTATCCCGGGCTGCCGACGCATCCCGGTCACGACATCGCAGCCCGGCAGATGCGCGACTTCGGTGGGATGATCTCCTTCCTCGTCGAGTCCGAGGAGGAGGCCGTCGAGCTCGTCGCGCGGACGAGGATCTTCCAGCTGGCGGAGTCGCTCGGCGGCGTCGAGAGCCTGATCGAGCATCCTGCGCGGATGACTCACGCGTCGACGGCCGATGCGCCGTTCGCGGCGCCACGGAACCTGATTCGCCTGTCGGTCGGGCTCGAAGCGGCGGAGGATCTCGTCGCCGACCTCGAGGCGGCGCTCGTGGCCGCGGGAACCGGCGCCCGCGAGACGGTGTAGAGCAGACATGAAGAAACTCCTCGTCGTGCTCGTGGCGGCGACGGCGCTCGTGCTGACGGGCGCGGCCGCAGCAAAGGGACCGTCGGAGGCGAAGATCGCCGGGCCCGGCCTCGCCGCGCCGCTGACGATCGGCGGTGTCGGCGAGGGCGACACGTCGACGCCGCTTGGGCTCCTGGTCGCGGAAACGGGGTTCTTCCCCGAGGTGTTCGGGCAGTCGCCGAGCCCGCTGCTGCGCGCGAAGCCGGGCGACCTCGGCCCGCGGTACGTCGTCACGTACACGGTGCCGGGCCCGACGACCGACACGCTCGAGCAGGAGCTCTATCCGTACGCTGCCGACGGGCCGACCAGCTACATGCGGGCCGGCCAGAAGTTCTGGGGCAACCAGCGGACGCTGGGCGGCTGGTACCGAGGCGCGTCGCAGCTGACGGAGATGCTCGTGCGCGCCGGCCTGCCGAGCGCCGCGCCGCCGGAGCGCGACCTGATCGCGTCCGTGCTCCGCGCCATCCTCCGGCACCTCCTGTAGGTCACTGAGAGGATCCGGGCATCAGCCCGGATCCTCTCGACCTTCTCCACCAGGGCGCCGAGCATGTGATCGGCTGCTACGTCGTCCACACCGATGACGGGCCGGCGATCTTCGACTGCGGCCCCTCGGTGTGCGTCGAGCGGCTGCACGACGGACTACGCGCACGCGGGCTCGAGCTGAGCGAGGTGCGTCACCTGCTGCTGTCGCACATCCATCTCGACCATGCGGGCGCCGCCGGCGTGCTCGTGCGCGAGCATCCGGCTCTGCAGGTGCACGTCTCGCCCATCGGCGCGCCGCATCTCGTCGACCCGTCGCGCCTCGAGGCGAGCGCGCGCCGCCTCTACGGCGACACGTTCGACGAGCTCTGGGGCGAGCTCGCGCCTGTGCCCGAGCAAAACGTCCGCATCGTCGGCGAGCGCGTCGTCGGGCTCGAGTGCTTTCCCTCTCCCGGACACGCGTCGCACCACGTCTGCTTCCTGCACGAGGACGGGACGTTGTACGCGGGCGACGCCGCAGGCGTGCGCGTGCAGCCGTACACGACCGTCCTGCCCCCGACCCCTCCGCCGGAGTTCGACCTCGACGCATGGCTGCGCACGCTGGACGAGGTCGAGCGCCGCGCGCCCGCGCGGCTCGCACTCGTTCACTTCGGCGTTGCGGACGATGTCCCGCGCCATCTCGAGGAGCTGCGCCGCCGACTGCACGAGTGGGTCGACCGAACCGAGGGCGACATCACGGAAGAGGCCTTCGGCGAGCTCGTCCGGAAGGACGTGGCGAGTGGCCTCGAGGAGTACGAACGCGCAATGCCCTTCTGGCAGTCGTACGCAGGGCTGGAGCGCTACTGGGACAAGCGGCGCAACGGGCTCACGACGTGACGAAGAATTTCTGGCTGCTCTTCGCAGCCCGCTCGATCTCGTACTTCGGCACATACCTCGCGCCGATCGCTGTGGCGTTCGCCGTCCTCGACCTGACGGGATCGGCGACTGACACCGGCATCGCGTTCGCATGCTGGACGGTCGCGCAGGTTGCGACGCTGCTGTTCGGCGGCATCGTCGCCGACCGGCTGCCGCGGCGGCTCGTGATGATCTCGTCGGACGCCGCAAACTTCTGCGTGCGGGCGTTGATGGGCGGACTGCTCCTCAGCGGCCACGCGGAGATTTGGCAGATCTTCGTCCTGCAGGCGCTCGGCGGCGCCGCGACCGCGTTCTACTCGCCGGCGTCGACCGGGCTCGTTCCGGAGGTCGTCGCGGCGGAGCGGCTGCAGCAGGCGAACGCGTTCATGGGCATTGCGCGCTTCCTCGCCTTCCCCATCGGTGCCGCGACCGGCGGCGCGATAGTCGCGACAATCGGTAGCGGCACCGCGCTGCTCGTCGACGCGGGGACGTACGCCGCCAGCGCGCTGCTGCTGGCGGGCATCCGACTGCCGCGGCGCGCGCGGGCCGCGGCGGCGCCGAACTTCCTGCGTGAGCTGCGCGAGGGGTGGCAGGCGTTCACCGAGCACACCTGGGTCTGGCTGCTGACGCTGTGGATCGCGTTCTACTTCGTGATCACGTACGCACCGTTCTTCGTTCTGGGGCCCTACATTGCGAAGCACGAACTCGGCGGCGCCGGCGCCTGGGGGACGGTCGTCACCGGCGAAGGCGTCGGAGCGCTCGCCGGCGCGGTCATCGGGCTCCGCGTCCAGCCGGGACGGCCGTGGATCGTCGTCGGCTCGATCTTCGCGCTCACGTCGGTGCAAAGCCTCCTGCTGGCCGCGCATGCGTCGTTCGTCGTGATCGCGATCGCGGCGCTCGTCGCCGGCTTCTCGTTCTCGCTCGGCTCCGTGATCTTCGAGACCGGCATCCAGCGGCAGATCGCGCCCGAGAAGCTGAGCCGCGTCAGCGCCTACAGCTGGATGTGCGCGATGGTCTTCCTGCCGCTCGGTTACGCGCTCGCCGGCCCGATCGCCGACGCGGTCGGCATGTCGGCGTATCTCGTCTTCGGCGCCGTCTGGATCGTCGTCACGACCGCCGTCGTGGTCTCGGTCCCGGGCGTGCGCGACTACCGGCCGGCCGCGATCGCCGCCTCGTAGGCCGCGACGTAGTCGCTCACCATGTGCTGCGGCGAGAACTCCTCCTCGACGTAGCGGCGTAGCTCCAGCGGGTCGAGCGCATCGGCCTGCTCGAGCGCGGCCGGCATGTCCCTGTAGTTGTCGACGATGATCCCGCTGCGCCCGTGCTCGATTACCTCCGGCACGGCGCCCCACCGGGTTGCGATGACCGGCGTGCCGCAGGCCATCGACTCGATCATCACCAGGCCGAACGGCTCCTCCCACTCGATCGGGAACAGCGTCGCGCGCGCGTTCTGCAGGAGCTCCACCTTCTCCCCGTGCGTGACCTCGCCGAGGTACTCGATCCCGTCGACGAGATGCGGCTCGACGAGCTCGTGGAAGTATTCGCGCTCCTTAGGCTCCTGCAGCTTGCCCGCGAGCTTCAGCGGCAGGCCGGTCTCCATCGCGACCGCGACCGCGCGATGGGCTCCCTTGTCCGGGCTCAGGCGCCCCAGGAAGAGCAGGTAGTCGCCGCGGTGCGGCTTGCACGGGTACACGGAGAAGTCGAGCGCGTTATGGCAATTCGCAACCCAGTTCAGATGCGGCTTGGGCTTGCGCTGGTTCATCGAGATCGAGATCAAGCCGACCTGCGGCGCGACCTTCCCGATCAGCTCGTAGATCTCGCCGGGCTCGCCGTCGAGCGGGCCGTGCACCGTGTGGACGAGCGGCGTCGACGTCGTCGCGCCGAGCACCGCGCCGAGCATCCCCGTGTGGTCGTTGATGACGTCGAAGTCGTCGGCACGCGCGAAGCACGACAGCGCGTGCTTCAGCTCCCAGAAGGTGCGGCCGATCTGGCGGCTCGGCGCCTCTGGGAAGACGGCCGCGAGCTCGGCCCTCGTGCGTGAGTCGCCGGACGCGAACAGAGTGACGTCGTGCCCGGCGTCGACGAGCGCGTCGGCGAGCAGCGCGACGATCCACTCGATGCCGCCGTAGCCGGTCGGCGGCACCGCGAACCACGCCGGCGCGAGGATCGCGACCTTCACGCCGCGTCAACCCGGACGGTGCCGTTCTCGAGCCGCGCATCCCACAGCGTGCCGAAGGCGCGGATGCCGGAAAGGCGGATCGTTCCGGCCCACGACGGCAGCTCCTGCGGCGCGACCGTTTCCAGCGAGTGTCGACGGCGGTCGGGCTGGAGGCCGAGCAGCGACTGCAGCAGGTACACGGGCGCGCCCGCCGCCCACGCCTGCGGCCGTGCCGCCGTTGGGTACGCGATCGGGAACGGCGTCTCCGAGCGGCGCATGCCCGCGAACACCTCCGGCAGCTGATAGTTGAAGTGCTGCGCCGCGGTCAGCATGCGCTGGATCACGCGCTGCGCTTCGGGCCAGCGCGCATACCGCGCGAGCCCGGCGGCGACGATCGAATTGTCGTGCGGCCACACGGTGCCATTGTGGTACGAGAGCGGGTTGTAGCCGGCGTCGCCCGTGGACATTGTCCGCACACCCCAGCCCGACCAGAGCTCGTCGCCCATCAGCTGGTCGACAATGGCGTCGACGCGATTCGGCGGCACGATGCCGCTCCAGAGCAGGTGCCCGATGTTCGAGGCGAGCGAGTCGACCTTGCGTTTCTCCCCGTCGAGCGCGAGCGCGTAGAACCCGCCGCGGTCTTCGACCCAGAACGCCTCGTCGAAGCGGTTGCGCAGCTCATCCGCCTCAGCCTCCAGGCGCGCGGCGAGCTCGCGCTCGCGCCAGACCTCGCGTGCGAGCTCTGCGACGCGGCGCTTCGCGTCATAGACGTAGCCCTGCACCTCGCACGGCGCGATCGGTGTGCGCGCAAGCGCGCCGTCGTGAAACCGCTGCGAGTCCCACGAGTCCTTCCACGACTGGTTGTCGAGCCCGTGGTCGGTGCGCCGCTCGTACTCGACGAAGCCGTCGCCGTCACGGTCGCCGTACTTCTCGATCCAGTCGAGCGCGGCGAGCGCCGGCTGCTTGAGATCGCGCACGAGCGCCGCGTCGTCGGTCCAGCGCCAGACCTCGGAGAGGAGGATCAGGTACAGCGGTGTCGCATCGACGGTGCCGTAATAGCGCTCGAACCAGGTGCGCGCCGCCTTGCCGTGGCGCACCTCGTGCACGATCTTGCCCGGCTCGGCGTCGAGCTGCGGGTTGTCCTCTTTCGCCTGCAGGTCGGCCAGCACCTCGAGCGCGGTGCGCGCAAGCTCCGGGCCGAAGAGGAGCGTCTGCAGACACGTGATGATGGTGTCGCGGCCGAACACCGTCATGAACCACGGCACGCCCGCGCCGGGAAGCTTCCCGATCCCGCCGTTGTCGGAGCGCATCCGGAGCGAGGCGAGATCCGACACCGACTGGCCGAACCCGTGCCCGAGCGCATCCCACGAGGCACGCAGCTGCGGCACGCGGAGCTGCCACGCCGCCAACGAGTCGCGGACACGGCCCACCTCTTCGCCGAACCGCAGCTCTGCGAAGCGCGGCGCGACGAGCTCGCCGTCGGGCAGCGGAAATACCTCGACGTGCAGGCTCCAGCGCTCGCGCGGGTCGAGCGCCAGATGGAACGTCATGGTCGAGCCGTCGACCTCCCCGCGCTCCGAGAAGATCAGCTGCGTCTTCAGCGGCAGCTCGCCGTTGTCGGCGATGAGGAACTGGTTGCGCTCAGGGTCGTACTCGACGGGCTGCGGATCGGGCAGCGGCTTCGCGCGCACCGGGTCGCCGAGCGCGGAGTCGAAGTCCTTGACGGCGAAGATGTCGGCGAAGTCCGCGGCGACCTCGAGCTCGAGGTCGAACTCGACTCGCTCCATGCCCTGGTTCTCGACGACGAAGGAATCCTGCATGCCGTCGCCGACGAAGCGTTCGCGCCGGATCGAAAGCACGTCCGCCGCCAGGGCACCGGCGAGCGGGTTGCGCATGAAGAACGCGGCGGAGAAGTACTCGATCTTGTCGGAGGAGAGCAGCAGCGGCCGCTGCCCGTTGATCGTCAGCTTCAGCGCCGACAGGAAGCGCGTGTCCTGCGCGAACAGCCCCTCGACTCTGCCTTGCAGGTCGCCGAGCTCGTCGCAGATGCAGAAGGTCGCACCCTCGAGGATCCGGAGTTGCTGATTCATCAGCTCTCGGTTCGCAGTATGCGTCCGCCGGACGATTGCGCCAGCGCCTTGACGACGAGCTCGTCGATGTTCACGCGCTGCGGCCGGGTCACGACGAAGACGATGCACTCGGCGATGTCCTCGGGCTTCATCGCCTCGACGCCCTCATAGACCTTCCGCGCCGTGTCCTCGTCGCCGCGGAAGCGCACGAGCGAGAAGTCGGTCTGGACGAGCCCGGGGTCGACGGTGCAGACGTGGATCGGCCGCCCGAGCAGGTCCTCGCGCAGCGCGTACGTGAAGCCGCGCACGGCGAACTTGGACGTGACGTAGAGCGAGCCTTTCTCGTACGCCTGCCGTCCGGCGACCGAGCCGATGTTGACGATGTGGCCGTCGTCGCGGATGTGCGGCAGGCAGAGCCGCGTCAGGCGGATCAGGCCGTTGACGTTCGTGTCGAGCACGAGTCGCTCGTCCTCCTCGCTGCTCTCGTCGAACGGCTCGCGGCCGAGCGCGAGGCCGGCCGCGTTGACGAGGATGTCGATGCCGCTGAGCTCCTCCGAGGCGGCCGTGACGAACCGTTCGCAGCTGGCGAGATCTGTGACGTCGAGCTCCAGCGGCGTGATCGGACGCACGATCCGGTCGGTGCGGCGCGCACCGCCGACGACGCGTGCACCTTCGGCCGCGAGCGCCTGCGCGGTCGCCGCCCCGATGCCGCTCGACGCGCCGGTGACGACCGCCGACTTCCCCTCCAGGCTGGGCACCGGGGGAGACTAACGAGACTAGCGACGCTCGACGGGGGCGCGGCGCGCGACGGCGTCGCCGAGGACGACCCGAGTGGTCGCCGGCTCGGCGTGATCGACCTGCAACGTCGTGTGCGTCAGCCCGAAGCGCTCGACCAGCGTCTGCTCGAGGCGCCGCCGTGCGGCATGGCAATCTGCGTCGGGCGAGACGAGCACATGAGCGGACAACGCCGGAAAGCCGCTCGTGACCGTCCAGACGTGGAGGTCGTGCACCTCGACGACGTCAGCCTCCCCGACCAGTGCCCGGCCGATCGCATCGGGGTCGGCATCGTTCGGTGCGCGCTCCAGGAAGATCGCCGTCGACTCGCGCAAGAGCTGCCAGCTCGACCAGGCCATCAACGCCGCGACGAGCAGGCTGGCGATCGGATCGAGCCGGTTCCAGCCGGTCGCGAGAATCAGACCGCCGGCCACCGCGGTGGCGCCGAATGCGGCGACGTCGGTCGCGACGTGGAGGAACGCGCCGCGCACGTTCAGGCTCTCCCTGCTCGCGCGCGCGAGCACGACGCTGGCGAGCAGGCTCACCAGCGCGCCGCCGAGCGCGACGACGAGCACGATGCCACCGCGCACGTCGTGCGGGTCGAGCAGACGGTGAACGGCCGACCAGACGATCCAGAGCGCCAGCAGGCCGAGCGTGATCCCGTTGGCCTGAGCCGCGAGGATCTCGACCCGCGAGTACCCGAACGTCCAGCGTCCGGCAGCCGGCCGCGCCGCCATCGCCGACGCAATCAGTGCGAATGCCAGCGCCGCCGCGTCCGTGAGCATGTGGCCCGCGTCCGCGAGCAATGCGAGCGAGTGCGCCGCTACCCCGGCGGCGACCTCGACGACCATCAACGCGGCGACGAGTGCAAACGCCACCGTGAGCGCACGCCGGTCGGTCGCGAGGCGATGGTCGTGGTCGTGCTGCACCGCGAAGAGGCTAGCGTCTAACCCAGTTGGCGACCTCAGGCCACGACGAGCTCGTCGCACCGGCGGCGGAGCTACGGCCAGGCTGATTCGAGCCGCTCGCGCAGCTGCTCGACAGCTGCGTTCCAGACGCGCAGGACGTCCTCGTCCGGGCGTTGGTAGAGGCCGCCGAAGGAACCGTCGCCGAGCGCGTCTCTCCACTCCTGCGGGCGGCTCCAGCGGGGCCGCGCGAACGGCGCCTTACGGTCCTGCGGCAGCTCGAGGCCCGCGAGCCGCGTCCAGGGAAAGTTCTCCGACCACGATGCGTGGTCGTAGTCGGGATCGATCTCCGCCGCCAGCTCGTCCGGTCGCCCCTCCCAAGCCTCGTGCCACAGCACGACAGCATCGTCGTGACTCGTCATCCACTCCATCACGGCGACGCGCGCCGAGGTGTTGCCGCCGTGGCCGTTCGCGATCAGGAAGCGGCGAAAGCCCTGGCCGTAGAGCGACTCGAGGATTTCGCGGACGACGGCCACGAAAGTCTCCAGCCGTAAGGTCGGGCTCCCCGGAAACGCGCCGAAGCCCGGCGTGATCCCGTACGCGAGCACCGGCAGCACGGGAACGCCGAGAGGCTCGGCGGCCTCGACGGCGAGCCGCTCGGCGATGATGTTGTCGGTTTCGAGCGAGAGGTACGCGTGCTGCTCCGTCGAGCCGACGGGCAGGACGATGCGGTCGTCGCGCTGCAGATACTCCTCGAGCTGCATCCAGTTGAGGTCGCGTACGCGCATGCGCGAACTCTAGGTCGCTTCGAGCAGCTCGAGCAGCCGCCGCAAATTCTGCGGAAGATACGTCCCGTAGTTGTCGACGGCGTGCGGCATCGCGTCGAACTGCCTGCGGATCTGCAGCGCATACGCGAATGCTCCCGTCGGAATCGCCAGCTCGACGGCCGCGCGCAATTCGCGCTCGGGCATGACTGCCGCCCACGGCGCCAGGTACCCGCCGAGCAGCGGCGCGGGATCGACGCCGTACTCACCCGCTGCACGAAGCGGCTTCAGCCACGACCAGAGCGGGAAGCCGACGCTCGAGTCGCCCCAGTCGTAGATCGCGACGCGGTCGCCGCGCACGAAGACGTTCCACTGGTGGAGGTCGTCGTGCTGGATCGACGGCGGTAGTCCGAATGTCGCGAGCTGCTCGCACAGCTCTCGATAGCGCGGTGCAAGCGCGGCGAGTGCGTGGGTCTCGTCCGGCTCCAGTCCATGATCGCGCTCGAAGAACGCCTCGTACGCGTCCGCGACCACGGGCAGGCGGAGGTCGCGCAGGCCCATCGCGAGGAACTCGTCGACGTGTCCGGCCTCGCCGACCTGCAACTCGCCGTACAACGACAGCGCCTGCGCAAACGCGTCCAGGTCGCCCGAGTCGGCGACGTTCGTGCCGGCGTCGCGCAGCAGCAGCCACGCACGTTCGGGATCCGCGGCGACGACCTCGGGAGTTCGATCGGGCCAACGCGAAGCGAGCGCAACTGTCAGCGCCACTTCGAATGCCTGGACGGGCTCCTCTTGCTTGAGAAAGAGGTCGCCGTCCGCCGTCGGCACGCGCAGCACCGACGACCACGCCCTCTGGTGCACCGTCTCCAACGGCCCGGCGTCGTCGACCCCGTGCTGGACCAGCCACTCGTGGACGTCGTCAGGCATCGGCCTAAGCTTCGCTGGTCATGGCGACACGTGTCGACGGCCGAAAGCGCGACGCGCGGTTTCTCCGCGACGGCGCCGTGTTCTTCTCCCGGCTCGTGCGACATCCGCGCGTGCCTCGACGTCACAAGCTCCTGCTCGTCGCGTTGCTCGCGTACCTCGCGTCACCCATCGACCTCGTGCCCGACTTCATCCCGGTCGTCGGCCACCTCGACGACGCCCTGCTGGTCGCGGCGGTGCTGCGCTTCGTTGTTCGGCGCACCGACCCCGAGCTCGTAGAGGAGCTTTGGCCGGCGAGCTCGGCGGCCCCGTAAGTGAACCGCCGGGCATCGGAGGAGGTGGGCCGCCACCTCTTCCTTCACTCCCGGCGGTTCAGTTACCCGCAAGCCAGCATGGAGCCGCAGTTGCGTGCTCGCGAAGACGCCACCCACGCTAGATGCCGCGCTACTCCGGCGCAATGGGCCGAATGACCTATCTCCTCTAGCCCTTTCGACGTACGGCGCGTCTCTCGACCGGGAACTTGCGCGCGATCGGTCAAAGAGGCCGGAGGCGGGGTCTCGGCCCACCGGCCTGCACCACGCTTCGACCGGCCTCTGTGCGAGAACGTCTCCGGCCACCGAACGCTGAAACTGTCGGATCAGCCGGCGAGCAATTGGCGGAGCCTGCAGTCCGGCGCATAGGGTTGCAAGATGTCGAGGCAAGGACTGGGTAACGCCATTGCCGGCGTGCTGTTCCTCATCATCGCGGTAGTCGATTTCGTGCGGGACTCGTCGGGCATTGGTGTCGTCTTCTTGGTATTCGCCGCGGTCTTCTTGAGCCTCGCGGCGTCCGCGCGTAAACGCCCCAGGCACGCCGACAGCTAGCGCCTGCTCGCGCTTCGGCCGTAGGCATTGACGCCGTCGGCGCTTGGAGGGACACTGCCTGCAGTAGCCATGGCCGCTCCTGACCGTTCAGGTGCAGCCGGCGCCCCCAGACCCCGTGGGCCGTCTCGCCAGCTCTTCCCTGTGAAAGTGACTCTGTGCGCCTGGTGCGAGCGGCGTTCAATCGACGGCGTCTGGGACGACCTCGAGGCCCAGGTCATGCCGCTGTCCGAGCGGCACTTCATCACGCATGGCATCTGCCCGGATTGCTTCGAGGACCGCGCCGCCGGCACGCCGTATCCGGGCTCATGACCCGGCGCACGGGGAGTCCGCCGGAGCCGAAAGGCGCCTCCTCGGCAAGCCTTTGATCGATGGGCGGTGACGGGATCGAACCGCCGACCTCCTGCTTGTAAGGCAGGCGCTCTCCCAGCTGAGCTAACCGCCCAGAGCCGCAATGTAGCCGTACCGGCAGAAACGTTTTCGCCGCAAAGAGCGTAGATCGGAGGTTTTTCCGCCGAGGCACGGGGGACTCCGGCCCTCAGTCATAGCCGGAAGGCGTCGGCGATAGCACGCGCTCGACAGATGTCAGCGGTGCTGCTGCGGCCGTCGTCGCCCTTCGCTCGATCGTACGAGGAGGGATGAGGATGAACCTCGAACGTCCAGTCACGCCTGTTTTTGCGCGCTCGACGCTGGTCTTCGCGCTGGTCGTAGCGTTCATCGCCCTCTTCTCGCTTTCGGCGAGCGCGGCGCCGAGGCCGTGCCGCAAGGGAAGCTGCGACAAGAAGGCTCCGACAACCCCTGCCAACCTCACGGTCATCGGTACGACCGACAGCAGCATCTCCGTCTCCTGGTCTGCGTCGACCGACAATGTCGGCGTCACCGGTTACGGCCGCTACCTCGATGGCTCGCTCGTCTCCGATGGGAGCGGAACGTCGTTCACGTTCGCGGGGCTGGTGTGCGGGACGAGCCACACGCTTGCCATCGACGCGTTCGATGCTGCGGGCAACCGTTCGAAGATGGCTTCGGTCACTGCCTCGGCGAGCGCTTGTGCCGGCGGCGGGGGCGGCGGCACCGGCGGAGGTGGCGGTGGCGGCGGCGCGGGAACTGCACCGCCGTTCCGCTTCATGATCAACTCCGACCAGGGCAATCAGGCAGCCGCGAACTACGGCTACAACCTGCTCGATGTCGGTTCTGCCTCTCAGGCTGACGACCTTCCGCTCGGCACGCAGGGCCTGATCTGGGTCGGCGACTACAACAACTCCTCCTGCTCCTGGGAGCAGTCCGACGCGACCGTGCGCGCCACCGCGACCGCCGCGATCGGCGATGCGAAGGTGTTCGGCTACTTCTTCTCGGACGAGCCCGACCCGTTCGCCTGCCCGACTGCCTACGCCGACCACCGCGCCCGCTCGAACCTGCTCA